>JBKPDY010000066.1:0-17768 GCA_046728155.1 Actinomycetota bacterium
GCCGAACACCTCGCCAACCCGACGGTCGGGGCCGCGACGAGCGCCGGACTGCCGCGTCGGGTCCCGCAGGCCAACCTCGTACCAGGATCCGCCCAGAGCGCCCGTCGCCAGTTGCGCATCGTGCGGGACGCACAGAGCATCGCCGAGCATACCGAGGGATACTTCCGCGGTTGGCGGAGAGGCCAGGAGATCGGCGGGTACGCGGTAGGTCAGCGCGACCGGGCGGCCTGGGAGTTCAACCGGGACCAGCGGGCGCGGTTACCCTGATGACCGGCGTCGCGACGTACTCGAGCAGTCTCAACTCGCTGCTGGCCGGCATGCTCGCCCGCACGCCGGGCTCGGTCCACGCGGTCCTGGCAACCGTGGACGGTGTCACGGTGGCGGTCTCCGCCGGCCTGCCGCCGGAGCGGGCCGAACAGCTCGCCACGATCGGCGCCGGTCTGCTCAGCATCGCTGACGGCGCCGGGGTCATGATGAACACCGGTACCCCACGCCACGTCATGGTCGAGATGTACGGCGGTCTGATGCTGGCCGCTCCGGTCGCTCCGCATGTCGTACTCAGCCTGCTCGCAGCCCACGATGCCGACCGGGAGCGGCTCGGATTCGAACTCGCTCAGTTCGCCGGCCAGCTCGCCCCCCTGGTCAGACACATCCGCTGACTAAGCCGGAGCGGGCGACCGGGTACGCCGCAGCGACAGTACGTGCTCCACCAGTGCGATCAGGATGTTCTTGGTCGACTCCCGGGACCGGGCATCGCAGCTGAGAACCGGCACGTCCGCGGGGATTGCGAGCGCCTCCCGCACGTCGTTGGCCTCGTGGTACTGGACCCCGTCGAAGCAGTTGATCGCCACCAGGTACGGCAATCGGCGGTGCTCGAAGAAATCGATGGCCGCGAAGCAGTCGGCGAGCCGCCGGGTATCGACCATCACGACAGCACCGATCGCGCCTCGCACCAGCTCGTCCCACATGAACCAGAAACGGGTCTGCCCGGGCGTACCAAACAGATACAGGATCAGATCGTGATCTATGGAGATGCGCCCGAAGTCCATAGCCACGGTCGTCGTCGTCTTGCCGGGCACCTGCCGGGTATCGTCCACCCCGACCCCGGCCGAAGTCATGATCGCCTCAGTGGTGAGCGGGGTGATCTCCGAGACCGAACCCACGAGCGTCGTCTTGCCGACGCCGAACCCACCGGCAATGACGATCTTCGCCGACGTCACACGACCGGACGACGGACGGTGCATCATGTCAGAGCTTCCGTAGTCCACTCAGCACCCTCTCAAGCAGTTCTGTGCCCACGGCGTCGTTTCCGTCCAGCGACGCTGGCTCGTATATGGCGACCAGGCCATCTGCGGCCATGTCCGCCACCAGGACCCGGGCGACCCCGAGCGGAAGCTGCATCCGGGCCGAGATCTCGGCCAGCGATTGCAACCGCCCGTCGCACAAGGTCACGATGTAGTTCTGTTCTCTTCCGCCCGACACATTGTCCCGGCTGCCGATGGTCCGGCCGCGCTGTGTCGTCTCTACCAAAGCCTCGATGGCTATTTCCAGCCGGGGTTTGGTACGACCGCCGGTGACCGCGTACGGCCGGACCAATGCACCGGTCGGCTCATCAACGGGCGCCGTCATCGCTGGTCACCTCCTCCCCCCATTCGATCCTGCCGGCGGCGAGGATCCGCTGTAGTTCACGTCGCCATAGGTCAGCGGCTCACCCATACCCTGTGACGATCCCCTCCGCCGGCAGCGATGTCGGCGGACGGAGCGTCCGATCAGCCCAGCACCGAGGCCGCCGACCGGGCAGACGGCGTGAGCGCCTCGCCCACCCGGTCGACCAGCAGCGCCATCTCGTAACCGACCTGGCCGACATCGCACGAGCGGGCAGCCAGGACGGCGAAGGAGGAACCATCCGAAATGGACATCAGGAAGAGGAATCCGTTGTCCATCTCGACGACGGTCTGCAGCACCGCGCCCCCCTCGAAGCACCGCGCCGCGCCCTGAGTCAGACTCACCAGCCCGGAGGCGATGGCGGCCAATTGGTCGGCACGATCGCGCGGCAGGTCACGGGAGGCCGCGAGCAGCAACCCGTCGGCCGAGACCGCGATCGCGTGGGCGACGCCCTGGACGCGGTCGGCGAAGTTGGCGAGTAGCCAGCTCAGATCCTGCGTAGTTGTCATGCCTCCTGCTCCCTGCCACTGGACTGCGGACCGGCTTCCGAATCATCGGCTCCGCCGTGCGCTTCTCGTCCACGTTGTACCCCCCGGTGATACGCCGACAGCAGCCCGCGTACGGACTCGGGCGAACGTCGATCCGAACCGCCGCCGACCGAGTCGACGCCACCCGGCACGAGCTGCGCCATCGGCACCCGACGTGGAAGTCCCATGTCGGTGCTGCCGGCGTCATGAGGTTCGGCGGCGGCCTCCGCCGCACGCCATCCCTCGTCAGCGGCGGATCGCCACGATACCTCGGACGTGACGCCCGACGCACCCTCGGTTCGGCGCGTTCCCGCGCCTGAACGAGCCGACCCCGCCATGGCGTCGCCCGATGTCCCGGCGCCATGTTCGGACCACTGGTCGCCGGTGTTCGCCCGCACCGGCTCGCCGGACGCCGTCGGTGGCCAGCCGGGTGCCGGGCTCGCCGGCGCGTCCATGGGCGTCGCGTGGAACCATGCCGACTCGAGTTCGGTGAAGATCGGCAGCTCCTGAGTCATGTCATTGGAATAGCGGGCCGGCTCCTCCGAACCCGGCGCGCCGAATCCTGTCTGCTCCCCTGCCGCCCGCATCCGCGGAAGCTCGGAGGTCATGTCCAGCGACGCGGTGAGGTTCTCGGGCAGCGACGGCATCCCCTCCGCCTCATCCACCACCGGTGGCCAGGTGGGCGGCCGGGTCGACGAAGCCGACCCGCTCGATGTGGACCAGTGCTCGGGCGGCGCAACCTGGCGTGCCGGGGAGGCGCCGGACTCCTCGGCCCACTGGGGTCGGCGTTGGGGCAGTGTCGTCTCGCTGTGTGGTGGGGAAGCCGGTGGTTCAGGGCCGGCTCCGGTGAGATCGTGCCAGGCCGGGAGCGGCCGACCCGGGCCGGCGGAACGGGAGTCGAGCCCACCGGCGAGAGCGGCGCCCAGGCCTCCGCCGCCGGCGGGCGGTCCGGACCGGCCAGGTGGCTGGCCGAAGCCCTGGCCCGGTGGTTGGCCGAAGCCCGGCCCGGGCGTCTGAGCGCCAGGGTGCCCGGGGCCGGCATACCCGCCTCCGAAGTACCCAGGTCCGCCGTTCGCCCCGGCCGGCGCCGGATCCCACAGCGATGGTGTGGGGCTCGCGCCCCAGGCCGGTGCAGGTGCTCCGTTCGGCTGCCCCCAAGGCCCAGCCTGACCGTTGCCGGCCCAGCTGGGGCCGCTCTCCAGCGCCAGCGGAGCCGGGAAGGTGGGCCGAGTCGGGGTCGGATGGGCCGGGCCCAACGCCGGGCCGGCCATGGGTGAGCTCACGGCCGGGAAACCGGTCGGCATCTGCCCTCGGCCGGAGAGGGCCCGCGGCACGAGCACGCCGGCCGGCATGAGCACGTCGGCGATCGTGCCACGTTCCTGACCTGCACGAAGCTCGGTCTTGACCCCGTGACGTGCGGCCAGCCGGGCGACTACGACCAGACCCATCATCCGGGAAACCGCCACGTCGACCATCGGGGGCGTGGCGAGCCGCTCGTTGAGTTCGGCGTACTGCTCGGGCGACATGCCGATGCCGCGGTCCTCCACCTGCAGGACGGCCCGGTCGCCGAGGCGGCGAGCCTCGACCGTGATCGTCGTGTCCGGCGGCGAGAACGCCGTGGCGTTGTCGAAGAGCTCGGCGACCAGGTGCACCAGGTCGTTCACGGCGTGCGCCGCGACCTCGATGTCCTGGTCGATGACGCCGAACTCGATGCGGGTGTAGTGCTCGACCTCGGACTGGGCAGCCCGTAGCACGTCCATGAGGGCGGCCGGCTCGCGCTGGATCCGGGTCGAGTCGGCGCCGGCGAGCACGAGCAGGTTCTCGTCGTTGCGGCGCATCCGGGTGGCCAGGTGGTCGAGCTGGAAGAGTTCGCTCAGGCGGTCTGGATCCTGCTCACCCCGCTCGAGCCGGTCCAGGTGACCGATCAGCCGGTCGACCAGGATCTGGCTGCGGCGGGCGAGATTGACGAACATCGTGGCGACGGAGGCACGCAGGGCGGCCTGCTCGGCCGCGGTCCGGACCGCCTCCAGGTGGACCGCGTTGAATGCCTCGGTCACCTGCCCGAACTCGTCGTTGCTGCGCACCGGGAGCGGCTCGGCGATCTGAAGCGCGACCCCCGCCGGCGACAGGTTCGTGGACAGGGCCGGGTCGCGGAGTCGGGCCACCGCCTGCGGCAGCCCGTACTGGGCCACGGCGAGCGCACCCTGTCGCAGGTCACGAAGCGAGCGGGCCATCGAGCGCGCGACCAACCACGCGAACAGCACGCCCAGCAGCAGCGTGAGCAGCAGCAAGCCGGTCTCGAGGAGGACCTGCCGTTGAACCCGGGCACCGAGGTCGATGGCGGCCGCCTGAGCCTGCCCGTTGAGCTGGGTCTCCACGGCCTTCATCAGGTCGGACCGGCCGCCCATGGCCTTGTCCCAATCGGCCGGGTCGAGGACGGCGTTCGGGTCCTGGCCCGGGGCGAGACTGTTGAGTAGCTTTTCGTCCTTCACAGTCACGTTGAGGTCCGGGCCGGTCACCGTGCGCTCGTAGAGCCTGGACTGGTCCGGGGTCGCGGATTTGTTGAATGCCGCAACGGCGAGCTCCTGGCCGGCCTGCGTATTGATCAGCGCGCGCTGGAGCGCCGGTGACATCTGACGGTCCGCCAGCGCATTGAGTACGACGACCCGCTCCCGGGCGAGAAACTCTTTGGCCGAGGCGACGGCGCCGGCGGCGCGCAGCCGCTGGGTCAGGGTTGTGTCACCGGTGAGCTGGCCGGCTATGTCGCGGATGGAGAGCAGGTCGGAAATGAGGGCGCGGTAGGTCGTCTCGGCGTCTGACCCGCTGATTTTGGTGAGGTCGGTGATTTGCGCGCGCAGTGCCGGCATCTCGCCGATCTTCATCTCGATCTCGTCGAGCAGGGGGCGTAGGTTATCCGGCACATCGGCCAGGGTCGACCGGCTCTGGTGGTACTTGGCGACGGCCGCGTCGGTGAAGGCCTGCAGCTTCTTGTACTCCCCCGTGATTGTCGCGACTGTCGACTTGCTGCCGGGTGGGGTGTCGAGGAGCTGAGCCGCTCCGGTCCGCTCATCCTGCAGGGCGTGGACCAGGTTTCCGGCATCCCCGGAGAGCACGACGAGGGTGCGGGCCCGATCAGCGTTGTTGGCGGCGTCGACATGATCGAGCAGACCCGTGGTACCGACGATGATGGTGGCGAGCGTCGGCACAATCATGATCAACCCGAGCTTCGTCCAGATCGGAAGATCCCGCAGCCAGCTCACCGGCCTGCTCACGCGCATAGGTACGCTACCCATCGCGCTCTGCTGTCTGCTCACCTCACCACCCTCCGGCGCTGCCGAGGTGGCGCGCCAGTCACTCACCGGGCCCGATGGGGGAACGGGTCGGCCTGGAAGATTCCATCACGATGGGTGGCAAGAAGAAAGCCCAGGCCGGCCCGGAACACTTCTGTGACGCTCCCGTGACTACGTGTCGGAGGGCCAGCGGGATCAGCGGACCAGGGTATGAAGCTCAGCCCCGAACCGGTTCAAGCCGCCAGCAGTGCCGCGTACGCCGGCTTGATCACATCGTTGATGAGGACCAGCCGTTCGTCGAACGGGATGAATGAGCTCTTCATCGCGTTGATGGTGAACCACTGCAGGTCGGTCCAACCGTAGCCGAACGCATCGACGAGCAGGCTCATCTCCCGCGACATCGACGTACCGCTCATCAGCCGGTTGTCCGTATTCACCGTGACGCGGAAGCGCAGATCACGCAGCAGGCCGATCGGATGCTCGGCGATCGACGTCGCGGCACCGGTCTGGACGTTGGAGGACGGACACATCTCGAGCGGTATCCGCTTGTCCCGCACGTACGCGGCCAGCCGACCCAGCTCGGCGCCACCGCCGGCGATATCGTCGATGATCCGTACCCCATGCCCGAGCCGGTCAGCGCCACACCACTGCAGAGCCTGCCAGATCGACGGGAGGCCGAACCCCTCGCCCGCGTGGATGGTGAAGTGGAAGTTCTCCCGTTGCAGGTACTCGAAGGCGTCCAGGTGACGGGTGGGCGGGTACCCCGCCTCGGCTCCGGCTATGTCGAAGCCGACGACGCCCACATCGCGGAACCGCACCGCCAACTCGGCGATCTCGGTCGACCGGGCAGCGTGTCGCATCGCCGTGAGCAGGGTACCGATCCTTATCCGGAAGCCCTCCGCCCGGGCCTCGACCGATCCCGCCTCGAACCCGGCCAGCACCGCCTCAACCACCTCCGGCAGCGTGAGCCCGCGTTCGAGGTGCTGCTCGGGGGCGAAGCGCACCTCGGCGTAGACGACGCCGTCGCTGGCGAGGTCGACCGCGCACTCACGGGCGACGCGATAGAGCGCGTCCGAGGTCTGCATCACCCCGACGGTGTGCTCGAACGTCTCCAGGTAGCGCTCCAGAGACCCCGAACTGGCCGCCGCGGCGAACCATCGGCCGAGATCCGCGGCGTTGCCGGCCGGCAGTTTGTGCCCGATCACGTCGGCCAGCTCCACGATCGTCGCCGGTCGTAACCCGCCGTCGAGGTGGTCGTGCAGGAGCGCCTTCGGAGCCGAGCGGATCTCGTCGAGAGTCGGCGCGGCACCCGCAGGGCGGGCGACGGGCTCCACGATGGGATCACTCGATGCGACCATGAACAGACATTAGTGTCCGCCACGGTCGAAGGTGGCGAACGGCCCCGAGGAGACCCGTGCTCGCCGACGTGCTCGCTTTCCTCCGCTGCCCGCTGTGCGCTGGTGAGCTGTGCGGCGAGGCGGCACTGGGTACGCCGCAGCGCCTCCGCGCTCGCTCCGCGCCTCGGGCCTGGCGGCCCTACGATGCTCGCTCGCTGTCGGCACTGGGTACGCCGCAGCGCCTCCGCGCTCGCTCCGCGCCTCGGGCCTGGCGGCCCTACGATGCTCGCTCGCTGTCGGCACTGGTCTGCCCATCCGGGCACCACTTCGATGTGGCCCGGCAGGGCTACGTCAACCTGCTCGTTGGCCGCCCTCCGGCCGGGACCGAGACGCCCGACATGATCGAGTCGCGAGCCCGTGTGTTCGCGGCCGGTCTCCTCGACGGTCTCACCGCCGCGGTCGTCGACGCAGCGCGTGCGGCCGAGCCCGGCCTCGTCGTCGACGCCGGCGCCGGGACCGGGCACTATCTGGCCGCCGTTCTGGACCATCTGGGCGGGGTGGGCATCGCGCTCGACATCGCCAAGCCGGCGGTACGGCGAGCCGCCCGGGCTCATCCAAGGTTGGGTGCGGCTGTGTGCGACATCTGGCGGGGCCTCCCTGTCGCCGACGCGTGTACCGGCCTGCTGCTTGATGTCTTCGCCCCTCGCAACCCGGGCGAGTTCCATCGAGTGATCCACCCCGACGGCCTGCTCGTGGTGGTCACCCCGCGACCGGAGCACCTGACCGAACTGGTCAGCGGGCTTGGGCTGCTCGGCATCGATCCGGGGAAGCACGAGAGGCTCGACGCCGGGTTCACCGGCTTGTTCCGGCTCGAGCGCGAGCTGGCCTACGCCGCCACTGCCCGCGTCGGTCATGCCGACGCCCTCGACCTCGCCAGGATGGGTCCGAGTGCCTTCCACACGTCAGCGACGGAGTTGGCCGCGCGGGTGGCGGAGCTGCCTGCGCCGGTGACCGTCACACTCTCCGCGCGAATCGGTGTCTACCGCCGCGAAACCCACTGATCGGGCCGAGTGGACGGCGGATGGGGAGCCGTAGGTCCCCTGTAACGGACTCAGAACTCCCCAGCTGCGGTGTGATGCTGGTCGCCGCGACAGGGTCAGGTCGAGAGGTCGACCTCTTCCCACCCGACCGGCGGGGCCTGGTACGGGCCTCGCATCACCACTGCCCACTCCAGCGCCCAACGCCGCTGGCCGATCGCGTTCGAGTCGATCAGACCGGGGAGGCGGATGCGGCGACGCTCAGCCTCGAGGTACGCCCAGTCGAGGCAGTAGAGCAGGTCGAGGACTATCGCGGCCTCCGCGGGCTGACGCAGGCCGGGGATCGTCCGCGCCCGCCACGCCTCGAACGTCTCCTTCGACGGCAGGTGCGGTAGCTGGGCCACCAACCCGTCGGGGGCCGGCTCCTTCGGGTCCAGGTGCGGAACCAGCCCGATCAGCCAGGCCAGAGCGTAGATCGCCTCGAGGTGCAGGGCGAAGGAGCGATGATCGCCCTCGTTCGAGGCGACGAAGCTCCACTCGGGCTTGGTCAGGTTCTCCAACAGGTGGGCTTCGAGCAACCAGGCCATGGCCGCCTCGGTCGGCATGCCGAAACAGCGGGCGAGTACGACGTTGAGGATCGCGGTGCGACCGGCCAGCTCGTCCAACGGGCGCAGCTCCACCGTGTCGCCCGGCTCCCACACGAGCGGGTACGTGGGCGGCGGCGACGGCAGCTCCAGCCGGTGCAGCTGCTCGATGCTGGCTGCCCGGACCCGGTGCGGGTCGGGCGCGGGTACGGTCACGGAAAACGGTCCATCCACAATCACGGCGTTGCCTGCTCCGGCCCCGCGAACTGTAGCGCGGGCTACCTATGCCGACGAGCGTGCCGGCGGTCGAGCTTGGGCCCGGCTTGGCCGCTCGTGAGGACAGCGTAGCCGCCGTCGCTGTGACTCTGCGTCCAACTCGTTCGTCCGTGGTTTAGTCCGCTCGACCACTCCGAGGTTAACGCCCTCACCCACAGTGGCATCGACGATAAGGTCGACTTTCCGCGTGTCAGCGTTCGGATATCCTCGCGCCGGCGCGGGCTCGGGGTTTGGGTACGGCGTGCGCGATCCGCCAAGAACCGTTCGCAAGCTGCGGGGCTCGCTGCCGCTCGCTCCTCGCGCTCACGTCAGCCGCTCGAGTACGAGCGGTGCCGATCGCGGTGCGCTCCGGGTCAGTTTCACCGCACCCGCCGCGGCCTCGAGGGCCGCCGGTATCCGGGCAGCGTCGTCGGCCCGCAACTCGAAGAGCACATCGGACTTGCGGACCCGGTCGCCGGGTCGGCGGTGCAGCACAATCCCGGCGGCCGCACTCACCGGATCCTCCTTGCGGGCCCGCCCCGCCCCGAGGCGCCAGGCGGCGACTCCGATCTTCAAAGCGTCTACCGTGGACACATACCCGGCCGACGAGGCCCGCACCTCCTCACGCTCGGTCGCCTGCGGAAGCGGGGCACCGGGATCACCGCCCTGCGCCCGTACCATGGCCCGCCACGAATCCATCGCCCGCCCGCTCGCCAGCACGGCGGCTGGGTCCACATCGGAGAGTCCGGCCGCGGCGACCATCTCACGGGCCAGCGCGAGGGTCAGTTCGACCACATCGGACGGTCCGCCGCCGGCGAGCACCTCGACGGCCTCCTCCACCTCGACGGCGTTCCCGATCGTCCGGCCGAGCGGGGTCGACATGTCGGTGAGCAGGGCCACGGTCCGGACGCCCTGGGCGTGCCCCAGCTCGACCATCGTCCGGGCCAGATCCCGAGCGCCCGGCCGGGACTTCATGAACGCCCCCGAGCCGACCTTCACGTCGAGTACGAGGGCGGCGGTGCCCTCCGCGATCTTCTTGCTCATGATGGAACTCGCGATGAGCGGGATCGCCTCGACGGTAGCGGTCACGTCGCGCAACGCGTAGAGCTTGCGGTCGGCCGGCGCCAGCTCGTCCCCCGCCGCACAGACCACCGCCCCGACCTCGCGCAACTGGGCGAGGAACTCGGCGTTGGTGAGCGACGCGCGCCACCCCGGAATGGCCTCCAGCTTGTCCAGCGTGCCTCCGGTGTGACCCAATCCCCGGCCCGAGAGCTGCGGTACCGCCGCGCCGCACGCCGCGACCAACGGGGTCAGCGGCAGTGTGATCTTGTCACCGACACCACCGGTCGAGTGCTTGTCCACTGTGGGCCGGTTGACGCTGCTCAGGTCCAGGCGCTCGCCCGAGGCGATCATCGCGGTGGTCCACCGGGAGATCTCGGCCGCCTCCATGCCGCGCAACAGGATCGCCATGGCCAGGGCCGCCATCTGCTCGTCCGCGACAGCGCCCCGGGTGTACGCGTCGACGACCCAGTCGATCTGGGCATCGCTGAGTCGACCGCCATCGCGTTTGGCCCGGATCACGTCCACCGCGGCGAACGCCTCAGCCATCGCCGTTCCGATCCACCCCACGATGACGCTCCGCTTCGCTCCCCGTCTCCGTGGGGGCCCTGGGCTCGTCGTGCCAGACCGTCGGTACCTGGGGCGGCCGTTCGCCCGTACCGGCCCACGCGAGTTCACCATCGGCGCCGACGACGACCACCCGCTCGGTGCGGGCCAGAGCCCAGGCAACCGCGGTGCGCGCTTCCGGCCAGGTCGGCGCCTCCTCGAGGATGCCGCGTTCGGTCTCGTCGTCGGTAAAGCCGCTCGAGCGCTCCCAGTACGCCGTCCACACCTGCTCGCCCCCGACCACGTCGGGGTGTACGAAGACGGTCCCTCGCCCACGCCAGCGGCGGAGCCGGTCGGGCACCTCGATCGTGTGGTCCGACTCCCGGAATGCGGCGAGGTCACTGACATCGAACGCGTGCGGCAGCAGCTCGTGCATCCGAAGTGGACCGTCGGGAAAGTCGACGAGGAGCTGAGGTCCGCCGTGCTCCCACAGCAGCTGACGGCACCGGCCACACGGCATCAGGAGCTCGCCGTTCCCATCCACACAGGACAGTGCGACCAGCCGGCCGCCGCCGGTGGCGTACAGGGACGAGACGACTCCACATTCGGCGCACAGGGTCAGCCCGTACGAGGCGCTCTCCACGTTGCACCCGACCACGATCCGGCCGTCGTCGACCAGGGCCGCCGCGCCGACCGGGAAGTTCGAGTACCTCGCGTAGGCCCGGAGCATCACCTCGGTCGCCGCCGCCCGCAGCCGCTGCCAGTCGACCTTCAAGTCACCCGCCAAGAACCGTTCGCAGGCTGCGGGGCTCGCTGTCGCTCGCTCCTCGCGCTCACGTTGTTCATCCCTTCTCGTACGGCTTACCATCCGCCGCAGGCGCCCGTACCCGTCCGACCAGCCCGGCCACCGCGAAGATGGTAGCGACATAGGGAAGCATCGAGAGGAAGTCACCGGGAATCGGGCTGCTGATGCTCGTGAGATAGCCCGAAAGCTTGTCCGCGAAACCGAAGAGGAGCGCGGCGAACATCGCTCCGATCGGACTCCACCGGCCGAAGATCAACGCGGCCAGGGCGATGAAGCCCTTGCCACCGATCATGTTGTTGGTGAACGCGCCGACAAGGTCCAGGGTGTAGTACGCCCCGCCGATCCCGGCGACCGCGCCGCCGATGAGAACGTTGCGCCAGCGCACCCGGCGGACGTTGATTCCGACCGTGTCGGCCGCGGTGGGATGCTCGCCCACGGCCCGGGTACGCAGACCCCACCGGGTACGGAACAGCCCGACGGTGATGCCGGCGACGAGGACGAAGGCCAGGAACAGGAAGACCGTACCGGTGAACACGGCCGGGCCGAGCACCGGAATCCTCGACAGCAGCGGGATGTGCCACAACGGCACCCGCGGTGGTGTGTTGAACTGGGCCGAGTCGTGCTGCATCACCTGCTCGTAGATGAATCCGGTGAGCCCGAGCGCGAGCAGGTTCAGCACGATCCCCAGCACCACCTGATCGACCAGGTAACGGATGCAGAACCAGGCCAGCAGCAGCGAGATGAACATCCCGCCGAGCATGCCGCCGACGATGCCGACCCAGGCGTTGCCGGCGATGGTGCCGACCAGAGCCCCGCCGAACGCCCCGGTGAGCAGCTGCCCCTCGATCGCGACGTTGACCACGCCGGAGCGCTCACACAGCACACCGGCCAGCGACCCGTAGATGAGCGGAAGGGCGAGCAGGAGCGTACCGCGGATGATGTCGACCAGCGGCATGAAGGCGAGGCCGGTCGGGGCGACCGAGATCTGCCAGCACAACGATGACAGCACCACGGTAACGATGCCGACGCCGAGCATCCAGGCATACCAGCGTCGGGCGGCGGGCGTCCACATCGCCGCGCCGAGGGCCACAGCAATCAGTCCAAAGAGGACGGCTCCCACCGTGCCCGGCACGGTGATCGCCGCGCCGGCGGTGTTCTCAGTAAGCGTGAACCGGACGTCCTGGCCGTTGGCGAGCAGTCCGAAAAGGACAGTGGCCACGATGCCGACTCCGCCGAGGACTGCGCCCGCCCGGCGCTCCCGGGTCCAGAACCGTAGCGGCTCAACGACGACGACCTCGTCATACGTCAACGCGGTCATAGCGCCCGCCAAGGGCCGTTCGCAAGCTGCAGTGCTCGCTCACGCTCGCTCCTCGCGCTCACGTCATCACCAGCCTCTCGCCAGCGTGGTCTCGACCTTGCCGCCCCGGGCCTCACGTAGCCGGAAGATGGCCTTGACCACGGCTGGCGCCGCGACGAACAGGACGATCAGCGCCTCCAGTACGAACGTCAGCTCCAGCGTGATACCCGAGTACGACTGCATCCGCTGGCCACCGGCGTGCAGAGCGCCGAAGAGGATCGCGGCGAGCACGACGCCCCACGGCCTCACCCGGCCCAGCAGCGCGACCAGGATTCCGTCGAAGCCGATCGAACCGGTGACTGATCCAGTGAGCGCGTTGGCCTGGGTGCCCAACACTTGAACGGCGCCGCCGAGGCCGGCCAGACCGCCGGCGATCACCATAACGACAATGGTGGTCCGGGCGACGCTCATACCGGCCGTACGGGCCGCATTGGGATTCGCGCCCACGGCCCGCAACTCGAAACCGAAGGTCGACCGGTTCAGCAGCCACGCAACGGCCACGGTTGCGAGCAGAGCGAGGACGAGACCACCGTCGACGCGCAGGTTGCCGCCGAGCAGCGTGGGAAACTTCGCCGAGTCGTCCATCGGCTTGCTGATCGCCTGGGTCCGCGACGGGATCTGCACCCCGTTCTGGACGATGAGCCAGTTGAGGAACAGCTGGGCGATGTAGTTGAGCATGATCGTTGTGATGACCTCGTGCGCGCCGGTGCGCGCCTTGAGCACGCCCGGTACGAAGCCCCACAGCGCGCCGCCGATGAGCCCGCCGATCAATGCCACCAGCAGGTGCAGTCCGACCGGGAGGTGTACGGCGAAGCCGATCACGCCGGCGACGATCACGCCCGCGATCGCCTGGCCCTGTCCGCCGATGTTGAACAGGCCTCCGCGAAAGGCGAGCGCGACGCCAAGACCGGTCAGGACCAAGGGTGTGGCGTAGGTCAGGGTCTCCGAGATCGGGTAGAAGACCAGCCGCCAGTCGTTGGTCCCGCTGAACCAGCCCTGGATGGCGGCCGGGTCGATGAAGGCCCCCTTGAACAGGTTGGAGTACGCATCGCTCACGACGTTCCAGCTCGCCGTCAACGCGTCCCCCGGGCGGGCGAAGACGTACGTGAAGGTGGACCGGACGTCCGGATCCGTGACGACGATCAGGATGCCGCCGATGACGATGGCGAGCACGATCGCCAGGATCGTGACCGTCACCGTGTTCGCCCGCCACAGTCCATCCAGGACACGCCAGGCGAACGAAGGCTGCACAGCAGCTGATCCGCTAGCTACGGGCGGCTCGCTGGTGGCCGGCTCGGCCGCGGCGTGCCGACCCCCGGGGTCATTGCCGCTCATGACCCTGCTCCCGGGGACGTGGACGGATGGACACCGGCCATCAGCAATCCGATCTCCTCACGGGGCGTATCCGGCCCCACGGTCGCGATCACCCGACCGCGGTACATCACGGCGATCCGGTCGGCGAGCGCCATCACCTCGTCCAGTTCGCTGGAGACGAGAAGGACCGCGGTGCCGATCTCCCGCTCGTGAATGACCCGGCTGTGGATGAACTCGATCGAGCCGACATCGACGCCGCGAGTCGGCTGGGCAGCGAGGAAGAGCTTCAACGGTCGCGACATCTCCCGGGCGACGATCAGCTTCTGCTGGTTCCCGCCCGATAGCGACGCCGCCGCGGCGCCCGCCGACGTCGTGCGGATGTCGAACTGGTCGATGCGTTCCTTCGCCGCGGTCGCGATGGCGGACGGGTTCAGCGACCATCGGGTTCCGAAGGGCTCGGCGTCGTAGCGGTCCAGCACGAGGTTCTCGGCGATGGTGAACTCCTTGACCAGCCCGTCCTCGGTGCGGTCCTCCGGGACATAACCCACACCCATCCGAAGAATGTCCTTTGTGGACTTTCCCCGGAGCGGGTGACCATTGAGTGACACGGTGCCGGCGACCACGTTCCGAAGGCCCATGATCGCCTCGACGAGCTCGGTCTGACCGTTGCCCTGTACCCCGGCGACGCCGAGCACCTCGCCCTGGCGGACCTCGAGGTCCACCCCGTCGACCGCCCGGTGTCCCCGCTCGTCGTTGACCGCCAGCCCGGCCACCTCGAGCACGACCGCGCCCGGCTCCCGAGCCGACTTGACCACGGTCAACACCACCGAGCGACCGACCATCAGCGAGGCGAGCTCGTCCTCGGGGGTATCCGGGGAGGTCGTGGTCACCGTGCGGCCCCGGCGGACCACGGTGATCCGATCGGCAATCGCGGTGACCTCACGCAGCTTGTGCGTGATGAAGACGAGGGACTTTCCGGCCGCTTTGAGCGATCGCATGATCTCCAGCAGGTCGTCCGTCTCCTGTGGAGTGAGGACGGCGGTCGGCTCGTCCAGGATCAGCAGGTCGACCTCCCGGGTCAGCGCCTTGATGATCTCCACCCGTTGCTGGACGCCGACCGGAAGGTCCTCCACCACGGCGTCCGGATCGACCGCCAGACCGTACCGGTTGGAGACCTCGATGACCTCCTCGCGGGCCCCTTTGCGGTCGAGGACGCCGCCCGCGCCCACTCGCTCCGCTCCGAGTACCACGTTCTCGGCCACCGTGAACACCGGTACGAGCATGAAATGCTGATGCACCATGCCGATCCCGGCCGCGATCGCGTCGGCGGGTCCCTTGATCCGCACCGGTCGCCCGTCGACCAGAATCTCGCCCTCGTCCGGCTGCAGCAGCCCGTAGAGCACGTTCATCAAGGTCGACTTGCCGGCGCCGTTCTCGCCCAGGAGGGCGTGTATCTCTCCCGGTTCCACGACGAGATCGATGTGGTCGTTCGCGACCAGGTCACCGAAGCGCTTGGTGATACCGCGCAGTTCGAGTCTCAGCGCAACCTCCTCAACTGCCAGCAGCGTTGTGGAACCACGTGCGATCGACCGAATGTGGAACCGGCCCCCTCGGCGATGATCTCACCACGGGGGCCGGCGCCTTGTCACCCATCCAGGGCGGGTTGATCAGTTCGTCGGCTCGGCGCTCGACTGGACCTTGATTGCACCACTCTTGATGTCGGACTCGACCTGTTGGACCTCGGCCTTGAGCCCAGCGTCGATCTTGCTGTCGAAGTCGTGGAAGGGGGCGATGCCGACTCCGTTGTTCGCCAGCGTGCCGATGGTTCCGTTGGAGACGGCGAGGCTCTCGCCCTTGGCCCCCCGAATCGCCGCGTCCCTGACCGCGTCGGAGATGTTCTTCTCCACCGAGGTGATCAGGCCGGCGCCATACTGCGTGCTGACGAAGCCGTCGGTGTCGACCCAGATGGCGGTGAACTTGCCCGTCGCGGCGTCCTGCGTCGTGCCGAGGCCGGTACCACCCGCGACCGGCATGATCACGTCAGCACCCTGCGCGTGCAGCGTGTCGGAGAGGCTCTTGCCGGTGGCCGATGAGGTGAACGAGTTGGCGAAAAGGCCGTTCTGGGTGGCCTTGTTCCAGCCGAGCACCTGGACGTGCGCGCTGTGCTTCTGGTTGTAGTAGGCCGCGCCATCGGCGAAGCCGTCCATGAAGATCGTCACCGGCGGGATCTTGAGCCCGCCGTATGTGCCGATCTTGCCGGTCTTCGAGTAGCCCGCCGCCAGGTACCCGGCGACGAACGCGGCCTGCGCGGTGTCGAACTGCATCGGGTAGATGTTGGACACGTGCGGGTTCGCGTCGACGATGGCGAACTGCTGGTTCGGGTTCGCCGACGCGACCTTCTTGGTGGCGTCACCCATGAGGCCACCCACCGCGAGGATGAAGTTGCACTTCTGGTTGACAAACGTCGTCAGGTTGGGTTCGTAGTCCGCCTCGGCGTGCGACGGTACGTTCTTGATCTCGATGTTCGTGTTCGGGTCGTCCCGCGCGGCTTCCATGCCCTTCCAGGCCGATGCGTTGAACGACTTGTCGTCCAGACCGCCCTGGTCGGTGACCATACAGGCGACGTACTTCTGCGCGGTCGTGCCGCCGGGTGTAGGTGTACTGGGAGCCTTGCCGCAGGCGGCCGCGGCGAGGCTCAGACCGCCGGCCGCGAGGACCGCGACAACTCTTATCCCACGCGCTGGGCGCAAGACGTTCTCCTTCCCCATCAATCGCCGCAACACCTGCGGCGAAACCACGTCCGGAGCGTACGCCGGCATGTGATCGAGGCCACGCAGGGGCTGCCCGGCTCTGCCGCGGCGTTACTTCGTCGTGACCTTTCCGTGTCCGGGTCGTGGACGTTGATCACCATGCCGGATAAGCGGGACATGTCGTGCGGTTTGGCGGAGACGGGGCGATTGGTTGCGGAGTCGGATCGGGGTGTTGATCCACTGGCGTGCGGACGGCGGTCCGCAGTCAGTTCATGTGATGTCGTGGCGAGATCGACGCCGCCCGGAGCGTAGTGAAAGCGTTATTTGCCTCTCACATCCGGGGATCAACGGTCGAAGATCGGTGTTCCAGCACCAGAAACGACGCGCGTGTCGACGGTTCCGATACCTTGACGGCGATCATGCCGACGATTCCCAGTATGGGGACATCGCCCTGGCTCCCGCCGTCGAGGCGCGTCCCGAAGGTCCATCAACCCCCGCTAGAACGGGTATAAAACACCGAAAAGTCGTGGCGGCTATGCTTTGGCGATGACGGGCTCCGGGCCCCAGGAGGCGCAGCGATTCTGGCGGGGCCAGTTGGCCGCCTGGGCCATTCCCGACCGGATCCTGGCCGCGGTCTCGGAGTCGCCATGGACCCTGCCGACCTCGGTGTTCGCCCGGCGTGCGTCCGATCGGGTGGCGCGTCCTTCCGGTGTCTCGTACGAGCGGGCCGCCGAGGCTCTGCGTACTCCGGGCTCAGTGCTCGACGTGGGGGCCGGAGCCGGGGCGGCCAGCCTGCCGCTCGCCCCGCGCGCGACCGGGCTGACCGCGGTCGACACGAGCGAGGCGATGCTCGACGAGCTGAGCCGCCATGCGGCCCAACTCGGCCTCGCTCCGACCGTTGTGGTCGGCCGGTGGCCCGACGTGGCCGACCGGGTAGAGCCGGCCGATCTCGTGGTGTGTCACCACGTCGCGTACAACGTGCCCGACCTCGACGCCTTCGCGCTCGCCCTGAACGCCCACGCCCGGCGGCGGGTCGTGCTGGAGGTGACCGCACTGCATCCCCTGGTTCCTCTCAATCCATTGTGGAGGATGATGCATGACCTCGACCGACCCGAGCGGCCCAGCGCGCAGGACGCGGCCGCGGTGCTGCGGGAGGCCGGCCTACGACCGGTCGTCGAGGCGTCCCCGCGCGATCCGCGCACTGAGTACCCGTCCTTCGGGCAACTGGTGGAGGTCACCCGG
>JBKPDY010000067.1:0-5386 GCA_046728155.1 Actinomycetota bacterium
GCGATGCATTGGGTCAGCGCATTGACTTCGGATCCAAGGCATCTCTGATCGAATCCCCGAGCAGGTTGAAGGCCAGGACCAGCAACAGGATCGTGAAGCCCGGGAAGAACGTGTACCAGGGATCGGCTTGGATGTAGTTCACGCTGTACAAGATCATCCGGCCCAGGTCGGGGGTCGGTTCGAGGATCCCGATCTGGAGGAATGACAGCGCGGCCTCCGTCGTGATCAATGCCGGAACGGAGAGCGAGAAGACCACGAGGATCGGCGCCCACAGATTCGGCAGCAGTTGACGGAAGAGCATGTGACCAACGCCCGCACCGGCCGCCCGTGCCGCTTCGACGAACTCCCGTTCTCGCAGCGACAGCACCTGACCCCGGACGATGCGGGCGGTGTACGGCCAGCCGAATGCGCCCAGGATGAAGATGAGAACGGCTATCCGGAACCAGGCGGGCTGCTCTGGGGCGTTGCCATAGAAACGGTTGACGATCACCGGAATGGCCGCCAACGAGAAGATCAAGAACGGGAAGGCGAGGACGAAGTCGGTGAACCAGTTGATCACCGCGGCCAGCCAACCGGTCGCGTAGCCGGCGACGATGCCGACGAGGACACCAAGCCCGGTGGTCAGGATGGCGGCGGCGAAGGAAACCAACAGCGACGTGCGCATGCCGTAGATGAGTTGCATGAGGATGTCACGGCCCAGCAACGGTTCGACGCCGAGCCAGTGCGTGCCGCTCATGCCGCCGTTGACCCCCAGAGGCAGCGATCCATGCAGGGAGAGCAGGTCCGGATGGTTGTCCAAAGGATCCTGGCCATAGAGCTTCGACCACAGGGGCGCGCCAACGCCGAGGGCGCCGAAGATCACGAGAATGGTGCAGGTGAAGACGACGCTGCGGTCACGCCGCAGGCGAAGCCAGGCGAGTTGTCCCGGGGAGCGGCCGATAATGGCGGCCGCCGTCACTCCGGTCGGTACGACGACATCGGGAGCGTTGACCGCAACGGCGAGCACGTCTTCATCGCTGCTCGGCACCGGTTCCGCGGCCACAAAACGATCCCCACTCGTGGTGGTATCGCTCATGTGCGCAGCTCCTTCCACCGGATCGGGCGGTGTGCGCTCGATCCCACGGTGGAAACGTAGCTGCGTTCCGCCTAATGAGAAACCCCCGAAGGCATCGGTCCGATAACAGCTCGATCACATCTGTCTGACCTGCGGGAAGTCGCTTGCATCGGGCGAGACGGCGACTCTTTATGACGGGTCGGGCGATGGGTAAGGAATCAAACGGAGCTGCGCTCCGGTGATGCGAGGAGTCGTTACCGTACCGCGATCACGGCGGGGTGTGCTCACCCTTCCGGTTGAGGAGGTTGCCGGCGGCCGTTACGGTCAGACCACACGTGGCCGCTAGGAGTGACCATGACCGAACCGCCTCGCGAGCCGACCCCAACCGGGCCAAATCAGGCAGGCCCGTCGGCGAACTCCTCGAAGGAGGTATCCGGTTACCCGGGTGGTTCCACCACGGCACCCGGTGCCGCCGCTTCGCCGGGTACGGGCGCTTCGCCGGGTACGCCGGCTTCGGTCGGTACGGGCGCTTCGCCGGGTACGCCGGGTCCGGTGGGCACGGGCGTTTCGTCGCGGTCGGCGACGGCGGGAGCACCGACTGCGGCGACCCAATCGACGGTGCGCAAGCCTATCGTCAACGCGGCGCTGAAGCGCCGGCCCCGCGAGCCGGTTCCCGGCCGTGGGTCCGTGCTCGTCGCGGTGGTCGCCACGCTGGTCGCCGCCGGCGCGATCCTGGTCTCGCTCTACTCGCTCAACGTCGCCCGCGACGCGAAGAGCAGCGCGGCCGCCGCCGCGAGCGATGCCGAGCGGTTGGCGTCGGGCCGACCGTCCCTCGTCCCGGCTCCGGCCGCGACCGCCGCCGTCACACCGACCCCGTCGCCGACCCCGGTCTACCTCCCCGAGCTACGCGCGGTCGACGTGACCACCCCGGCGGCCGAGGGTTGCCAGTCGCTCTTCATCGACGTGGACACCGCCCAGGTCGGTGTGTACAGCGGGCACGATTTCTACTTCAGCGCCTGCGGCGGCCCGCTCGCGGTCCACTTCGACAATGTCGAATCCGCCGGTGCGACCGGGGGGAACACGACTCCCGAGGGGTGCGCCGCCCGATTGACGGGCGTCTCGCCGTCCCCGGAGTTGCAGTTGCCGGTCACCGCCGGGATGACGTTCTGCGTGCTGACGTCCAAGGCCGCGGCGGCCCGGGCCGGGATACCCCAGCACATGGCGGTGGTCCAGGTCCGGCAGATCACCTCCGACCGGGCGGTCTCGGTAACGCTCGACACCTACCGGGTATCGGCCTGATGAGTCGGCGGCCCGATCAGGTCACGTACGGGATGAGGTCGGCCACGGATGGGACCACAGTGGACGGCAGGTACGGAAAGCGGTCCACCTCATCGGCCCGGGTGACCCCGGTCAGCACGAGGAACGTACGAAGGCCGGCCTCGAGTCCACACAGGACGTCGGTGTCCATCCGGTCGCCGACCATGGCACTCGACTCCGAGTGCGCGTCGATCTTGTTCAGGGCCTCGCGCATCATCAACGGGTTCGGCTTGCCGACGAAGTAGGGCTCGATCCCGGTCGCCTTGGTGATCAGCGCGGCCACCGAACCCGCGGCCGGCAGCGCGCCGTCGAGCGACGGCCCGGTCACGTCGGGATTGGTGCAGATGAACCGCGACCCGTCGTTGATCAGGCGGATCGCACGGGTGATGGCCTCGAACGAGTAGTTGCGGGTCTCGCCGAGAACCACGTAGTCGGGCGAGGTATCGGTCAGCGTGTAGCCCGCCTCGTGCAGCGCCGTCGTCAGACCGGCCTCCCCGATCACGTACGCCGAGCCGCCGGGGCGCTGGGTGTCGAGGAACTTGGCCGTCGCCAGGGCCGAGGTCCAGATCGCGGCCTCAGGGACGTCGATGCCGGTGTGTGCGAGCCGGGCTCGCAGGTCCCTCGGGGTGTAGATCGAGTTGTTGGTCAGGACGAGAAACGGCCGGCCCGAGGACCCCAACCGCCGGACGAACTCGTCCGCGCCCGGGATGAGACTTCCCTCGTGGATGAGGACACCGTCCATGTCGGTCAGCCAGGACAGGATCGGTCTCCGGTCGGTCACGCCGGCTCGCCTCCGCGCTCGCTCCGCACCTGCCACCCCACGAAGTCGCTCCGCTTCGCTCCACGACTCCGCGGGGACCCCGGCACGGGCCTGACGGCCCTGCGATGCTCACTCGCTGTCGGCTCGGTCACGCGGACGCTCCCTCGGTGTTGGTACGGCCGCCGCAGTCGACAGTTCCGTTGGCAAGCTGTCCGGGCAAACGGGACCAGCAGGGCGTGATGTTACCGGAGTGAGGTTGTCCACAGACGGCCCACGGATCAGCCGCCCTTCACTCGGCGTAACGTGTGCATCGACAAGCCGACCGGCGCGGGCGTTGGGCGTCATCTGCGCGGACGGCGTCGTCCGATACCTGTTCGCCCGTCAGGGAGCTATTCGACGATGACGACCACGGCTACCAGGCCGGTCCGGCCCGCCCGCGCCGAGATCTCGGCCAAGACCCTTCGCACCGACCGGTGGTGGGTTGGTCCGGCGCTCACTGTGGCGGGACTCACGGCGTGGTTGGCGTACGGACTCGTGCACATCCTGCTGCAACGTGACTATTTCGCCGAAGGGCCCGGGTATCACCTGCTCACGCCGTTCTACTCGCCGTGCGTGAACAACGGGTGCGTGCCGGCGGCGGCGGAGTTCGGGCGGTTCGTGCCGGACTGGCCACTCGTCCCGTACGCGCTGCTAAGCCTGCCATTTCTGTTGCTGTTCCGGCTCACCTGTTACTACTATCGCCGCGCCTATTACCGGTCGTTCTGGCTCTCACCGCCGGCCTGTGCCGTCCCCGACGCGCATGAGCGGTACACCGGCGAGACCCGGTTCCCACTGATTTTCCAGAACGCGCACCGTTACGCCTTCTACGCGGCGGTCGTCATCTCGCTCGTGAACACCTGGGACACGATCCGCTCCTTCTCGGGTACTGACGGTTTCGGCTTCGGACTGGGCAACGTGATCTTCATCGGCAACGTCGCGTTGCTGTGGGCGTACACGCTCTCCTGCCACTCCTGCCGGCACATCATGGGCGGTCGACTTAAGCACTTCTCGCAGCACCCGCTGCGGTACCGGGCGTGGACCCTCGTCTCCCGGCTCAACACCCGGCACATGCTGCTGGCGTGGGTGACCCTCGGCACCTTGGCCCTGACCGACCTGTACGTCTGGCTGGTGGCGGCCAACGTGATCTCCGACCTGCGCTTCATCAACTGAGGATCAGAGGCGATGACTGAGAACATCGAACGGCACCGCTACGACGTCGTCGTGGTCGGAGCGGGCGGAGCCGGACTGCGCGCCGCGATCGAGGCCCGCCTCGCCGGCAAGCGAGTAGCCATCATCTCCAAGTCGCTGTTCGGCAAGGCGCACACCGTCATGGCCGAGGGCGGCGCGGCCGCCGCCATGGGGAACATGAACGCCAACGACAACTGGATGGTCCACTTCCGTGACACGATGCGGGGCGGCAAGTTCCTCAACAACTACCGGATGGCCGAGCTGCACGCGAAGGAGGCGCCGGACCGGGTCTGGGAGCTGGAGACCTATGGCGCACTCTTCGACCGGACCAGGGACGGCCGGATCTCGCAGCGCAACTTCGGCGGGCACGAGTACCCGCGACTCGCCCATGTCGGCGACCGGACCGGGCTGGAGCTGATCCGGTCCCTGCAGCAGAAGATCGTGTCGCTGCAGCAGGAGGACCGACTGCTGCACGGTGACTACGAGGCGCGGATACGGGTCTTCGCCGAGTGCACCATCACCGAGCTGCTGCTCGACGCGGACCGTATAGCCGGGGCGTTCGGCTACTACCGCGAGTCCGGCCGCTTCATTGTCTTCGAGGCGCCGGCGGTGATCCTGGCTACCGGCGGCGTCGGCAAGTCGTACAAGGTGACGTCCAACTCGTGGGAGTACACAGGGGACGGTCACGCGCTCGCCCTACGCGCCGGCGCGCCATTGATCAACATGGAGTTCCTCCAGTTCCACCCGACCGGCATGGTGTGGCCGGCGTCCGTACGCGGAATCCTGGTCACCGAGTCGGTACGGGGCGACGGCGGTGTGCTCAAGAACTCCGCGGGCCGGCGCTTCATGTTCGACTACGTGCCGGATGTCTTCCGCCACCAGTACGCGGAGACCGAGGAGGAGGCCGACCGCTGGTACACCGACCCCGATCACAACAAGCGCCCGCCTGAGCTGTTGCCGCGCGACGAGGTGGCCCGCGCGATCAACTCCGAGGTCAAGGCCGGGCGCGGTACGCCGGCCGGCGGCGT
>JBKPDY010000068.1:0-64311 GCA_046728155.1 Actinomycetota bacterium
CGGTGCCGCCGGCCCCACTCGCCGTCGTCCGGCCACGAAACGACAACGAGACTTGACGACGGGATCCGTAGCTCGACTATCCTGCGGGGACGTGGATCCGTAGGGAGGTCCGGCAGCGTCGACTGATTCGGTGGAGGTAGCCCAGTGGCGGTCGCGCCGGCGATCAGGCTGGCCGGTCTGCGCAAGTCGTTCGGTGCCGTCGAGGCGGTCGCCGGGATCGACCTTGACATCGCGGACGGCGAGTTCTTCTCCATGCTGGGCCCGTCCGGCTCGGGCAAGACCACGGTCCTGCGCCTGATCGCGGGATTCGAGCTGCCCACGGCCGGCACCGTGCACCTGAGTGGACGCGATGTCACCCGTGTCCCCCCGTTCGATCGGGACGTGAACACGGTCTTCCAGGACTACGCCCTGTTTCCGCATATGGATGTGCAGGCAAACGTGGAGTACGGCCTGCGCGTCCGCGGGGTCGCCAAGCCGGAGCGTCTGGCCCGGGCACAGGAGGCCTTGGCCACCGTTCGGCTGGAGGGCTATGGCGACCGGAAGCCGTCACAACTCTCCGGCGGCCAGCGACAACGGGTTGCGCTGGCCCGTGCGCTGGTGAACCGTCCACGCGTTCTGCTGCTCGACGAACCGTTGGGAGCGCTCGACCTCAAGCTTCGGGAGGAGATGCAGGTCGAGCTGAAGGCCATCCAGCGCGAGGTCGGTATCACGTTCGTGTTCGTCACACACGACCAGGGCGAGGCGCTGACGATGAGCGACCGGGTCGCCGTCTTCAACCACGGCCGGATCGAGCAGGTCGGCGCGCCAGCGGAGGTGTACGAGCATCCCGCGACGACGTTCGTCGCCGGCTTCGTCGGTGTCTCCAACCTGCTCAGCGGCGAGACCGCCGAACGCATCATCGGCCGGACGGGAGTCTTTTCCGTCCGGCCCGAGAAGATCTTCATCAGCTTCGATGGTCCGCCCGCTGCCGTCGGTGCGATCTCTACCACCGGACGGGTCGCCGAGGTCATCTACGCCGGACCGACGACTCGCCTCGTGGTTGACCTGGACGCCGGTGGCCAACGCCTCGTGGTCCTCGAACAGAACCGCGCGACGTCCTCGTCGGACGTCACGGCCATGCGCGACAAGCCGGTGTACCTGACCTGGCGTCGGGAGGACGTCGTCGCCGTCCCGTCGATACCGGCCCAGACATCGGTAACGGAAAGCCCGCCCGAGACATCCATCCAAAGGAAGTGAGTCGAGATGAGACGAGTCAGTTGGGCCGCGGCCGGCGTCGCCGGGCTCTTGATCCTCGCCGGTTGCGGATCCGGTAACAACGCGGGCACCGGCACCGGCCCCGGCGGAATCTCTCCGCCGAACATCCCCATGCTCTCGTCACTCGGGCCCGGCGAGGGCACCGTCAACATCGTCTCGTGGGCGGGGTACGTCGAGGACGGCTCCAATGACAAGACGGTCGACTGGGTCCACAGCTTCGAGAAGAACACCGGCTGCAAGGTGAACAACAAGATCGCCGGCACGTCGGACGAGATGGTCACCCTGATGAGCTCCGGTGACTACGACGTCGTGTCCGCGTCCGGCGACGCGTCGCTACGGCTCATCTACGGCGGCCAGGTGGCACCGGTCAACACCAACCTCGTGCCCAACTACAAGGACATCTTCGACGGTCTGAAGATGCAGGCGTGGAACTCGGTGAAGGGAGTCGCCTACGGCATTCCGCACGGACGCGGAGCCAACCTTCTCATGTACCGCACCGACTTAGTGAAGCCGGCGCCGAGGTCGTGGGGTGCTGTCTTCGACGCCAACTCGCCGTACAAGGGAAAGATCACGGCGTACGACTCGCCCATCTACATCGCGGACGCGGCGCTGTACCTCATGAAGACCAAGCCCGAACTGAACATCAAGAACCCGTACGCCCTGGACGACGCCCAGTTCCAGGCGTCGATCGATCTGCTCAAGCAGCAGAACGCCAACATCGGCGAGTACTGGTCGGATTACACCAAGGAGGTCGAGGCCTTCAAGTCCGGTAACTCCGTGCTGGGTACGACCTGGCAGGTCATCACCAACCTCGCCCAGGCCGACAAGGCACCGGTCGAGGCGCTCCTGCCGTCGGAGGGTGCGACGGGATGGTCCGACACCTGGATGATCTCGTCACACGCCAAGCACCCGAACTGCGCCTACATGTGGATGAACCACATTGTCTCGCCCGAGGTCAATGCGGCCGTCGCGGAGTGGTTCGGTGAGGCGCCGGCGAACCGGCTCGCCTGCGACCACACAGCCGACAAGAACTTCTGCACGACGTTCCATGCCGACGACGAGTCGTACTTCGGCAAGGTCTGGTACTGGAACACGCCGATCGCCCAGTGCCTGGACGGCCGGACGAACGTGACGTGCAAGGACTACGCGGCCTGGACCGCGGCCTGGACGACCATCAAGGGCTGACGTTGGCCGTCTCCACAGTGGACTCAGGTACCCCGGCTCCGGCCGGGGCACCTGGGCGCAACGTCGCCGTGTGGCTGTACCGCCACGCCGGCGTGCGGCTGGCCGCACTGCTCTCTGCGCCGATGGCCTGGCTGGTGCTTGCCTACCTCGGCTCGCTCGCGGTGCTGCTGGTGTCATCACTGTGGACGGTCAACAGCTTCACCGGCGGGCTGGTCCACACATTCACGCTGGACAACTTCCGGACGATTCTTTCCGAGCCCGTGTACCGCGAGGTCGCCATCCGCAGCGTGGCTGTGGCGGCCGCGGTGACGGTGATCGACGCGTTGGTCGCGTTCCCGATGGCGTTCTACATGGCGAAGGTGGCGTCCCGGCGCAATCGCCACTGGCTCGTGATCGCGATCCTCACCCCGCTTTGGGCGAGTTATCTGGTCAAGGCGTACGCCTGGCGGGTGATGCTGGCCAACGGCGGGCCGGTCGACTGGCTCCTCGGTGGCCCGGGCCACGGGCCGGGGTACGGGTTGACGGCGACCATCATCGTGCTGTCGTACTTGTGGCTGCCGTACATGATCCTGCCTGTCTACACAGGACTGGAGAGGTTGCCCGACTCCATGCTCGAGGCCTCGGCGGATCTGGGCGGTCGCGCTGGCCGCACGTTCCGGTCGATCGTGCTGCCGATGGTCGTGCCATCGGTCGTCGCCGGGTCGATCTTCACGTTCTCCCTCTCGCTCGGTGACTACATCACCGTGCAGATCGTCGGCGGCCGGTACCAGCTCATCGGTAACCTCGTGTACGCCAATATCGGTGTGGCGAACAACCTCCCCCTCGCGGCGGCGCTGGCTCTGATACCGGTTCTCATCATGGTGGGATACCTGCTCGCCGTCCGGCGCACGGGAGCACTGGACCAGCTATGACCCTGTCCCCGCTGACCCGATGGCTGTTACGGCTGGCCATGGCACTCGGTCTGGCCGTCATCTACGTTCCGCTCGCCATCGTGCTGCTCAACTCGTTCAACGCCGACCGCACCTTTGCCTGGCCACCACCGAGCCTGACCACGCAGTGGTGGAGCCGGGCCTGGGAGAGCGGCGGCGCGCGCAGTGCACTGTGGACATCGGTCCAGACCGGACTGAGCGCCACGGCCATCGCGCTGGTGCTCGGCTCGATGGTCGCCTTCGCCGTCGGCCGGTACCGTTTCTTCGGCCGCAACGCGATCTCGCTCCTGATCGTGCTCCCGATCGCCTTACCCGGCATCGTCACCGGGATCGCGTTGAACAGCACATACCAGGCGCTGGTCCAGCCACTCGGTGTCCAGAAGGGACTGTTCTGGGTCATCGTGGGCCACGCCACGTTCTGCGTGGTGATCGTCTACAACAACGTGATCGCGCGGCTGCGGCGGCTCGGCGGCAACTTCGAGGAGGCCAGCGCCGACCTCGGCGCCGGCCCGTGGCAGACGTTCCGGCTCGTGACCTTTCCGCTGATCCGGTCGGCCCTGTTCGCCGGCGGCCTGCTCGCCTTCGCGCTTTCGTTCGACGAGATCATCGTGACGACGTTCACCGCCGGACCAGGCACGCAGACTTTGCCGATCTGGATCTTCAGCAACCTCTTCCGACCCAACCAGGCTCCGGTCATCAACGTCGTCGCCGCCGTGCTCGTCGTCGTGTCGATCGGGCCGATCTACCTCGCGCAGCGGCTCTCCTCGGACACCGCCGCCGGCGGCCGGCTCTAGCCGTAGGTTCGCTGGGACCTTCGCGCGAAGGGTAAGGTTCGGCCGGTGACCCGATGTGCCTGCCCGGTCCACGTGTCGGGACAGTCGGTCAAGATCGGCGTTTGCGTCTCAGAAACGACGCCTGGAGTCGTTTCCGGTTCCGTGGCAGCGATCTTGCGCCCGGTTCCCAGCATCTGGATAGGGATTGCCGTTGCGCTGGCTGGCCTGCTCGGCTGTAGCTCCACCGCCGCGCCCACGGCACCCGCGGTGTCCCCGGCACCGGCAACGACATCCGCTCCGGCGCCCATCGTGACCACCCCGGGACCGGCCCGACCGGACCACATCGTCGTCGTAGTCCTGGAGAACAAGGCGGCAGCGGAGGTGGCCGGGAATCCGATGGCACCGTACCTCAACTCGCTGATGGCACACTCCGCGGTCCTGACCCGGTCACATGCCGTGTCGCATCCGAGCGAGCCCAACTACCTCGCCCTCTTCTCCGGGTCCACCCACGGTCTGACCAGCGATCGCTGCCCTCTTCACCTAGGCAACCAGCCGAATCTCGGCCGCCAGCTCCTCGACGCCGGACTCACCTTCGTCGGCTACTCCGAGGGTCTGCCCGCCGTGGGTTTCGCCGGCTGCTCCAGCGACAGGTACGCGGCGAAACACGCGCCCTGGGTCCACTTTGGAAACCTGCCGCCGACGGTGAACCAGCCGTCATCCGCGTTTGCGGACTTCGGTCGGCTGCCGACCGTTGCGTTTCTCATCCCGGACCTGTGCCACGACATGCACGACTGCGCGATCGGCACCGGCGATTCGTGGCTGCGTAGCCACGTCGACCCGTACGTACGCTGGGCCCACGATCACGACAGCGTGCTCATCGTGACCTTCGACGAGGACGACAACTCCTCAAACAACCACATCCTGACCTTTCTCAGTGGGGCGGGAATCCGTCCCGGCCGCTACCCGCAACCGATCGACCACTACGGCGTGCTCGCCACCATCGAGGACCTGTACGCCTTGGGCCGGCTGGGCAACGCAGCCACGGGTTCGCCGATCACGTCCGCCACGGGTCTGGGGCTTCGCTGATCGCCGGCTGGGGACTCCCGAGTCCGTCATTGCGGGCCTGTGTTGACCCAGCCGGCGTGGGTCCATTCGGACGCGGCGTCGAGCAACCAGGCGGCGAGGTACGGCGCGAAGGACGCCTGGACCAGGATCCGCACCTCGTCCGGAGCTTCACCGAATAGCATCACCCGGGCCCGCGCGAGCCACGTCTGAGCACACCACTCTGGCTTCGCGGCAACGAGGTCGAGAGCACACCCGTGGGCCAGCAGGTTCAACGCGTCCGGCCCGCCGACGGCGACAGTCGTCCGCTGGGCGCTGACGTCGACCAGGCTCCAACCCTCGCCATCCGGGGGATAGAGGCGCTGCCCGTGGAGCACCAGCCACTCATCCGGGCCGAGCCACAAGGCGGCGGTGTCGCCCGCACGCGTCACCGTGTTCGGCTCGGTGGGTAGCACGACGCCCAGTGCGGCGCCGGCGGCCGGCCGCGCATCGGCGGTGGCCCGCACGTTGACCTGAGGCACGAACGGGATCTCGGCGATCCGGAGCGCTCCTCCACTGTGGACTTCGACAGCCGCGAACCTCTCCGCCCACTCGGCCAGAGGGCTGCGCCGGCGATCAGCCGTCACGGCGCTCCCCCTTCGGGTCGTACAGCACATAGTTCGCAACCTGTACCGGCGTCGGCACGCCGTCGACCACCGCGTAGACATCAGTGCCGATCCGGTCGCGCCCGCCGGCCACCAGCGCCAGGGCGAACGTACGCCCGAGCGCCTGGCTGTGGTAGCTGGACGTCACGTGACCCAGGTACGGCACCGGCGGCGCACCGAGCACAGTGGACTCGACCAGATGGGTGCCCTCGGCCAGCAGCAGCGAGCGATCCTCCGGCAGCAGGCCGACCAGCTGCTTGCGGTCCGGACGGCAGGTGTCCGGACGGGACAGTGAGCGCATGCCGATGAAGTCCCTCTTGGTCTTCGACACCGCCCAGCTCAGCCCGAGGTCGTGGGGCGTCACGGTACCGTCCGTGTCCTGGCCGACGATGGGATACCCCTTCTCGGCCCGGAGCACGTGCATGGTCTCCGTGCCGTACGGGGTGACGCCCTCGTCGGCCAGCGCCTGCCACAACGCCAACCCGTACCAGGTAGGCACGTTGATTTCGTAGGCGAGCTCACCCGAGAAGCTGATCCTGAAGACCCGGGCATCGAGCCCGGCGACGGTGGCGTCGCGCCAGGTCATGAACGGGAAGATCGCCGCGTCGACAGCCAGGTCAGGCGCCAGGCCGGCGAGCACGGTACGCGAACCCGGGCCGACCAGCGCGGCCGTCGCCCATTGGTCGGTGACCGACGTACACCACGCCCGAAGGCTCGGCCACTCCGTCTGCAGCCACTCCTCCATCCACTCCAGTACGGCGGCGGCGTTACCGGTCGTGGTGGTGAGCAGGAACCGGTCTGCTGCCAGACGCGCGACCGTCCCGTCGTCGAAGACCATACCGTCGGCGTGACACATCACGCCGTATCGGACCGATCCGACGGCGAGGGTGCTCATCATGTTGGTGTACAGACGATCCAGGAACTCGGCTGCGTCCGGACCATGCACGTCGATCTTGCCGAGCGTGGAGACGTCCATCATCGCCACGTCCGTTCGGGCGGCAACGCATTCGCGGGCGACCGCGGCCCGCATGTCTTCTCCGTCGAAGGGGTAGTACCAGGCCCGCTTCCATTGACCGACATTCTCGAACGTGGCGCCGTGGGCTACGTGCCAGTCATGCATCGCGGTTACCCGGGACGGGTCGAATAGGTCGCCGCGTTCCCGACCGGCCAGCACCGCGAACGACACCGGAAGGTACGGCGGGCGGAATGTCGTCATCCCGACCGAGCCGACGTCGGCCCCGAGCGAGGCGGCGACGGCCGCGCTGGTCAGCAGGCCCGAAGTCTTGCCCTGATCATGCGCTGTGCCGGCCGTGGTGAACCGCTTGACGTGCTCCACCGATCGCAACCCGGCCGCGGTCGCCCGGCGGATGTCGGCGAGGGTGACGTCCCGCTGCAGGTCGACGAAGATGCGTTCGTCCACATCGGACGGTTCCGGCAACGTAGGTGGCCCCGTCCGGGGCAGGCCAGTCCCCGCGGCCGCGCCGACGACCTGCACCCGTTGCCGGCAGCCGTCTGGCACGAACGCCCCCAGGGCCTCGTCGAAGCGCAACCGGCCGCCGGCCTGGCTGTACAAGTGGAGCACGGGGCTGAACCCGCCAGAAACGAGGAGCAGATCGGCCTTGTACTCGGCGCCGTTGACCACGACCGCCTCGACGCGGTCGCGGCCTCGCACTCCGTCGATCCGCGCGGACGCGATAACCTCGGTGCCCGTGTCCACAGTGGTCGCGCCGGCCCGCGTGTCGGCGATCACGACGATCTCGATGCCCGCCGCGGCGAGGTCGGCAGCGACACCGTACGCGGTGTCGTTGTTCGTGTGTACAACCGCCCGATGACCGGCCAGCACCCCGTACCGGTGCAGGTACTCGCACGCGGCGCCGGCCAGCATCACTCCGGGGAGGTCGTTGTCGGGAAAGGCGACAAGCCGCTCGTGGGCGCCGGTGGCCAAGACCACCGAAGCGGCCCGGATCCGCCACAGCCGCTCGCGGGCGACGCCGGTCGACGCGGCCCCGCCGAGGTGGTTGGTGCGCCGCTGTACCGCGGTGATGAAGTTGTCCTCGTAGTAACCGACGGCGGTCGTACGGGTCAGCGCTCGCACGCCCGCCGGGATCTCCGGCCCGGGTGGTCGCTCGTCGACCAGGATCACGCGTCCGCCCGCCTGCGCCGCCTCGGCGGCAGCCGCGATCCCAGCCGGGCCGGCCCCGACGACCAGGCACTCGCAGTGGGCCCAGACGGAGTCGTATCGGGCCGTGTCTCCGGTCGCGGCGAGCCGACCCCGACCCGGCAATGACGTGGCGACCAGTCCGTCATAGAGCTCGACCGTGGTCGCGGTCAGCATCGGCTCCGGGTACGGCGACTCGATCTGGACGATCGCGCACGGCTCCTCGCTGCCGGCGGCCACGATGCCGCGGCGGCGATCGAGATTGACGCTGGTCGCCACCGTGTGGATCCCGTTCGCCAGTAGGGCCGAAGCCAGCGTGTCTCCGGCGAACCCGGTCAGCCGGCGGCCGTCGAAGGTGAAGTTCAACGGACGCGAGCGGTCGACGAGTCCCGCGGTCGCGTGCCTCACGACACACCACGGATCTCGTGGGTCACCGTGTCCCGCACGACCGAGAACCAACGGCGGCAACCTGCGGTGTGACACCAGCGCTCGTGGAACTGGCCCTTCGGGTTGCTCCGCACGAAGAGATAGCGGCCCCATTCCACGTCGTCGAGGGATGACGGCTCGGCGGGGTACGGCACGCCGGCTTCGCCACCGTAGTGGAACTCGTTCTCGTTGCGCGGCCCGCACCACGGACAGGGGATGAGCATCATGGCGACCTCAATGTGCCACCGCCGCGGCGCCGTGCTCGTCGACCAGCGCACCGGTGGTGAACCGGTCGAGCGTGAACGGGGCGGCGAGCGGATGCGGCTCGCCACGCGCGATCGTGTGCGCGTAGCACCAGCCCACGCCAGGTGTCGCCTTGAATCCGCCGGTGCCCCAGCCGCAGTTCAACATCAGACCGTCCACACCGGAGAGCCCGATGATCGGGGAGGCGTCGGGCGAGACGTCGACGATGCCGCCCCATGTTCGCAGGACGTGGGCGCGGGCGAAGATGGGGAACAGTTCGACCGCCGCGGCCATCTGACGCTCAATGATGTGAAACGCCCCGCGCTGACTGTACGAGTTCGGCGCGTCGATCCCGGCGCCCATGACGAGTTCACCCTTGTGCGCCTGGCTGACGTAGACGTGCACCGCGTTGGACATCACGACGGTCGGATGCACCGGCTGCAGCAGGTCTGAGACGAGCGCCTGCAGGGCGTGGCTCTGAACCGGTACCGGGAGCCCGACCATGGCCCCCAACACGCTGGTGTGGCCGGCCGCGCTCAGCGCCACGATCTCGGCGGAGATGTCGCCCCGGCTGGTTCGAACACCCGTCACCCTTGTGCCGTGGCGGAGGAAGCCGGTCACCTCGGCATGCTCCACGACGTCCACACCGAGTGCACTCGCCGCCCGGGCGTAGCCCCACGCCACGTAGTCGTGCTTCGCGATGCCGCCCCGGGGTTGGAATGTGGCGCCGAGCACCGGATACCGCACCTCCGGGGAGACGTTGACGATCGGGCATACCTCCGCCACCCCGGCCGGGTCGAGCCACTGCGCGTCCACGCCGGCGAGCAGGTTCGCTTGCACCCGGCGGAAACCGTCCCGGACCTCCTGCGGTGTGTGCGCGAGATTGAGCACGCCTCGCTGCGAGAACAGGATCGGATAGCCGAGGTCCTCGGCCAGACCCTCCCACAGCTTCAACGCCTGCTCGTAGATCCCCGCACTCGCCTCCCACAGGTAGTTCGAGCGGATGATGGTCGTGTTGCGGGCCATGTTCCCGCCGGCCAGCCAACCACGTTCGAGCACGGCGACATCGGTGATGCCATGGTTGCGGGCGAGATAGTACGCGGTGGCGAGGCCGTGCCCCCCGCCGCCGACGATGACGACCTGGTATGCCCGCCGGGGCTCGGCCGAACGCCAGACGTCGTCGGGCAGCCGGGGCTGGTCGCCGGTCATGCTGCTGGCCATGTCATCCGCGCAGCCGCAGCATCTTGGGGTCGAACATCGGCTCCTCGGCCACTGTCGCGTCGACGTATTGGTCAAAGTATCCAATTTGGAGGGTGCGACCCGGCGCCGCCATCTCGGCCGGCAACCAAGCGTACGCGATCGGGCGCCCGATCGTGTAGCCGAAGGCGGCACTGGTGACATACCCGACGCAGCCGGTGCCGTCGTAGACCGGCTCCTTGCCCATCACCACGTCCGCCGGGTCGTCGATGGTCAGGCAGGTCAGCTTGCGTCTCGGCGGACCCGCGGCTCGCCGCTGCAGGGCCGCACGGCCGAGGAAGTCTCCCTTGGCGAGCTTCACCGCGAAGCCGAGGCCGGCCTCGTACGGGTCATGCTCGTACGTCATGTCGACGCCGAAGGCGCGATAGCCCTTCTCCAGCCGTAACGAGGTGAACGCGCCCCGGCCGCCGGCGACGATCCCGTACGGCTGGCCCGCCTCCCACAGTGTGTCCCACAGTTTCAGACCGAGGTCCGCCGTCGTGTAGAGCTCCCAGCCAAGTTCGCCCACATAGGACAGTCGGAGCGCGGTGACCGGTACGCTTCCCACGTAGGTGGTACGGCCGCGGAAGTAACGCAGGGCCTCGTTGGAGAAGTCGTCGGTCGTGAGCGCCTGGAGTACATCGCGGGCGCGCGGGCCCCACAAACCTAGGCAACAGGTACCGGCGGTGATGTCGCGTACCGTCACGTCGTCGGGCGCATGGCGCGTGAGCCACTGCAGGTCGAGGTTTCCGTTGACGCCGACCTGATAACGCCGGCGGCCAAGCCGGGCGACCGTAATGTCGGAGCGGATGCCGCCGTCCTCGTCGAGCAGCAGGCAGTATGTGATCGACCCGACCGAGGTGTCGACGTCGCCGGTGGTCAGCCACTGCAGGTATCCGGTGGCCCCGGGTCCGGTCACCTCGAGGCGCTTCAGTGGCGTCATGTCGTACAACGCGACGGCTTCCCGGGTCGCCAACGCCTCGGCCCCCACGATCGCGGACCAGTGGCGGGCGGCCCAGGCGTTCGGAGTCTCCACAGTGTACCGATCGAGCAGGCCGGCGTTGGCTTCATACCACTGTGGACGTTCCCAACCGGACGCTTCAAGGAAGTACCCGCCGAGCGCCTGCTGGCGCGGATAGAACGGCGACGTGCGCAGGGGCCGCGGGGCGAGCATAGGCTCCAAGGGGTGCAGCGCGTCATACACCTCGACGTAGTTCTGGCAGTTCTTCGTCAGCACGTACGCCGGAGCCAGCTGGTGCGGCTCGAACCGGTTCACGTCGCACTCGTGCAGGTCGAAGCTCGAGCAGTAGCCGTCGACCAGCCACTCTGCCATGGCTCGACCAACTCCGGCCGAGTGCGTGACCCAGACCGCCTCGGCGACCCAGAACCCCTTCACCTGGGCCGATTCGCCGAGCAGTGGCATGTTGTCGGTCGTGAACGAAAACAGGCCGTTGAACGCGTCGTCGATCGAGGCGTCGCGCAGGGCCGGGATCAGCTTGGCCGCCTCGGCCCAGCCGGTGGCGAAGTCCGGCGGCGTGAACGGAAGCATTGACGGCATGATCGGAGCTTCATCGATTGGCGCGATGTCGGCCGCGTCGACGGGCATCGGATCGTGCCCGTAGTAGCCGACCCCGATCCGGTCGTCGCGCTCGCGCAGGTAGAGGTCGGCGCCCTGGTGGCGCAGAATCGGCCGGGTCAGCTCGGCCATTGAGCCGGCCAGTTGCGGCAGCGGGGTCGACCACGCCAGTTGGTGCGCCAGCGGCGTCAACGGCAGGATCATGCCGACCATCCGGGCTACCTTCGGTCCCCAGATGCCCGCACAGCACACCACGATGTCGGCGGGCAGCTCGCCATGGTCCGTCACCACCGCGGTGACCCGTCCGTCGTCCACCGCGATTCCGGTGACCTCGTGGCGGTCCAGCACCCGGACACCGCGCGTTCGGGCGAGGCGCAGCTGGGCCTCGATGCTCCGCACCGCCTTGGCGATCCCGTCCGTCGGCACGTACAGCGAGCCGAGTACCGCGTCCGGGTCGAGGAGGTCGTGTCGGGCCAGCGTCTGCTCGGGCGTGAGTACCTCGGCCCGCAGCCCCCAGGAGGTGGCCCAGCCGTGCCGGCGATGCAGCTCGGCCAGGCGCTCGGGTGTCGTCGCCACCTCCAGGCTGCCGACCGGAAGGAAGCATGGCTCGCCGTCGAGGTCGAGCTCGCCAAGGCGCTGCACGGTGTAGCGGGCGAGCCTCGTCATCACCTTGGCGGAGTTGGTCTGGAATACCAGGCCCGGGGCGTGCGACGACGAGCCGCCGGCCGCGGGCAGCATCCCTTGGTCGACGATGGTGATCTCGTCCCAGCCTCGAGCGGAGAGTTCGTCGACAAGAGCCGCGCCAACGACGCCGGCGCCGATGACGACGACTCTCGGTCCCACGCGGCTCTCCATTTCACTTGGTGCGCGGCGCCCGCACCCTCACCCGCGAGGTGAGTGCGGTGTGAGTACGGACGCCGCGTTACACAGATTCCGTTTGTCAACCGTCCGGGCAAACGTCCGGACAGATGGGGGTCAGCTGGACTGGAGCCAGGCGTTCACCTTGGCCGCGTTGGCGTCGACCCACTTCTTCGCCGCCGCGTCGTCGGACATCTTGGCGTGGATGTCGAGGGCGACGGCGTTCTGGTCGTCGTTGGTCCAGTTGAAGTTCTTGACGAAACTCACCGCGGGGCTGCCGGAGTTGGCGAAGGATGCGCTGACTATCTTGTTGAGGTCGTACGGCGGGTAGTCACATTTGATAGCCTTTGGGTCGGAGTCGCAGCCGGGGGTGTACGGCGGCAGCGTCACGTGGACGAGCTTCACCTCGGACAGGAACCATTGCGGCTCGTAGAAGTACCCGATGAGCCAGGTGTGGTTCTGCTCGGCCGACCTGAACGCCGCGATGAGGGCGTCCTCGCTGCCGGCGTAGACGACCTTGAAGTTGAGCCCGAGGTTCTTGACGAGTGACTCGTCGTTGGTGACGTAGGACGGGTCGCCGTCGAGCAACTGGCCCTTGCCGCCGGACTCGGACGTCTTGAATTTGTCGGCGTACTTGTTGAGGTTGGCGTAATTGGTCACGTCGGGATAGGCCGCGGCGAGCCACGGCGGAACGTACCAACCGATGATGCCCTTGTTACCGGTCTGGCCGAAGTCGACGGCGACCTTCTGCTGATCGATGTACTTCGTCACGAGGTCGGCGTGGCCCCAGTTCTCCAGGATGACATCGATGGTCTTCGGTCCGAAGCCCTGCCAGGAGACCTCTTCAGTAAGGTTCTTGATATTGACCGTGCAGCCGAGCCGGTTCTTCAGCACGTACGCCACGACCGCGGCATCCGCTTCGTAGCCGACCCACGGGTTCTGAGCGATGTTCACGGTGCCGCACGGCTTCGACGACGTCGCGCCGGCTGACGGTGTCGACGGGATCTTCGATCCGCAAGCCGTGAGCGCCACGACGCCCACGATGGCAGCCGCCGCGACGGCCACCCACCTGTTTCGCATTCGCATTCAACTTCCTCTCTCGCATCAACGGCGCCCGGAGACGGGCATCTGGGTGGCCGGACGGGCTGCGTCCGACGGTCGTCAAGTGGCGGTGCGAGCCATCTCCGCGGTCTGCGGCGACTCGTCCCTCGGGGCCACGACGCGGCCGGCGACGTAGCGGTGGGCCGTGTCAGCGGCCTGGGCCCGGCGCGTGGCGGCCTGGGTCACGCGGTCGAGCAGGATACAGAGCACGACGATGGCGATGCCGGCCGCCAGACCCTTACCCCAGAGGTCGCTCTGGGAGAAGCCGGCGACGACGAGGTACCCCAGAGCGCCGCCGCCGACCAGGGCGCCCACCACCACCATGCTGAGCACGTAGATGAGGCCCTGGTTCGCGGCGAGCGCGAGCGCCGCCCGTGACATCGGTAGCTGGACCTTCGTGATGATCTGCCAGTTGCTGGAGCCGGATGCGGTCGCGGCCTCCACCGCGGTCGGCGGCACCCCGGCGATGCCGTCTGCCACGACCTTGACGACGACGGGGACGGCGAAGATGACGGCGGCGACGATCGCGGTGAACCGGCTCGGTGCGAACAGGCCGACGGCCGGCGGCAGGTAGACGAAAGAGGGCATCGCCTGCGCAGCATCGAGTACGGGTCGAAGGAGTAGGTCGGCCCGGCGGTTGCGGGCGATCAGGACTCCGCCCACGACACCGATGACGAGAGTGATCAGCACGGCGACGAGCACGCTGGTGAGCGTGACCATCGACTCCTCCCACAGTCCGGTCCCGACGAGCAGGCCGAGGCAGATCGTGGCGACGATGAGTGCTCGTGCACCGGCGACCGTCCACGTGAGACCGAGCACCACGGCGCAGATCAGGTACCACGGCGAGTCGGCTAGCAGTTCCTGGAACGGGTTGATGAGGCCGTAGGAGAAGGCGTCCTTAATGGACGATGTCACGGTGAACAGGTGGACCAGGATCCAGTTCGACGCGGAGCCGACCCCGTTCGCGATCGGGCGACCGATGACCCCGATCGTGTCTTCGCCCGGGAATACGGCGGCCCAGTAGTACGTATAGGCGAGATAGAGCGCCACGGCGGTCAGGCCGCCGAGCGCGACCAGGGACCACCGGCGTACGGCAGGAGTGGCGGGGCGGGAGTGGGCGCGGTAACGCGCCTCGGCCCGAACGCTCGCGGCCGTGGTAACCCGATCGAGCACGATAGCCATCACGACAAGGGCGAGGCCACCCTGGAATGCGGTGCCGACATCCGTCGACTGCAGGGCCCTGAGGACGGTCTGGCCCAGCCCCGGCGAGTCGATCAGCGCAGCGATCGTGACCATCGACAGGGCCGCCATGGTGGTCTGGTTGACGCCGACGATGATCGTGCGTTTCGCGAGCGGCAGCCGCACCGACCGGAGCTGTTGCCATCGGGTGGCGCCGAGCGAGCGGCTTGCCTCCAGCGAGGCCTCGCTGACCTCACGGATGCCCAGCGCGGTGAGACGGATGACCGGTGGCATGGCGTAGATGAGGGTCGTGATGACAGCGGCGGCAGGCCCGATCAGGAAGATAAGACTCAGCGGCGCGAGATAGACGAAGGTCGGCATCGCCTGCATCACGTCCAGCACCGGCGTCGCGAGACGCTCGATCCGGCGGGACAGTCCGACCCAGACTCCGAGGGGGATTCCGAAGAGAAGGCTGAGTCCGACCGCGGTGATGGTGATCGCCAGCGTGTCCATGCTCTCCTGCCACAACCCCAGCAGGCCAAACGTGACGAAGCCGGCCGCGGTCAGCAGCGCCATCCGCCAGTTCGCGAAGGCGAACGCCGCGAGCGTGGCCAGGGCCACGACACCGAGCCAGCCGATCAGCGGCACCGGGCGGTCGAAGGACGGCTGGCTGATGAGGTTCTGCAGGAAGATCGTGATCTGGTCGACCGCGTTGCGGATGACGTTGACGAAGTCGGTGAAGAACGCGCTGGAGTAGCGGTGGTTGTCCACATAGTCTCGAAGGGCGGTGAACCTGTCGTGCAACGGCGTAGTGTCCGATGTGGATAGAGACAGCGTGTCGCGCCCGCGCAGGATACTCCACAGTATGATCCAGGCCGCAACGATAGCGGCCGATATGGTCAGCCGGTTCGGTCTCCAGCCGCGGGCTCGGGCGACGGTCGCGGTGACGGTGGCCATCAGCGCACCGCGCCCCGGCCGATGACCTTCGTATCCTCGGCGACGATCACGCGCAGGATCGCCTCGGAATCCACCACACCCAACAGCTCGCCATCACGGACGACCCGTACCGGTGAGGTCGCGGCGAGGACCACCCTGGCCGCGTCGCGCACCACGAGGTTGGGTGGCAGCTCCGGGCCGTCGAGCGGGTCGTCGGGCGCGGCCGGGCGAGTGACCCAGGCCAGGGTAAGCACATGCGAGCGGGGTACGTCGCTGACGAAGTCACGCACGTAATCGTCGGCCGGGGCACCGACGACCTCGTCCGGCCGGCCCATCTGGACCATCGCGCCGTCGCGCATGATGAGGATCCGGTCGCCGAGGCGCAACGCTTCGTGCAGGTCGTGCGTGATGAAGACCATCGTCTTGCCGACCTCGTGATGCAGCCGGATGACCTCGTTCTGCATGTCCCGCCGGATGAGCGGGTCCAGAGCCGAGAACGGCTCATCGAAGAAGAGCACATCGGGGTCCACGGCCAGCGCGCGACCGAGGCCGACCCGCTGCTGCATACCCCCGGAGAGCTGATCGGGGTAGGCGTTCTCGTAGCCCTTGAGGCCGACCAGCTCGAGCACCTCAGCGGCTCGTTGGTGGCGGAGGTGACGCGGGGTTCCCCGGACCTCGAGCCCGTACGATACGTTGTCGACGACCCGTCGGTGGGGGAGCAGACCGAAGTTCTGGAACACCATCGCGAAGCGGTGCCGCCGCAGTTCGCGCAGGCGCCGTGCGTCCGCGGCACCGATGTCCTCGCCGTCGAAGAGCACCTGGCCCGCGGTCGGCTCGACGAGCCTGGTCAAGCAGCGCACAAGCGTCGACTTGCCCGAGCCGGAAAGGCCCATGACGACGAAGACCTCGTTGGCGGCCACCGCGAAAGAGACGTCGCGCACGGCGGCTAGGCAACCCGTCCGCTCCTTCAACTCGGCCGGCGCGAGCTGGGCCAGTGGGGTACCTACGATGCCGTCCGCGCCGTTGCGTCCGCGCGGGCCGAATACCTTCCATAGATGGCGGACGTCCAGCGCGGCCGGACGGGTCCGGTCCGCCGGGGAGGCCGGGGCGGGGACAGCCGGACGTGTCCCGGGTGCCGTCGTCGAGTACGTCATGTCTCCGCCTGCCCGTACGTAATGGTCTTTCGTGCGGCCTGTTCCACCACCGCCTGTGTTGCGTCATGCGCATCGTGGTGCTCAATGTGAGAAAGGATTTCGCGTCGCCCTCCGGGCGTCAAGACCGTGCGCCGCCCGAGACCGCCGCCGGGGTGACGGTAGAACCCCACGACCTCGGGCGTGAGCGTCTGGTTGCCTGCGATCAGGTCGGCAGCGCGTTCCGCGACCATCATGGTCGGCGCGTAGATGTTCCCGTTGGTGACGTACGGAAAGACCGATGCGTCGACGACGCGAAGCCCGTCCACGCCGTTGACACGCATCGTGCCCGGGTCGACGACGGACAGGTCGTCCGATCCCATTCGGCAGGTGCAGGACGGGTGCAGGGCCGTCTCCGCATCGCGGGCGACCCAGTCGAGGATCTCGGCGTCGCTCCGGACGCCGGGGCCGGGAGAGGTCTCGCCGCCGTTGAACTCGGCCATGGCGCTCTGATCGAGAATCGTACGGGCGATCCGTACCGCCTCCACCCACTCCCGTCGGTCCTGGTCCGTAGTGAGGTAGTTGAATCGCAGCTCCGGATGGCGGGTCGGGTCGGTACTCGTGATCCGGACCGACCCGCGGGCGTCGGAGTACATCGGACCCACGTGGACCTGGTAGCCGTGTTCGGACGCCGGGGCCGACCCGTCGTAGCGTACGGCGATCGGCAGGAAGTGGAACATCAGGTTCGGGTACGCGACGTCGTCGTTGCTCCGGACGAAGCCGCCGCCCTCGAAGTGGTTGGTGGCGCCCGGCCCCGTGCGTCCGAAGAGCCAGGCTGCCCCGATCCACGGCCGGTGCCGCCACCGCAGGTACGGCTGCATCGAGACCGGCCGCGTGCACGCGTGCTGGATGTAGACCTCCAGGTGGTCCTGCAGATGTTCCCCGACGCCTGGAAGGTCGGCGACGACGTCTATCCCCAGTGGACGGAGTAGGTCTGCGCCGCCCACGCCGGACAGCTGCAGCAGTTGCGGCGAGTTGAACGCGCCGCCGCACGAGATGACCTCGCCCGCATCGACCCGGTGCATCCGGCCACGGACGCTGTACACCACCCCGGTGGCCCGGGTACCGGAGAAGGTGACCCGATGGGCAAGGGCACGCGTCTGTACGGTCAGGTTGGACCGGCGCATCGCCGGTCTCAGGTACGCGCCGGCCGCGGAGAGCCGCCGGCCGCGGTGGATGTTGCGGTCGAAGGGACCGAAGCCCTCCTGGCGGTACCCGTTGATGTCATCGGTGAGCTCGTATCCGGCCCGCTGCGCGGCGGCGAAGAACGCCTGGAACAGTGGGTCGTCGGCGGGTCCGCGCTCCAGGACGAGTGGTCCGCCGTGACCGCGGCGCGGGTCGTCGGGTTCGGCCGCGGTGCAGTCCTCCATCCGCTTGAAGTACGGCAGGCAGTGCGCGTAGTCCCAGTGCGCCATCCCGGCCCCGCTGGCCCATCGTTCGTAGTCGAGCGGGTTGCCCCGTTGGAAGATCATCCCGTTGATGCTGCTGGATCCGCCGAGGAGCTTGCCACGAGCGTGGTAGATGCGCCGGCCGCCCAGTCCCGGCTCCGGTTCGGACTCGTACCCCCAGTCGTAGAACCGGCTGCCGATGGGAAACGCGAGGGCGGCCGGCATGTGGACGAACACATCCCACGGGTAGTCCGGCCGTCCGGCCTCCAGCACCAGCACCCGGGTGGCGGGATCCGCGGAGAGGCGGTTGGCCAGCACCGAACCCGCCGAACCACCGCCGACGATGACGTAGTCGTACCGCTCAGGCATGGTCCACCAGTATTCGCAGCTCCCGTTCCAGACCCTCGTCTCCGACGTCGACAATCGTCAGGGGGAGGCGCAGTGTCTCGGCCGCGGCCCGCGCGCGCTGCTCCAGCTCGGGCGTTCGGCGTTGGGCGAGCCAGACCACGCGACGGTAATGACGGAAGTAGTCGTCGCGCAGGTCGGGGTAACGGTCGAGGCCGAGCTCGCCAACGACCGCCCGGTCGAACGAGCGCACCAGGAAGTCCGTCAGCACGTAGGTACCGGGTTCCTGTTCGAGCAGCGACCGCATCCGCTCCGGCCCGGCGAGCACGTCGTAGCAGTGCGACCCGCTCAGGCGGATCAGACCGAACCGCTCGCACACATCGTCGAGGGCGCCGTACGTGCCGCAGTCGGCGTACGCCACCGCCACATCCCGGTACCGCGGGCGCAGTTCGGCGGCGAGCTCGGCCACCGCCGGCGCGATCCGATGTGGACGGTTGTGCAGCAGCGGAGGGAGCGGACGGACGACGACGGGCCACCGGTTGCGTTCGGCGACCCGCGCGACATCGTGGGCCAGCGCGCCGCACGCGATGACCGCGACCGGGCGTCGCTCAGCTCGGGAAGGCAAGCAGGTCAATGAATCGGTCATTGAAATCGGTCCGGTCGGAGAGTTCGACGTAGTCAACCTCGTGCAGTAGTGCGAGCGCACCGGCCCGCTCCCGTACGCTGAGCAACGCCATCTTCGCGCCCTCACCGGCGACGTTGCCGGCGCTCACGACGCGGAGCACGGGCAGCTTCGGCACCAGGCCGATCCGGATGGCGCTGGCCGGGGAGAGGTAGGTGCCGAACGAGCCGGCCAGCAGGACCTGCTGGATGTCCACGGGCGTTAAACCAAGCTCCTCGAGCAGCAGCGTCCAGCCGGTGGCGATCGCCGCCTTGGCGAACTGAAGCGCGCGGACATCGCGCTGGGAAAGGTAGACCGCCCCGTGCAGGACGAAGACGCGTTCACCGCGGACCTCGCGCAGCCGTCCGGCCAGGCCGGGGGCGATGGCACGGGCGCGCTCGTCGGTGACGAACCGGCCGGACGGTTCGATGAGACCGGCGTCGACGAGGGCGGCCACCGCGTCCACGAGCCCCGAGCCGCAGAGGCCGATCGGCTCGACATCGCCGATCACGCCGAGCTGCAGCTCGCCGTCGCGGACGCGGACCACCTCGATCGCGCCGTCGGCGGCGCGCATGCCGCATCGGATGGCCGCGCCCTCAAACGCCGGACCGGCCGGCGCCGCCGTGGCCACCAGCCGGTCCGCGTTTCCGAGCACGATCTCGCAGTTGGTCCCGACATCGATGAAGAGCCGCAGCCGGCGGTCGCGATCCATCCCCGAGGCGAGCATCCCGGCCACGATGTCGCCGCCGACGTACGCGCCGAGGGCGGGAAAGACGACGGCCCGGGCCCGCGGATGCACGGTGATGCCGAGTTCGCCGGCGAGGATCTCCGGGAAGGCGCGGGTGGACATCACAAACGGCGCGACCCCCAACGGCTCGGGGTCGATGCCGAGCGCGATGTGCGCCATCGTCGCGTTGCCGGCCAGCGCAACCTCGTAGACCTCCTCCGGTTCTACCCCGCCATCCCGCAGCACCTCCGTCGTCAGCTCATCGAGCGTTTGATGCGCCAACCGACGCAGCCGGTTCAGACCTCCGGCCGGGTCCATCATCACCGCGCTGATCCGGGTGATCACGTCGCCACCGAGGGGTTGCTGGGCGTTGAGGGCGGAGGCCACCGCAACCGGCGTGCCTGTCGCGAGGTCGAGCAGGCTCGCGACGACTGTGGTCGTGCCGAGATCGAAGGCGAGGCCGAAGCAGCGCGCGGTCGTGTCACCCGGCTCCACCGCGATCAGAGCGTCGTCGGCGACGACCGCTGTCACCTTGTAGCCGTTGGCGCGCAGGGTTCGTCCCAGTCCTTTGAGGACCGCCAGGTCCACCCGTAGCTCCAGGTCATCGAGCGCGGCCAGCACCCGCTCGAGGTCGGGGGTCTGGTCCGCCAGCGTCGGTTCATCCAGCTCGAGGTAGCGCTTCTGGATCGCCGGGCGGAGGATCACCTGCCGCCCGACGCCGACGGTCGCCGCCTTCGGTCGGGTGACGAGCGGCGGCACATCCACGTCCAGGTCGGCGGTCGCCTGGGCCCGACAGGCGAGGCGCCACCCGTCGCGCAGCTGTTCGGGGGTGAACGCCCGGATGTCCAGTCGCGACACCGGCACGGCGCCGTCGACGACCCGCACCAGGCATTTACGGCAGGTGCCATGGCCGCCACAGGTCGAGTCGATGGCGATGCCGTTCCAGCTGGCCGCGTCGAAGACGGTCACGCCGGGTGGTACCCGGACGTCCCGTCCGCTCGGGCTGAACCGCAGGCGTACCCGGCCGTGTCCGTCGTGCGGTAGCAGCTCCTCCTCGGTGACCGTACGGGTCATTGTCTCGACCGGAACATCGAGATCCAGGCCGCGCCCCACGCGTCGTGACCGAGCAGGAGATCGGCGGCCTTGACCGCGTCGACGATCTGAGGCGTACGGGCGTCCATGATGGCGCTGGTGAGTCCGCGGGTCATCGCCATCGGCAGGAAGGCGGCGCCGATCGCGTGGCGCTGTGGCATCCCGAACGACACGTTGGAGGCACCGAGCGTCATGTTGACACCGAACTCATCCCTGATCATCGATATGGTGTCGAGCGTCTTGACCACGAGCGACGTGTCGGCGCCTACCGGCATCGCGAGCGGATCGATCACCACGTCCTCGATCGGGATGCCGTACCGCTCGGTCGCGATGTGGATGATCTTGCGAGCCAGTTCCACCCGTCGGGCCGGATCCTCGGGGATCTCGTCCTCGTCGTTCGGCAGCCCGATGACGGCGGCGCCGTAGCGCTTGACCAACGGCAGGATCGCGTCCAGCCGCTCGTCCTCGGCCGTCACGGAGTTGACCAGGGCCTTGCCTTCGTACGCGGCGAGCCCTGATTCGAGCGCCTCCACCACGGACGAGTCGATACATAGTGGACGGTCGGTGAGGCTCTGCACCACCCGGACGGCGTCGCGCAGCAACTCCGCCTCGTCGGTGAGGGGCACCCCCATGTTGACATCGAGCACCATCGCGCCCCCGGCGACCTGCTCGGATACGTCGACCTCGATACGGGACAGGTCACCGGCGCGCAACTGCTCCTGGAACAGCCGCCGCCCGGTCGGGTTGATCCGCTCTCCGATCACGCAGAACGGCTGGTCGTCACCGATGACGACCTCCATTGTGGACGATCGTAGGACGGTGTGCATGCCGCTCCTTCCACGCCGGATTTACACGCTGGCCAGCGCGCGCCGTTGCTGCAATAGTTCCTTGGCCCGCTTGACCGCGGCCGACGCGTCCGCCGCGTAGCCATCGGCGCCCACCGCGTCGGCGTACTCCTGTGTCACCGGAGCGCCGCCGACCATGACGATCACCTGGTCGCGCAGGCCGGCCTTCTGCAGCGCGTTGATGTTCGCCTTGAACATGGGCATGGTGGTGGTCAGGAATGCGGAGAAGCCCACGATCTCGGGCTTGTGCTCGCGGATCGCGTCGATGAACTTCTCCGGCGCAACCTGCACTCCGAGGTCGATGACGTGGAAGCCGGCACCCTCCAGCATGATGTTGACCAGGTTCTTCCCGATGTCGTGCACATCGCCCTTGACGGTCCCCATGACGAACGTGCCGAGCGTCTCGGCGCCGGTCTCGGCCAGCAGCGGCCGCAGGATCTCGAGCGCGCCCGCCATCGCCCTGCCGGCGACGAGCATCTCGGGCACGAAGAAATCCCCCCGCTCGAACCGGGCGCCGACCTCCTCCAGCGACGGGATGAGCGCCTCGAACAGCAATGAGTCCGGAGTCATGCCGAGGTCGAGCCCGGCCCGGGTTAGTTCGAGGACAGCGGGGGCGTTGCCGACCAGCGTCTGGTCGTAGAGACCGCGGAGGATCTCGTCTTCGGTCATAGCGGCTCCTATCCGCCGTTGGGGTGGCCGAGGATCGTGGAGAGTGTCTGCGCCTCCTCGACGAGCCGGGCACCGAACTCGTCCGCGCGGCGTTCGGTGATGCGGGCGGTCGGCCCCGAGACGGAGAGGGCGGCGACGACGGCTCCGTTGCGAGCGCGGACGGGGCTCGCAACAGCCACCAGCCCTGGCTCCAGCTCCTCCCGGGCGACCGCGTAGCCACGCCGTATCACGGTCCTGAGGTTGCGTTCCAGGTCGGCCGGGCGGGTGATGGTCTGTGGCGTCCGCCGTTCGAGCGGCCCTGTCGGCAACCGCAGCGTCCCGTAGGCGTAGAAGACCTTGCCGAGTGCGGAGCAGTGCGCCGGAACGGTGACGCCGACCCAGTTCGTGGTGCCGAGCAGGTGGACGCTATCGACCTGGGCGATCTGAACGACAACGTCGCCGGCCGGTACCGCGAGGTTCACCGTCTCGCCAGTCTGTTCCCCGATGCGCTCCAGTACCGGCGCCGCGAGCTCGACGAGATCGCTGCCCAGCCCATGGCGCACCGCATAGATCGCGAAGGCAGCCCCGGGGCGGAATGCGCCACCGCGGTCGCGCTGGACGAACCGGTGTCGTTCCAACGCCTGTAGCAGCCGCGACACTGTCGACCGCGCCAGCCCCGTCTGCTCGACCAGCGAGGTGAAAGTACGGCTGTCCGGGGACTCGACGACGAGCGCCAGCAGCTCCATCGCCCGGTCGACGGCCTGCGTTCCGGTGGAGGTTGACGTTGGTCCGGACAGCTTACTTACCGTTCCTGGATAGTGCGGCGTCCGCACTGACCGCGAGGATGCCGGGAGTTCCACATCATAGAACTGCTGCACCATGATATGAGAGTATGATCTGGCCCACGATCGCGTCAAGTGACCGCCGCGACCCCCGACGCGCCGGGCTCTGAATGGAGGACGCATGTTCGTCAACAGGATGCCGCGCTACGAGATCCTCTCCCCGGACGCGATGGCCGTGCTCGATCGTGGCTGGCGCCGGCTGGTCAGCGAGATCGGCGTCGAGTTCCTCGCCCCGCGTGCCCTTGACCTGTTCCGCGCGGCCGGCCAGAGCGTCGAGGAGAACGTGGTGAAGTTCGACCCCGACTTCATCCTCGAGCAGGCGGCCAAGGCGCCGCGCGAATTCGACGTGCAGGCCCGCAACCCGGCCAACACTGTCCACATCGGAGGCAACCACATGGCCTTCGGCTGTGTCTACGGCCCACCGTTCGTCCGCGAGGGACAGGTCCGCCGGGACGCGACACTTGACGACTTCCGCCGGTTCACCATGCTGGCACAGGGCTTCAGCGAGCTCGACTCCGCCGGTGGCGTCATCTGCGAACCCAACGACGCGCCGCTGGACTCGCGCCACCTCGACATGGTGTATGCGCTGCAGACTCTGACCGACAAGATATACATGGGCAACGTCGTCTCCGGCGAGAATGCCCGCGACACCATCGCGATGACCGAGATCCTCTTCGGTGGCCGGGCCGCGATCGAGGCGACTCCGGCTACCGTCTCGCTCATCAACTGCAACTCCCCGCTGCGCTGGGACGATCGGATGCTCGACGCTCAGTTCGAGTACAGCGCGGCCAACCAGGCCGTGGTGATCACCCCGTTCCTGCTGATGGGCGCGATGTCGCCCGTCTCGGTGCCGGCGACGCTGGTGCAGCAGATGGCGGAGGCACTCACCGGCATCTGCCTGTCCCAGCTGATCCGCCCGGGCTCGCCGGTGATCTTCGGATCCTTCCTGTCGAACATCGACATGCAATCCGGTTCGCCCTGCTTCGGTACGCCCGAGTCGGCGATCGGTCTGCTCTGCACCGGCCAGATCGCGCGCCATTTCGGCCTGCCGTTCCGGACCGGGGGTGGTCTCACGTCGAGCCAGTCAGCCGACGCCCAGTCGGCGTACGAGGCTCTCATGACGATGCTGCCGACATTCCTGGCCGGCACGAACTGGGTGATGCATACCGCCGGCTGGCTCGAGGGCGGTCTGGTCGCCGGATTCGAGAAGTTCGTCATCGACATCGAGATCCTGCGCATGCTCCAGGTCGAGTTCACCCCACTGGAGATCGACGAAGCATCGCTGGCCTTCGACGCCCACACCGAGGTCGGCCACGGCGGCCACTTCCTCGGCGCCGCCCACACCATGGAGCGGTTCCGCACCTGCTTCTACCGACCGCTGCTCTCCTCATCGCAGAACTACGAGCGATGGGTGCGGGCGGGTGCCAAGGACGCGGCGGCCCGCGCGACCGAGATCTACCAGAAACGGCTGGCCGAGTTCGAGGCGCCGCCGCTCGATGACGCGATCCGGCAGGAGCTGAACGAGTACGTCTCTCGCCGCCGCAAGGAGCTTGGCGACTGATCGAGCGAGCGCGAGGAGTGAGCGTCAGCGAGCCCCGCAGCTTGTTCGCGGTGCTTGGCGGATCGAGCGAGCGCGAGGAGTGAGCGTCAGCGAGCCCCGCAGCTTGTTCGCGGTGCTTGGCAGATCGAGCGAGCGCGAGGAGTGAGCGTCAGCGAGCCCCGCAGCTTGCTCGCGGTGCTTGGCAGATCGACGTCAGTGGAAGACGACGGTACGGTTGCCGTCGAGCAGCACCCGATGCTCGCAGTGCCACTTCACGGCGCGGGCCAGCACCTGGGCCTCGACGTCCCGGCCGGCAGTCGCGAGCTCGTCGGCGTCGAGGGAGTGGTCCACCCGGACCACGTCCTGCTCGATGATGGGTCCCTCGTCAAGGTCGGGCGTGACGTAGTGCGCGGTCGCGCCGATCAGCTTCACGCCGCGCCGGTGCGCCTGGTGATAGGGCTTGGCTCCGATGAAGCTCGGCAGGAACGAGTGGTGGATGTTGATGATACGGCCGTCGAGACGCTTGCAGACGTCGTCCGAGAGCACCTGCATGTACCGGGCCAGCACGACGAGCTCGATGTCGAGGTCGTCGATGAGGCGCAGCAGTGCCGTCTCAGCCTCGGCCTTGGTGTCGGGGCTTACGGGGACGTGGTGAAAGGGGACGCCGTACGAGCGGACGAGAGGCTCGTGGTCGCCATGGTTGGAGACGATCGTGGCCAGGTCGAGCCGGAGCGCGCCGATCTGCCAGCGGAACAGCAGGTCGTTGAGGCAGTGGCCGGCGCGCGAGACCATGATCAGCGTCCGGGTGCGTCTGGCCGGGTCGACGATCCGCCACTGCATCCCGAACGTCGCGGCGATCGGCTCGAACTCGCCCTCGACGCCGTCGACGGTGACTTCGTCATCGAAGACCTCGAACTGCACCCGCATGAAGAAGTGGCCATCGCGGCGCTGCCCGAACTGTTGACTCTGGACGATGTTCGCGTTCAAACGGTAGAGCGCCCCCGACACGGCGTGGACGATGCCGGGCTTGTCCGGGCAGGAGAGGGTCAGCACGAACTCACGCATCGCTGCAGCCCGCCAGCCCGTTGAACAATCCGGTTTCCCGGGGTCGAATGAGTCCTCGAAGCGCACCTTAGCGCCCGGGGGCCTGTGGGTGGCGTCCACATACTGGGAAACGACCGCAAGATCGGCGTTAGGGCATCAGAAGGGCCGCCACCCGTCGTTTCTGCTACCAAAACGCCGATCTTCGGACGGCCGCCCCGGAATGTGGGACTAACCCTGGCGCTCGCCACGCGGCAACCGGCTATCGACCTCTCCTCGCGAATCGAGAACTCGCGATACTGCAACAAGCTCTCCTCCCTCCTAAGTCTCAATTCCTGGGTAGGCACCATCTGCGAGATCAGTTGCGTAGTGAGCAACTTGTAGCGCCATACGCAACATCATGCTAAGGTGAGCTGTGCGTGTCAAGGTCCGGCCCACCGGGCCGGCCGCTCGTCGCACTGCCGGACTGGGCCGCCGCTCGTCGTACTGTTGCACCATGGGCAACAGCTCACACGATCGCCAGCAGGAGTCACCGGTCCAGTCGGTGGACCGCGCCGTCCTCGTACTGGAGATCCTGGCCCGCGAGGGCGAGGCGGGAGTCACCGAGATCGCTGCAGAGCTGGGCGTGCATAAGTCGACCGCATTCCGGTTGGTCGGGGCGCTGGAGAATCGCGACCTGGTTGCCCAGGACACCGATCGCGGGAAGTACCGCCTGGGCGTCGGGATACTCCGCCTCGCCGGTGCGACCGTGGCCCGGCTCGACGTTGTGCAGCAGGGGCGGCGGGTGTGCGAACAGTTGGCACGGGAGGTCGCCGAAACCATCAACCTCGCCGTGCTGGCCGATTGCGCAGCGCTCTACGTCGACCAGGTTGCTGGGCCGTTGGCGGTACAGACCCGCAACTGGGTCGGCCAGCGCCTCGCGCTGCACGCCACCTCCAACGGCAAGGTTCTGCTTGCTCACCTGAGCGCGGACGACCGCGCACACTGCCTGGCCCGTCCGCTCGAGCGGTATACCGACCACACCCTGGTCGACCGGCGACGGCTCGAGGCGCAACTGGCCGAGGTCCGCCGACAGGGGTTCGCGACCACCGTCGACGAGCTCGAGATCGGACTCACCGCGGTGGCCGCGCCGGTATACAACATGGACGGTGCCGTCGTCGCGGCGTTGAGCGCCTCAGGCCCCGGGTTCCGGCTCACCCGGCAGCGACTGCCCAAGGTCGCTGAATCGGTTCGTCGAGCTGCCGACGAGATCTCCCAGCGCCTCGGCGCCGTCTAGCGCAAACAACGCTGGCTGTCAGTAGGGACGCCGGATCATACATACTCCGTAGGGCAAGCAGTGGGCGAAGGCGGCGAGCATGCCGGAACTATTCATCGGCGGAGAGTGGGTCCCGGCGATGGCCGGTCGACGGCGGGAAGTGCTCTGCCCGGCGGACGGCCAGCACGTCTCCACTGTGGATGAAGCGGACGGAAGCGACACCGTCCGGGCGATCACCGCTGCCCGGACCGCTTTCGACGTGGGGGACTGGCCGGAGGCGCCCGCCGGCGACCGCGGCGCCGTCCTGCTTCGGGTCGCTGACCTGATCGAGCGGGACAGGGCGGCATTGGCGCGCGCCGAGTCGCTCGACACGGGCAAGCGCGAGGTTGAGTCCCGTTACGACATCGATGATGTCGTCGCCTGTTTCCGGTACTTCGGCGGCGTTGCCGGCACCGACGCGGGGCGTGTCATCGACACCGGGCGCAGCGATGCGATCAGCCGGATCGTCTACGAGCCGGTCGGTGTGTGCGGGCTGATCACGCCGTGGAACTATCCGCTGCTTCAGTCGTCCTGGAAGGTCGCGCCCGCGCTGGCCGCGGGGAACACGTTCGTACTCAAGCCGAGCGAGCTGACGCCCTCGACCGCCGTCATGCTCATGCGGATCCTGGATGAGGCGGGAGTCCCCCGGGGCGTGGCCAACCTGGTCCTCGGCTCCGGGCCGCAGGCCGGCGCTCCGCTCGCCGAACACGAGGATGTCGACCTCGTTTCGTTCACCGGCGGGATACTCACCGGACGTCGGATCATGGCTGCGGCGGCCGGTACCGTCAAGCGGGTCGCTCTGGAGCTGGGCGGCAAGAACCCGAACGTGGTATTCGCCGATGCGGAGTTCGAGACGGCGGTCGACTTCGCGCTCACCGCCGTCTTCCTGCACTCGGGCCAGGTGTGCTCGGCCGGTGCCCGGCTCATCGTCGAGGATGGCCTGCATGATGAGTTCGTCGACGCGGTCGTCGACCGGGCACGTCGGATCCGCCTGGGCGGGCCGTTCGATCCGAAGGCGGAGACCGGCCCGCTCATCTCGGCCGCACACCGGCGGCGGGTCGAGGAGTATGTCGCGGCGGGTCTGAACGAGGGCGCGAGGCTGCGTTGTGGCGGTGCCCGACCCGACGACCCCGACCTGGAGGCCGGCTTCTACTACCTGCCGACGGTGCTCGATGACTGCCGATCGGGGATGCGCGTCGTCGCCGAGGAGTCGTTCGGGCCGGTTCTCACCGTCGAGCGCTTTCACGACGAGGAGGAGGCGGTCGGCATCGCCAACGACACGATCTACGGCCTGGCCGGAGCCGTGTGGACCCAGGATGCCGGCCGCGCCCAGCGGGTTGCACGCAGACTCCGTCACGGCACCGTATGGATCAACGATTACCACCCGTACGTGCCGCAGGCGGAGTGGGGCGGCTACAAACAATCGGGCGTCGGCCGCGAGCTCGGGCCCGCCGGGTTGAACGAGTACCGCGAGGTCAAACACGTCTGGCAGAACATCCGGCCCCGACCGCAGCATTGGTTCCGGCCGTGAACGCCGACGCGATGCGCGGGTTGCTGTCGACCGTCCGGTACGAGGTGATCCCGACGGCGACCGTCGAGGAGCGCGTGCGTGGCGCCGTGCCGACCAGCGTCACCGTCACGATCACGGCATCGCCGACGAAGGGTCTCGAGCCGACCATCCACCTGACCGAGCGGCTGGCGGCCGCCGGCTACCGGGTCGTTCCGCATGTCTCGGCGCGACTCGTCGCCGATCCGGCGCACCTCAAGGACGTCGTCGATCGCCTGCTGGCGGTCGGAGTCGAGGACGTGTTCGTCCCCGCCGGTGACGCGGACCCACCGGTCGGCCCGTACGATGCCGCGCTTCCCGTACTGGCCCTGCTCAGCGACATGGGTCGGCCGTTCGCGCGGGTCGGTATCACCGGCTACCCCGAGAGCCACCCGGCGATCGAGGACGACGTGACCGTGCAGGCCATGTGGGACAAGCGGTTGCACGCGTCCTACATCGTCAGCAACCTCTGCTTCGATCCGCGGGTCCTCGCCGGATGGGTGAGCCGGGTACGGCGGCGCAAGGTCGAACTGCCCATCCACATTGGACTCGCCGGGCCGGTCGAGCGCACGAAGCTGCTCGCGATGGCCACCAAGATCGGTGTCGGGGAGTCGGCGAGGTTCCTCACCAGCCATGCCAACTGGTTCGCCCGCATCGTCGCCCCCGGCGGCTACGCGCCGGAACCGTTCCTGCGCAAGGTGGTGCGGGCGCTGCGATGGCCTGACGCCGGCGTCGCCGGACTGCACATCTTCACGTTCAATCAGGTCGAGGCCACCGAACGCTGGCGTCAGGATCGCCTCGCCGAGCTCCCTGTCGGTGCTCGCTTTCCGTAAGGATGCCGTAGTCGCCAGGTTCCGCTACCAACCTGTCGGGACCGGCGACCGGTGCGTCGTGCGCAGACCCGGACCGGGCAAGACCTCGAGCTCGGCCGGGGTGATGGACCGGCCGCACGCTTCGCACGCGAGTCCGGCGCGCACCGGCCCCCCACATTGACGATGACGGGTGAGCCGAGGCGGCCCAGCCTTGGCAGGCCGGTGCCGGTCGCCCCAGTGCATCAGGCCGATGACTGGGACGGCGAGTTCACCACCCGTCGTGGTGAGTTGGTACTCGTACCGGAGTGGGCGGTTCTGGTAAGGCACGCGCTCGAGTATGCCGGCGTCGACGAGTCGGGTCAGGCGGTCGGTGAGCACATTCCTTGCGATGCCCAGGCTTCGCTGGAAGTCATCGAACCGGCGTACCCCCAGCAGCGCGTCCCGCACGATGAGCACGGTCCATCGCTCACCCAGGACCTCGAGCGTACGAGCGATCGAGCAGACCTGGTCGTCATAGGTTCGACCGAGCATCCGACCAACCTACCGGTGCCACGGGCGAGTGATGATCTCAGCGACCCTGGCCGGCTCGTCGACCTGAACATAGTGTCCGGCGTCCGGAAGCAGGTGCAGCTCGTTGTTCGGGAACAGGCCAGAGAACTGCCGGGCAACCCGCGGGTTGAGATACCGGTCGCGGGCACCGAAGACGATACGTACCGGAGGGTTGAACCGGCGCAGCGCGCCGATTCGTCGGCGGCGGCTGAACACCGTGCCGAGCAGATCGTCATTCAGGCGCCAGAACGCGGGTCTGGCCGGCCGGAAGGCCGCGTAGAGTTGCGACACCATCGACTGCCGTACCTCGGGATCCTGGATGAACCCGCCGACCTGCCAGCTGTAGAGGCGGCGGTCCAGGTCGGGTCGCCGGCGGACGATCGCGCGGGCCGCCGCGCGTACGCCCGGAGTCGAGTACAGCGCGATCGCGGGCGGGCGCCGAAGGCCCGGCATCCAGTGGTAGTACGTGTTCAGCAGGACCAGCCCAGCCACCCGCGACTGGTTGGCCAGAGCCCAGTCGATCGCCGGTGGACCGGATGCGTCGTGCGCTACCAGTACCACCTGATCGGTCTCCACGACACCGTCGATCACGGCGGCCAGGTCACCGATCTGGTTGGTCGCCGTGTACGGGTAGCCCTCCGGCTTGTCTGACCGGCCCCATCCGAGGAAGTCGAAGCGTACGACCGGTTGTCCGCCCGTCAGGTGCGGTAGGAGTCGGTCGTAGAGGTGAACGTTGTCGGGGAAACCGTGCATCAACACGATCGGCGGCCCGGAGCCCGGGGTCAGGTCGACATGCAGGCGATACCGCCCACGTGCGACGGTCAGGTCCTTCGTCGTCTGATCCATCGTGCTCTCCTCCCGTTGTTAGTTGCGTGATGCTACTCACCACGCTAGCACCGCCACGATCCGACCGCAGGAGGACGCGGGTCCTACCGTGACTCGACGCGCCGGGTTCGCGAGCGGTCCTACGGTCGGGACGACCTGAATCGGCAGATCGACGGGAGTTTCACCATGATGGATGGCACATCGGCGCTCGTCGCGTCGGGGTTGGGCAAGCGGTACGGCAGGCGATGGGCGGTGCGTGGCGTTGACCTACGCGTGCCCTACGGCAGCGTCGTGGCGCTCGTCGGCGACAACGGCGCTGGCAAGACTACTCTTTTGCACCTCGCCGTCGGGCTGTTTCCGCCCGACGCGGGGGGACTGACCGTGCTGGGTCGGCGGCCGGGACCCGAGAGTCTGGAGGATGTCGGTTTCGTCGCCCAGGACAAGCCGCTGTACCGGGACTTCCGGGTGCGTGACCTCGTCGAGCTGGGACGGCGTCTCAACCGGAGATGGGACCGAGCGTACGTCTCGTCACGACTGTCCGAGTTGGACATTCCATCGGACCGCCGGGCGGGCCAACTGTCTGGTGGTCAACGGGCGCAGGTGGCGCTGACCCTGGCCCTGGGCAAGCGGCCGCGGCTGCTGCTGCTCGACGAGCCGCTCGCGGACCTGGACCCGCTGGCGCGCCGGCAGTTCATGGCCGCGGTCGCGGCGCAGGTGGCCGAGTCGGGTACGACCGTGGTGCACTCGTCGCATGACCTGGCTGAGCTGAACCGCGGCTGCGACCACGTGATCATCATGCGTCGTGGCGGGGTGATCCTCGCGGGTGACGTGCGGGACGTCGTCCCGGACGGCACCGCGCTGGAGGACCTGATTCTGACCGAGATGAGCGTGACGCGATGATCTGGCTGACCTGGCGGCAACATCGGCTGCATCTGGGCGCCGCCGCCGCGATCCTTGGCCTGACGGCGGCCGCGTTCCTTTCCCTCCGGCCGGCGCTGGCCTCGTACGTGCATGACAGCGGCCTGGCGACCTGCCTGACGCTGCCCGATGAAGGCTGCGGTCACCTCATCGATGGCCTCGTCGACCGGTTTCCCCGCCTGCTGGACCTGCTGCCTTATCTCAACCTGCTTCCCGTCCTGGCCGGCGTCTTCGTCGGCGCCCCGCTCGTGAGCCGAGAGCTCGAACGCGGCACGCATCGTCTCATTTGGACACAGTCGGTCAGCCGCCGCCGATGGCTGTTCGTGAAACTCGCTGTGCTGCTCGTCGGATCCATGGCGACAGGTCTCGCGTTCGGGGCGCTGGACCGGTGGTTCCTCGAGCCGTACATCGCGGGTGGCGTGGTCAGTCCGGTGGCGCAGAACTACGTCGGACTGGTCGATGTGTCCCCGGTCGTTATCGCCGGGTTCGCATTCGCGCTCGGTACGGCAGCCGGCGCGGTCGTGCGCAGGTCGCTGCCCGCCATGGCCGCCACTCTGGCCGTGTTCGTGGCGGTCCGGTTCGCCTGGGAATCGCTGCGCTACGCGATTGTTCCGCCGTTGCATGCGGTATCGGCGCTCGGCGCGGTCGTCCCTGTCGGGCCCGGCAGGCACGACTGGGTGCTGTCGGTCAGCCCATGGGTGACTGGCAGCGGTGTACCGATCGACGACGCCGCCCTGACCGGCTGGTGCGGGGCGACGCCGACCAAGGACGCGTTCGAGGCGTGCCTGACTCGGCACGACGTGCATCAGGCGACGTACTGGGAGCCGGTGTCGCGGTTCTGGACGTTCCAGTTGCTCGATGTCGGAGTGTTCGGCTCGGCCGCGCTGATTTTGCTCGCGCTGACCTGCTATGCCGTGCTCCGGAGCCGGTCGTAACCGGTGGATAGGCTCACTGCCATGAACCGACGGGTCGTCCTCGATGCCGGGCCGGCGTTCGCTTTGCTGGCGTGGTCCGTCATCGTGGGCGGCCCGGAGCCGGCCTGGCCCGTACTGGTCATGCTCACCCTGCCGCTCGCGGGCCGGCATCTGTGGCCGACCGCGACCGCGGCAGCCTTGGCCGTAGGCGTCATCGCCGCGACGGTCTACCCGGTCTCGGCGTCGGCGGTGTTGCCCGGCATCATCGCGGTGCTGGTCGCCGCCTTTTCGGTCGCCCTGTACGCGCGCTGGCCGTGGGTCGGCCTGATCGTGTTGGCCGCGCCGTTGACGGCCGTCGTGACGCAGCGGTTCGAGTTTCCCCTTCCCGGCTGGACGCTCCCGTTCGCGATGGTGGGAAGCGCGTGGCTCGCCGGCCTGGCGATCCGCCGGCGCAGCCAGATAGCGGAGGCCTGGCGCGACCGGGCGGAGCATGTACGGCGCGAACAGGAAGCCCTTCGGGCGGCCGCCCTGGCCGAAGAACGCTCGCGCATCGCCCGCGAGTTGCACGATGTGGTGACCCACCGGGTGAGCGTCATGGTGATCCAGGGCGGTGCCGCGCGCAGCGTCCTGGCCAGCGACCCCGCGGCCGCCACCGAACAGCTGCTCGCACTGGAGTCCGGTGGCCGTGAGGCGCTCACCGAACTGCGCGGTCTGCTCGACCTGCTCGCAAGCTCCGCCGCCGACGACGTTCGGGTGACCACCGCGCCGGTACCCGGTCTGGCCGGCGTGCCCACCCTGGTGGATCAGGCACGCGCGGCCGGGCTCCCGATCCGCTACCGCATGACCGGCGATCCGAAGGAACTGCCCACGCGCATCGATGGCACGGCGTACCGGATCGTGCAGGAGGCGCTGACCAATTCGCTGCGGCACTCCAACCACGCCGGAACGAGCCTTTCGATCCACTATGGACAATCCGAGTTGGTGCTGGACGTGGTCGACGACGAACGGGGCGCGGTTCCCCCCGCCGCCACCGGTCGCGGCCTGATGGGAATGCGCGAACGCGCCGCCCTCCTCGATGGCAGCATCGAGGTGGGTCTGCGACCCGGCAAGGGCTTCGGTGTAGCCGTTCGGCTGCCGCTCCCCGAGGATCCGCGATGATCCGTGTCGTCATCGTCGATGACGATCCGATGGTGCGGACCGGCCTACGGCTGATCATCTCGGCCCAGCCCGACATGGAGGTCGTCGCCGACGCCGGGGACGGGAGGGTCGGCGTCTCGGTTGTCCGTACACATCAACCCGACGTCGTCCTCCTCGATGTCCGAATGCCGATCATGGACGGATTGGCGGCGTTGGGCGACATGCTCCGCGACGGTAAGCTGTCGTCGAAGGTCATCATGCTGACCACCTTCGACCTGGATGAGTATGTCTACCGCGCGGTCGAGCTTGGCGCCAGTGGGTTTCTTCTCAAGGATGTGCCGCCGGAACGGCTCGTGGCGGCGATCCGGAACGTCCACGATGGAGACGTCCTGCTTTCCCCGGCCATCACCCGGCGCCTGGTCGCGCGCTACGCCCGACCGGCACCGAGTGTGCCGGGTGGGCGGTTGGACACGCTGACCGAGCGCGAACGGCAGGTGCTGGAGCTCATCGCGCGCGGCCTGTCCAATGCCGAGATCGCGGCCAAGCTGTTCCTCGGCGAGACGACCGTCAAGACGCACATAGGCCGGATCCTGGCCAAGCTCGACGTTCGCGATCGGGCGCAGGCGGTGATCGTGGCGTACGAGTCGGGCCTGGTGAGTCCGAGCGCCCATTAGTCACCCGACGACACCGCAGCTTCACCTTCGCGTCGTCTCGCTTCCGCCTCGCGGTTACCCGCCCGCCGCTGATCGTCGGGTAGGCATCAGGAGCACACCATTCGTCGACGCCCGCCGGGCCGGCCGGAGGCCCACCCGCCCGGGCACGGAAAGGACTGGTCTGGATGATTGCGAGGAAGCGACTTGCGGTGGCCGCCGCGGCGTCGGTCGCGTTCGCGGGCGCCATCGTGGCCGTGACGACGCTCGGAGGACCCGCATCGGCGGGCGGCCATGACCCGCTCGACTGGACCTCCATCGCGGCCAACCCCGATGCCCGCGGTATCGCCGCGGCCAACGCGGTGTCGCCGGAGCTGCTGGAGTACTCGGTCGCACAGGGATCGATGCGCCTGGAGAACCCGGACGGTGTGGTCGGCTACTACGGCTACAACGACAACGGGACACTGGTCCCGGATCCGACCGTGACCCAGGCGCCGGGCCACAATGTGGAGGCCACCAAGACCGAGCCGGACAAGAACACGTATCTGATCCTGTCCGGCCTGCACGGCGCCGACCCGAACTACGACTACGGCTCGCGCTTCCTCTACCAAGGTCACGAGACGGGCGTGCACGGGTACATCACCCGGATCAACCTGGACGCCGACGCGGCTCACCGGGTGACCTTGATCGCCGACACGTTGACCAACGGATCAGCGATCCCGACCATCGACGGCTCGACCTGGGACCCGTGGGCGAAGCTGCTGCTCTTCACGACCGAGTCGGTCAACAACGCGTCCGTGGTGCAGTCGACGCCCGACGTCAACGCCACCGCCCAGGACATCTCACCGCAGTTGGGTCGGGGCGGTTACGAGGGTGTACAGAACGACTCGGCCGGTAACGTGTGGCTGGTCGAGGACATCGGCGGCGCGACGGTTCCGACCGCCGCCCGCAACCCCAACAGCTTCATCTACCGGTTCGTACCGGTCGACAAGACCGACCTGACCAAGGGTGGGAAGCTGCAGGCACTGCAGGTCGAGTCGGCCCGCACCCACCAGCCGATCACCTTCCAGGCGGTCGACGCGACCCACCCCACCGGTGGCGTCTTCACTGCTGACATGCACGACCTGACGACCTACGGCACCACGTTCGACACCAACTGGGTGACCGTCCACGACACGGCGACCGACCAGAGTGGACTGCCGTTCAACGCCAACGCCGCGGCGAAGGCGGCCGGCGCGACACCGTTCAAGCGGCCCGAGAACGGCCTGTTCCGGCCGGGAACGAACTTCCGTGAGTTCTTCTTCGACGCGACCGGCGACACCAACGCCACCAGCACGGCCAACAACGGCTTCGGCGGCTGGGGCACCCTGTACAAGCTGAGCCAGTCCGACCCGAAGGCCGACCACGGCAAGCTGAGCGTGTTCTTCGAGGGTGACAAGGCGCACGCCGCGTTCGACAATGTCGCCTTCCTGGACAGTGACCACATCGCTTTCGTCGAGGATGCCGGTGACACATTGCACCTGCAGCGCAACGCGCTGGACTCGGCGTACCTGTTCGATACCCGGGTGGACTACGCCGACGGCGGCACTCCGATCCGGTTCATGGCCGAGGGCAGGGACGCCTCCGCGACCGAGGACAACATGTTCGCCGCTCTCGGTAACGGTTTCCCGAACGAGGGCGACAACGAGATCACCGGTATCCACTTCTCCGACGGCGACTCCTCATTGGACGGGATTCTCGGTGCTAAGCAGCCGCAACCGTTCCGCGACGGCTGGCGGTTGTTCTGGACCCAGCAGCACGGCGACAACGTCACGTGGGAGGTCGTACCGGCGAAGCGCCTCTCCGACGACTGAGGCTCGACCTCTCCCGTCCGGCTCGGCATCACGGTCCCGTTTCGGGCGGCCGTCGTGCCGGGCCGTTCGGCGCTTTTGGCGAGGTGTGCCAACGGCGTAGTCACACGTTGACAAGCTTCGCCCCTTGTGATCCGCCTCGCGAGGGGCGCATTCTGCCAAGCACCGCGAGCAAGCGCAGCCCGTTGGCGCTTTGGCACTCGCGCTACCCGCGCGATGAACCTACGAGCGACCCGAGGAGGTCACATGGCCGCGTACGGTTGGCGTGTTGTCCACGGGGGGAAACACCACCACCCGGTGCCGTAGTACGCCCGGACGAACGGCTCTCGTGGCCGCGTACGGTCGGGCTGGGCGCCCAGCATGTGGTCGCGATGTTCGGGGCCACGTTCGTGTTCCCGCTCGTCATGGGGCTCAACCCTCAGCTCGCCATCATGATGAGCGGGATCGCCACGATCTGCTTCCTGCTCATCGTCAACGGCAGAGTGCCGAGCTACCTCGGCACGTCGGCCTCGTTCGTCGGCGGCGTGGTCGCCATCCGCGCCCAGGGCGGGAACTCCGCCTCGGTCACCGGGGCCATCCTGGTCGCCGGCGCTGTGCTCGCGATCGCCGGCATCATCATTCACGTCCTTGGTTACAAGGTGCTGCACACCGTGCTGCCACCGGTGGTGACCGGAGCGGTGGTCATGCTGATCGGCTTCAACCTGGCTCCGGTGGTCGCGACGATCTACTGGCCGCAGGACCAGTGGGTCGCCCTCGCCACGATGGCGTTCGTCATGGTGGTCGCGGTCGGGTTGCGCGGCTTCATCAGCCGGATCGCCGTCTTCGTCGGCCTCCTGTTCGGCTACCTGCTGTCGTGGCTGCTCGACCATACCGCCGGACCCATCACGTCGGTGCTCGGCGGCGCCACCACGGCCACGACGCACGACCGGGTCGACTGGTCGCAGGTGAGCAAGGCGTCGTGGTTCGGGTTCCCGCCGCACACCACGACCGGCGCGGACAGCAAGGAGGTCGCCGGCTGGCACCTGCCCGACTTCAAGATCGCATTCATCTTGCTGGTACTGCCCGCCGTGATCGCGCTGATCGCGGAGAACGCCGGCCACGTCAAGGCGGTCGCCGAGATGACGCGCACCGACCTCGACCCGGTCATGGGTCGGGCGATCGCGGCCGATGGCATCGCCACGGTCATCACCAGTTCAGTCGGCGGTTCACCCACGACGACGTACGCCGAGAATATCGGTGTCATGGCCGCGACGCGCATCTACTCGACGGCCGCGTACTACGTGGCTGCGCTGGTGGCGATCCTGTTCGGATTGTCGCCGAAGTTCGGCGCGGTCGTGTCGGCCACGCCCGGCGGCGTCCTCGGCGGCATCACCGTCGTGCTGTACGGCATGATCGGCCTGCTCGGCGCGAAGATCTGGAAGGAGAACCGGGTCGACTTCGGCAACCCGATCAACCTGGTGCCGGTCGCGGCCGGCATCATCATCGCGATCGGAAACACGACCCTGAAGTTCAGTGACAGCTTCCAGCTCAGCGGGATCGCGCTCGGCACGTTGGTCACGATCGTCGCCTACCATGTGGTGCGGGCGATCGCGCCGCCGCACCTGAAGGAGCAGCAGCGCACCGAGGGTCCTGAGCGGCGAACCATCGGGGAGACTGTTCCGGTACCCGACCAACGCGGCTCCGCGGACGCCGCGCAGGGTGCATCGGCCTGACCGTGCCATCGTAGGTCCCATGTGGACTGCTCGGGCTTGTCCACATGGGACACCGGTGTCAGCAGGGACGCCGCTTTATGCAGAGTCCGTTGGTAAGCTCTCCCGGCTAACGCCTTTGACGAGCTGGTAGAAGTGCGGGCGCGCCGAACGCATCCGACCCTTGAGGGGCAGCTCCTCGGCGTAACGGTTCGACACCAGACTCCAGGCTGGTAGCACCGCTTTGAGGTCCTCGGCGGTGAAGCCGGGCGGACCCGGTTTCGGCGCGCCGGGTTCGAAGGCGAGGCTGAGCAGCGTCGCTCCCTCAGCCGACACATCGTCCAGTGTGGACGCCGCGCGTTGGAGTGCGGCGCGGCTCAGGTTGTGCAGGCACCCGATGTCGACGACGAGGTTGTAGCGACCCTCTATCCGGTCGGATGAGATCTCGGCGCGTTGGAGCGTCACGGCGACGCCGGCCGCGTCGGCTCGGGCGCGCGCTCGGCGAAGCGCCAGGGGCACGTCGTCGATGCCGGTCACGACCCAGCCGTGCCGGGCGAGATACACCACATCACGGCCGGTGCCGCATCCGACGTCGAGAGCAGTTCCGGGCTTCAGCGCATGCTCGCCCTCGACCAGACGTCTCAGATCCCGAGCGGAGTCTGAGACGTCCCAGGGTGTGGCGTTGAGCCGGTACATGATCCGGTACGCGATGCTCATGACCGTCCCTCTCTAGAGCCAAGTTCTAACGATAGAGTTATACTCTTCCAGAAGAGTGTTACTCTATCTTGTGGCCATCGTCAAGAGGTATCCCGCCGACACCCGCGTCACGGCACCCGCAGATGTCAGCGGTCCAGGCAAGGCGGAGGGCCGACGGGCGCGGTCGGCGCGGGAGACGCGGCGCCGGATCCTGGCGGCCGCCCACGAACTCTTCGTCCGGCAGGGCTACGCCGCAACCACGGTTCAGCAGGTCGCCGAGGTCGCCGACGTGGCCTGGCAGACCGTGTACGCGGTCTTCGGCAACAAGCCGGCGATCCTGTCAGCTTTGTTCGACGTGACCGTGGTCGGCGACGACGAACCGATCCCGATGATGGAGCGGCCGTTCGTCCGGCAGATAGCCGACGCGGCCGATCCGCGCGAGAAGGCGGGTATCTTCGCCGCCCATATCCGGCGAACGAGTGCCCGTACCGCAGGCGTCGTGGCCGTCCTGGAGGCGGCCGCCGCCAGCGATCCCGCCATCGGCCAGCTGTGGCAGAAGCTTGCCGATCAGCGACGGTTCGGGATGACCCAGGCGGTGGCAAACTTCCGGGCGGCGGGGGTGCTGCGCGACGACCTGACGAACGAGGAGGCTGTCGCCGTCTTGTGGTTCTTCACCGGCCCATGGCCTTATCGCGCAATGGTCACCGAGAGTGGGTTGAGCGACGACGCGTTCGAGTCATGGATGGCCGAGACGCTCTACACACAACTCTTCGCTTCGTCGCGGCCGCCAGACGTGGCGGCCGGCCGTCGCCGCTCGTCTCACCGACCCAGGACGTGAACCTCGGCGCGCGCCGAGCCGACACCGAACATGACGTAGGCTCGGCACTGACGGCCGTAGGATCCTCAGTGGAGACTGAACAGTGGTCCCGTGATGGTGAGTCCGACATTGTCGCCCGCGAACGCGAACAGCGCGAACAGCATGAGCGAGGCCCCGGCCAAGGCCGTGTCCTTGCTGAACTGAACCGTCTCCATCATGCGAGCCTGCTGGTCGGTCTCCTTCCAGAAACCGTGAATCAGGACAGCCGTCGGCACGAGGAACGCCACGAGCAGGAGAGCGCCGAGGTCGGCCCAGATTCCGAGCAGGACGCTGAGCCCGCCGGCTACGAGGAGTACGCCACCGGCGAGCACCCCCACCATCGGTGCCGGGACTCCCTTGGCCTTGGCGTACTCAGCCATGCCGTTCCGTTGGGCGAAGTGCGAGTACCCAGACGTGAGAAACAGAAAGGCGAACATAATCCGTCCAATTAGGATAACTACGTCCATTGCTACACCGCCTCGGTAAAGTTGTGGAGTCAACTTCTCGCTGTCAACGTAGTACCAGGGGTGCCAGTTCGTCGATCGACTCACCGAGATAGGCCGATGGCGGAGGGTCATGAACCAGGCTGTTCCCCTGGTGCGGGGCGACTCAGGCGGCGCGAGCGTGTGTGGTCAGCCAGGGTGTGCTGGGTCCGAATTCGTAGGGTCGGCCGTCCGGTCGGGTGATGCTGACTTGTGCGGTCGCGGGGTCGAATTCGAGGTGCCAGTGTCCTTCGTGGACTTTGGTGTGATGCCATCGGCAGAGCAGGAGCATCGCATCGACGCTGGTGCTGCCACCCTCGCTCCAGGGGGTGACATGATGGGCGTCGGTCCACGGGATGGCCGCATCGCAGCCGGGCCAGCGGCAGCCCCGGTCGCGGGCGTGCAGGGCGCGACGGATCCAGGGTGGGGCGGTGCGGTGGGCCCGGCCCACGTCGAGGGGTTGCCCGGTGGCGGGGTCGTAGAGGATGCGGTAGAGGACGCTGTCGCAGGCCAGCCGCTGCGCGGTCTCGACCGGGACCGGTCCGACCCAGTTCAGCCACGGCGGTTGCGGCTGGGGTGGGATGCCGGCCGCCGCCAGCGGATCCGCGTCGGCGCGCCGGCGATCGGACTCGGAGGGTGAACGGTCCGCGCCCGCGGGATATCCCGGGTCGGTGGAGCGGGCCGAGTAAGCCGGGTCGGTTCGCCGGGCCCGTTGGTGTTCGGCGAGGGTGAGCCGGCGGCTCAGGACGGCCTTCGGGCCGGGTTCGACATCGGGCGTGGTGAGGGTGTCGGGGGTGACGATGATGCCGATGTGCGGGCGGAGTCCGCCGGTCGTGGGCAGCAGATCGGCCTGTAGCGGCAGGCGGGCTAGGTCGGTGAGGGCGTCGGCACGGCGTTGGGCGGGCGTGCGGGTGTCGGCCGAGGTGGGGGCGGGGGTGAGAGCGTCGAGGGCGGCGAGCACGATGGCCCCGGCGTCGGGGTCGAGTTGGCCGCGTAGCCGCAGCATGTCCCCGTCGGAGTGCAGGCTTAATCCACGCCGCTCGACGGCCGGGTCGGGGCGGGCCCGTCCGGGTCGACGTGGGCGTGAATGCGCTGACAAGCCGCCTGGACCTGGGCGGGTGTGCCCACGGCGGCCAAATCGGCGAGGACCTGATCGACCTGGGTGACCGCGCCGATGCCGATCTGCTCGACCAGGTGGGCGACCTTGGCTACATGCTCGGCTCCGACCGCACCGGTGCGGGTGGCGCCGGCCAATGCAGGCAGTTGACGACGCAGCCGAGCCTGCTTGACCTGGGTGCTGGCCGCGCACGGGCTGAGCCGTCCCATCGCAGCGAGCCAGGCCCGGCTGGTGCGTAAGCCGTCCGCCTCGGCCAAGCCACGGGCGTCGAACGATCCTAACCGGTCCCAGATCGCGGCCTGTACCTGCTGCGCCACTTCAAGCAGCGCCACGAGTTCACCGCGCACTGTCTCGTCCGGCGAGCCAATCACGTCGGTGTCGAGCAGACCCGCGACCCCGGCTTGGATCAGATCCACCGGACTGACCGCGTCTGTCGTACACATGTACCCATGCTACAGCATCGACAGATTTACACACAACCCTAAAGGCAGGATTTTCTTGATAGTCCATTGTGCACTACATGACAATCGTCTTGACGAGCGGATGCCGCGGGCAAGCCGTGAGATCCGGCCGCAGTGTGGCTCCGGCCGTGGACGTCCGAGGTTGCCAAGGCAACGCGAGACGTCCACGGCCTCTTTGTCCCGGAAGCTACTCGGTCGCGATCGCCTCGAGCACATCCATTCGCGCGGCGCGGCGCGCCGGGGCGACCGCGGCGACCATCGCCGCGACGACGGCCACGACCAGGTAGACCACCAACTGGCCCACCGGCAGCGCCGGGATGTCGCCGGTCAGTGCCGCGGCGAGCCCGGCTCCCAGGCCAGCCCCGAGTGTGATACCGAGCAGGCCACCGAAGACAGCGATGATCGCCGCCTCAATGGTGACCGTCGCGGCCAGCTGGCCCCGGCCCATTCCGATCGCCCTGAGCGTGCCCAGTTCTCGGGTGCGTTCGTTGACAGCGAGGGCGAGGGTGTTGACGATGCCCAGAAGTGCAATGACTACTGCCAGGACCAGCAGTGCTGTCGTGAGCGCAAGCAGCTGGTCGAGCATCGCTGCGGTGGCGCTCTCGTAACCCTTCTGATCGAGCGCCTGGACACCGGGATAATCACCGAGCAGCGACGATAGTCTACTGTGGATATCAGCAATCGACGATCCCGGTGCGACCTTGACCAGGACGAGCGAGTCGAGAGTTCGCCCGGTCGCCTGCTCGAACGTGGCCAACCCCAGCAGACAGTCGCCGAGCGGACCCTTGTTCGCGAAGGTTCCGGCGATCATGACGGCACGGATGCCGGCCTGCCGAACTGCACCTCGACCGTGCTCCCCACGTGCCAGCCGTGCGCGGTCGCGAGACGGGTGCTGACCAGCATGCCGCCGCTGTTCAGCCCGGCCAGGTCGCCGGTCCGGACGCCGAGGTCGGTGAGCTGCTCGATGGCTGCCGGGTCGATACCGTAGACCGCCTGGTGCGGGCTGCCGGCAACGACCGCGTCGGATCGGCGTACCTCGGTGGCGAGTTGAACTCCGTTCGTCGACGCGACCGCCGCGGCCAACGTCGGCGCGAAACCGGTGTCGGGGTTGCTCGCCGTCACATACAGGTCGGCCTTGCTGGCTCGGCCGATGCCTGACTCGGCGGCGGCCTTCACCGAGTCGATGAGTACGGTCGTACCGGCCACCGCCGCCAGCCCGATCATCAATGCGGCAGCCGTGGCGGCCGTACGGCGCGGGTTGCGGCCGGCGTTGTCGCGCGCCATCCGGCCGGTACGGCCCGGCAGGCCCGTCACGGGTGTTCCGATCGCTGTCACCGAGGGCCGGGCGACCAGCGGCGCGAGGAGATTGACGCCCAGCACCACGGTGATCGCGCCCGCGCCGGTGATGAGCGCGCCGGCGGCGAGGTTGCCGAAGACGCCGACCGCGAGGGCGGCCATGCCCGTGGCCGTGATGCCGGTCGCGGCCGCGGTACGGCCGCGGGTGAACGGTCTCGGCGCCGGCGTGGACTCCCGCATCGCCGCGACCGGTGGGATGCGGGTGGCGCGGTGGGCCGGAGCGAGAGCGGCCAGGACTGTGACGAGGGTTCCGGTCGCGACCGCAAGAACCGTCTGGGTGGCTGGTAGTTGCGGTCCGGCGCTGGGCAGGTCGAGGCCGAACACGCCCATGAGCGACGTGAGGCCGCGCGCGGCCAGAAGACCCAGGCCCACGCCGACGGTGGATGCGATGACGCCGAGGATCCCGGCTTCGATGAGAACGCTGGCGAAGATCTGCCGGCGGCTGGCACCGAGCGCGCGCAACAGGGCCAGTTCCCGCGTCCGCTGGGCGAGCAGGATCGAAAACGTATTCCAGATGACGAATGCGCCGACGAATAGCGCGATGGCGGCGAATGCGAGGAGTGCGTCGGTGAGGAACCCGAGGTTGTCGCGCAGGCTGGCGGACTGTCGCGCGGCCGCGGTGTCGCCGGTGATGGCATCGACACCGGTCGGCAGAGTGGCCGCGACCCGGTCCCGCAACGCGTCCGCTCCGACGGAGGCGGCCGCAACGTCGATCTCGTCGTACTGTCCCACCTTGTCGAACAGATCCTGAGCCGTGGCCAGATCGAAGATGGTCAACGACGGTCCCGGCCCGTTCCCCGTGCCGAAGCCGACGATTCCGACGATGTGGAACGGTTGGGCCCGGCCGCGGATGATCACACGTACGGTGTCGCCGACGTGGAGGTCGTCGGTGTCGGCCGACGTCTGGTCGATGGCGACCTCGCCGACGGCGACCGGCGCGCGACCGGCCCGCAGCGGGAACGCAGTGTCCAATGTGGGGTGAGACCGCCATATCGTGGCGAGGCCGGGACCCGCGCCGGCCAGGTGTCCGTCCACTGTGGTCAACTGAGACTGGTCGAGGATGGCACCGTCCGCGGCGTCGACACCGTCGGTGGAACGGATTCCCGCCAGCAGGCTCGCCCGGATCGTGGCCCGCGTCCCAGCGTTACCGCCGCCCTCGCCCGCCGGCGAGGTGTGCTCGACGATGACGTCGGTGCCCGCGACCGCGGTCCGGAAGAGCGAGTCGAGGTCATGTTGCAGGGTTGCGGTGAACGTGAACGCGCCGGACATGAAGGCGACGCCGAGCGCTATCGCCAGGGCGGTCATGGCAAGCCGCGCCTTGTGCGAGAGCAGGCTCTTCAGACTTGCGCGCAGCATATCGATCAGCCTCCCAGCGTCTTCATGCGGTCGAGCACCCGCTGCGGCGTCGGGTCGTCCTCGGTGTCGACGATGTGACCATCCGCCAGGAACACCGCCTGGTCGGCGTAGCTGGCCGCGACCGGATCGTGGGTGACCATGACGATGGTCTGGCCGAACTCCCGTACACAGCGGCGCAGGAGATCGAGCAGCTGTGCCCCCGATCGGGAGTCGAGGTTACCGGTGGGCTCGTCGGCGAAGACGATGTCCGGTCGGCCGACCAGGGCGCGGGCCACCGCGACCCGTTGCTGCTGACCACCGGAGAGCTCGCTCGGCCGGTGGCGGAGCCGGTCGCCCAGCCCGACCGCGTCGACCACCGTCGCGAGCCACGCGCGGTCGGGCGACCGGCCGGCGATGTCGAGTGCCAGCGTGATGTTCGCCGCCGCGCTCAGTGCCGGCAACAGATTGAAGGCCTGGAAGATGAAGCCGACCCGGTCCCGACGGAGCCGGGTCAGGTCACGCTCGCGCATCCGGCCGATTTCCGTGTCGCCGATCCACACCTCACCGCTGGTCGCCTGGTCCAGGCCGGCGAGGCAGTGCAGGAAGGTGGACTTGCCGGACCCGGATGGGCCCATCACGGCAGTAAAGGTCGCGCGGGCCAGTTCGAGCGAGACATCCTGCAGCGCGGTGACGGCGGTGTCGCCGCGACCGTACACCTTGGTCAGGCTCTGGGCTCGGGCTGCGGTCTGATTGGCCATCGATGAAATTCCTTTCGTGGCGTAGGTTGACGCCTCGAAAGGTAGGTCCAACGGAGGCCCGAATTCATCGATCCGTGGAGCTGTCTTCGGGCTCCATCTCCAGATGCAGACCGCCCCCGGCCTCCACCCTGAGATGCAGACGTTGACCGGTCAACCGCGCCGCGGCTGCACCAGGCCGACGTCGTAGGCGAGCACCACGAGTTGTGCTCGGTCGCGTAGTCCGAGCTTGGTGAGCAGGTGGTGCACATGTGTTTTGACTGTCGTCTCCGTCACGACCAGGTTGGCCGCGATCTCGGCGTTCGAGCACCCGCGGGCGACCAGGCCGAGCACCTGGACCTCGCGTTCGGTGAGGCCGTCCAGCGCCGCCGGCGCCGGCTCGTCGGGCGCGCCGGACGGCAGGTGTCGGCTGAACCGCTCCAGCAGACGCCGGGTCACCGCGGGTGCCACCATCGCCTCTCCCGCCGCAACCACCCGGACCGCCTCAACCAGGTCGTACGCCTTGACGTCCTTGAGAAGGAAGCCGCTCGCTCCGGCACGGAGCGCCTCCACAACGTACTCGTCGACGTTGAACGTCGTCAGGATCAACACGCGTACATTGTCCAGTGTGGAGAGTGCTCTCGTTGCGGCGACGCCGTCGAGCACCGGCATCCGAATGTCCATCAGAACCACGTCGGGACGCAGGTCGCGGGCCATGCGTATCGCGGCCTCCCCGTCTCCGGCCTCGCCCACGACCTCGATGCCCGGTTCGTTCTCCAGAATCATCCGGAAACCGGTCCGCAGCAACGGTTGGTCGTCCACCAGCAGCACCCGGATCATCCGCTCTCCGTCCGCTCGAACGGAATGCGGGCCCGCACCTCGAACCCACCGCCCAGGCGCGGCCCCGCCCTGAGCTCGCCTCCGAAGAGAGCCACCCGCTCCCTCATTCCGACGAGTCCGTGCCCGGCGCCGGGCAGCTGATTCGAGTTCAGTCGGGCTGAAGCGCCCCTTCCGTCGTCGACGATCGCGATCGTGAGGCCGTCGTCGAGGTAGCGCACCGCGACCTCCGCACGGGCAGGCCCGGCGTGCCGCAGTACGTTGGTCAACGCCTCCTGCACGATCCGGTACGCGGACAGGTCTGCGGCGGGCGCAAGTCGGCGAGGGCCGCCGTCGGTGGTCAACGTCACCGGTAGCCCGGCCTCGCGGACCTGTTCCATCAATGCGTCCAAGCGGTCGAGGCCGGGCTGTGGTCCGGGCGGGCTGGTGGCCGGCTGGTCACCGTCGTCCTCCGCGCGGAGTACGCCGAGGAGTTGTCGCATCTCTGTCAGCGCCTCGCGGCCTGTCTCCTCGATGGACACCGCCAGACCGCGGGCCCGGTCTGGATCGCGCGCCACAATCGGCTGCATCGCCTGGGCCTGGACCACAAGGACACTCAGGTTGTGGGCCACGACATCGTGCAGCTCGCGCGCGATTCGCAGACGCTCGTCGGCGACGGCCTGGCGGGCCAGCAACTCCCGTTCCCGCTCCAGCCGATCAGCGTGTTCGGCGAGCCGGCCAACCTCCTGCCGCCGTGACCGCATGACCGTCCCGAGCAGCCATGCGCCGGCGCCGCCGATCAGGAGTGCCAATGCGTCCTGTCGCGCCTGTGCCCTGCTCCACACGGCAGCGCCACGACCACCAGTACCCCCGCAACGACGCCCGCCGTCACGAGACGAGAGCGCCGGCCGGCGCGCGCGGCGACACTGTACGGCGCGATCAGCTCCGCCGGGACGTTGGCTCCCACCGCTGTACTGGTCGCGGAGAGGCCAACCTGGATCGCGCCGACGAGCACGAGACACACCACCGGGTACCGCCGTCGTACCGCCAGTGCCGGGGCCAACCCGGCCAGCAACACCAGGCCGATGGTCGGTACGTGCTCACCATGTCGACGCTCCGACGCCTCGGTGAGGACGACGAATACCGTCACTGCCACCGCGAACGCCGTGTCGACGAGGGGTCGCGGCAGCCGCGCCCACAACTCACGGACAGCCACGCGCCGATCCTATAGACAGTCCTTACGACAGGCCGGCGCCGGTTGCCACACCCTCTGCCGGCGGCCGGGCGGCGCGTAGCGCGCTCCACCCCCGGTACCTCTGGAACGGGATCTCGAACACGGCTCCGAAGAGCCGGGCGAACCCGATCGTCGCCGGCAGCACGATGGCGAGCGTAACCAGGAATGACGGCACGCCCTGGGGAACGCGTCCGGCCACGACCGTGTAGTAGACGACCACGACGATCGGCGCGTGGGTCAGGTAGAGGCTGTACGAGAAGGAGCCGAGGCTGCGCAAAGGGCGGGTGTCCAGCAGGCGTACCACGGGTGCCGGACGACGCGTGGCCACGGCGGCGAGCAGGCAGCCGATGGCCGGGCCGAACGCCAGGTCGACCCAGAACAGGTTGTCCAGCGTCCAGACCGAACCCTTCCAGGCGATGGCATTGACCACCGGTATGGCGGCGGCGAGCGCGAGCCAGTGCCAGGGCAGGGATCGGCGACGCTCACTCGCGCCCACGATGCCGGCGGCCATGACGCCGATCGCGAACAGCGCGGCGAACTCCGGGACGTAGTACACCAGCAGGGGCGGCGAAGTCACCACGCCGACTGCGATCACCACAAGCGCGACCGTGGCCACCATCGCCATCGCGTTCACCCGGCGGATGAACAGCAGCAGCAACGGGAACATGACGTAGAGCTGCGCCTCCACGGCGATCGACCAGAATGCACGGTTCGGGCTGGGAGCATGGAACACGTCCTGCAGGAGCAGACCGTTGACGACGACCGACCTCGCCGTCGGTACACCCGCACCCGGTTGCGCCATGATCAGCCAGGCAACCAGGAGGCTGAAGGTCAGGGCCGCCCAGTACGGCGGCAGGATCCGCCAGGCCCGGCGGACGGCGAACCGGGACGTGCCGCCAAGCTGCCAACCGGATCGGGCCGGGGCGACCGCGAGAGAAAAGCCGGACAGCACGATGAAGACGACAACCGCGAACCGCCCATAGATGAACCAAGCGGCCCAGAACGGGGCCGAGGTCCTGGGGTAGCCGGGAAACGAACGCAGGAACGCGTGGTTCATGACCACGAACAGGGCCGCCAGTCCGCGGATGCCGTCGAGCCCGACCAACCGGCCGCGGGTGGCTGGCTGGTCCGACGCCGTCGACGACCGCATGAGAACAGTCTGCCTCGTCCGCGGCTGGGTCACTGTGAGTCCCCCATCGCGGACCTGGGACTCCCCAGCCGAGCAAGGCAGACCGAACTCGCCGATAGAGTTCGTAGATGCCACGTCCATGCCGGGTCGGAATTCAGCTGCCGGAGGTCGAGCGGAGCGTCGGGTGGCCGGAGATGCTCGCGATGGCCCGCACCGCAGAGGCGGTCGGGTTCGACTCGTTGTGGATGGGCGACCACCTGCTCTACGACCTGCCGGGCGGGGTCACGCGGGGCCCGTGGGAGGTGTGGACCTCGCTCGCCGCGCTCGCCGTCGTTACCGAGCGGGTCGAGCTCGGTCCGCTCGTCGCATCGACGAGCTTTCACGCGCCGGCGATGCTCGCCAAGCAGGCGGCGACCGTCGATGCCATCTCTGGTGGGCGGCTGATCCTCGGCATCGGCGCGGGTTGGAACGAGCGAGAGTACCGCGCATTCGGATTTCCGTACGATCATCGGGTCTCCCGGTTCGGGGAGGCGTTCACCATCATCCGCGGCCTGCTGCGGGATGGACGAATCGATGTCGATGGCGCCTATTACCGAGTTGAGGACTGCGTGCTCGACCCGCCGCCGGGACGGCCGGGTGGCCCGCCGCTGATGCTCGGTTCGACGAGCCCACGGATGATGCGAATCGCCTTGCCCTACGTCGACCTGTGGAACGTCTGGTGGAGCGACTACGGGAACACGCCAGCCGGGTTCGCGGCCGTCCGTACCCGCGTTGACGAGGCGGTCTCGCGAGCCGGACGGGCGTCGGACGAGGTCGCCGCCACCGCAGCGGTTCTGGTGAGCCTGCCGGGTGGCCTGGGGCGGCTCATGGGCGACACGTACAACGCCCCGGTCGCGCCCGTGCGCGGATCCATCGCCGATATCGGGGGACACATCGACGCCATGGCCAAGGCGGGCGCGACCCACCTTCAGCTCGTGGTGGATCCGATCACCGAGGCTTCCATCGAGCTCCTGGGCGAAACGCTGGCCGAACTGGATCGGCAATGAGCCTTACACGGATAGACGGAACGGCGGGTACATGTCGGTAATGAGAATGAACGCGTACCCGAGGACGCGGTTGTGCCAGCGGATGACGCCTTCGACGTACGTGAACAGCCCACGGGGATACCTGCCGGTGAACAGAATGGCGAACCACGCGATGACGACCGCGACGACGGCGCCGATGGTCAGGAAGAACAGAACGATGTAGTGGGGAATCGCGAGGAACCACTTCACCAACGGCAGCCACCGGTTCAGATCAGTGCGGGCGTCGGGGTACTCGTAGTCCAGATGTACCGACTGCTGCTCATCGGTGGACGGGTACTGGTCGTCCATGAGAGCAAGAAAGACGGAGACACGATTACTGAACCGCTGCAACTGGAGGTTCCAGTCGAACCACCACCGTGGATACTTCTGTCTGAACAGGATCATGAGTAATGGACCGAAGAAAAGCAGCCCGCCGGCGCCCGCCGCAACCGTCTGAGTCTGGCCGTTTGAACTCCACGACCAGGCGCCGCCGCCGGCGACAGCTCCGAGGACGATGGCGATGGGCAAGGCATAGAAGATGCGGAAGCCGGTGCTCACGCGGTTGAGCGGTCGGTCAGGGTAGTCCACCGACAGCGTGACCGGATAGGAAGTTGGTTGCATGTCGCTTCTCCTTGTGGCGAATCGATTGCCAAAACTTCCACTATGGCGGATGCGTTGAGTCTGGGACCCCATTCAGTGTGTGTCAACGTAGGGGTCGGCGTGGCGCGAACCGGGCCCGGTCACCCACCCGGTCGCCGTGTACCATGTCGTCAGGTCGCGCTATAGAGCGCGGGGTGCACGGATGCAGGTGGTGGTGGCTGTGGGGACTGGCCGGGTTGTTCAGTTCAACGTTGCTCGGGGTTTTGGGTTCATCGCTCCCGATGAGGGCGGAGACGACGTGTTCGTCCATTCGGAGGAACTCGGCGGGCAGGCGAGCCGGCTACACGTCGGGACACGGGTCGAGTTTCGCGTGATGGGCGGCCAGCGGGGGCTCAAGGCGTACGACGTCAAGATCCTTCCGGATGATCCGGATCTGGATATACCGCCGTCGTCGCACGACTACGGCGACGACGACCTCTCCGAGGTGATCTCCGAGCGTGAGTACGGCGCCGAGATCACCGACGCGCTGATCGTCAACTGTCCCGACATCACCGCGGCGCAGATCGTGGCGATCCGCAATCGTCTGGTCCAGTCGGCGCGCAAGCGCGGCTGGCTGGACGAGTAGTCACGTCACGCTACGAACACGCAGAACTCGTTGCCCTCGGGATCGGCCAGCACGTACCACGAGATGTCCTCGTCCGGCGTCCGCAGGAGGGTAGCGCCGGCGTCGAGCAGCGGCGCGTGGTCCGGGGCGGTCACGTCCCAGTGGACCCGGTTCTTGACCAGCTTCGGTTCGGGCACAGCCGCGAAGTCCATGGTGAACGGCGCTCCTGACGGCCGATCGATGGTGTACCAGGTGGCATTGTCGACGACCGGTTCACCGAACACGGCACCCCACCACGTCGCCTGCGACCGCGGATCGACGCAGTCGACGGCCAGGCCGTGCAGCCGCTGCTCCGAGGGGTCCGCCCGCAGGAACGCGCAGAACTCGCCGCCCTCGGCGTCCGCCATGACCGTCCACCGACGGTCGCCGCCCTCGGCCTGCACGACCCGGGCGCCGAGCACCTCCAGATCGGCCAGGCTCTTGGCATAGATATCCACGTGGACCCGGTTCTTCACGGTCCTGGGTTCGGGCACGCCGTTCACCCAGATCGTGTGCTGCGGCGTCGGACCGGACAGCCAGCCGTCACCGCCAGGCTGCGCGTGCCAGGTCAGGCCGAGTGCCGAGGCCCAGAACGTTCCTACCCGCGCCGGATCGGCCGCGTCGAAGCAGATGTCCTTGAACTGAGCTATGGTCACGACGCCCGTCAGCTCTTGACAGATCCGGCCATGAGACCGCCGATGAACCATCGGCCGAGCAGGATATAGACGACAAGCGTTGGCAGGGATGTGATGAGGGCCCCGGCCATCGAGGCGGCGTAGTCGGGGCTCTGCGCGCCGGCGAGCGCATTCAACGCGATGGTGATCGGACCGTTATTCGTATTGGACAGGAATATGGCGAACAGGTAGTCGTTCCAGGCCGACGTGAACTGCCAGATGATGGTGACGACGAAGCCCGGGGCGGAGACCGGAAGGATCACCGACCGGAACATCCGCAGGAGGCCCGCTCCGTCCACATTGGCCGCCTCGACGATCTCGACGGGGACGGTGGTGGCGTAGTAGTTGCGGAAGATGAGCGTGCAGATCGGGATCCCGTAGATGATGTGCACCAGGATGAGCCGGGGAATCCCGCGCGCGATGTTCGCATCGTTGAGTACCTCGCCGAGCGGAATCATGACGGCCTGGTACGGGATGAACATACCGAACAGGATCAGCGTGAACACGACGTCCGCGCCCGGGAAGCGTACCCGGGAGAGCACGAATCCGTTGGCGGCGCCGAGGAACGACGAGATCAGCGCTACCGGAACGGCGAGCTCGAAGGTTCGGATAAACGAGCCGGAGAGTCTTTCCCAGGCCTTGTCCCACGATGCGAAGGTCCAGTGCGCCGGCAGGTTCCACTGGCCGGTGATGCCGATATCGCTGCCGTGCTTGAAGCTCGTGACGATCAGGACGTACAGCGGCATGAGCATGACGACGACGAAGAAGATGAGCGCCGCGTACCGAACGGTGCGCCACACCATGGCCGAGGACGTGCCGGGCGGTCGCAGTGGCGGCGGCGCCTCGATGACACCACCACCGGGAAGCGTTGGCGTGACGACCCCGGTGCTCATGATCGCTTCTCCGCCCGGTTGACATAGATCAGGTACGGGACGATGACGAGCGCGACGACGACGAGCAGGAAGACCGCGATCGCCGCTGCCTTCGCCTGGTCGTTGGTGAGCAGCATCTGCCACACGTAAACGGCCGGTACCTCGGTGAGGTATTGGGGACCGGAGACCGACATGATGAGGTCGAACATCTTCATCGACATGTGCCCGGTGATGATGAGGGCGGACAGTGCGACCGGGGTCAGCTGCGGAAAGAGCACCCGACGGTAGAGCTGGAACGTACTGGCGCCGTCCATAAGCGCCGCCTCGCGCAGGTCGTGCGGAATGCCGCGGAAACCCGCTAGGAACAGGGCCATGATGTACCCCGACAACTGCCAGATCGCCGGCAGCGCCATCGCGGCCATTCCCCAGTCCGGGTTGGTCCACCACCGGTTCTCGAGGAAGCCCAGGTGCAGCGCCCCGAAAATGACGTTCAGGCCACCCGCGTTGTCGCCTGTGCCGGAGTTCATCAGCCACCGCCACACGACGCCGGAGGCGATGAACGATACCGCCATCGGGAACAGGTAGACGGTACGGAACAAGCCCTCGGCCCGGGCGCCACGCTCGAGCAGGAAAGCCCACAGCAGGCCCATCAGAATCGTGCCGCCGATGAACACGACGGTGAAGATGCCGAGGTTCTTCAGCGAGTGCACGAACCGGTCGCCGATGTCGTTGGTGAACAGGTTGTTGTAGTTCTGGAGTCCGACGAAACCCTTGGATGGCAACGCGTTGTGCTTGTTCTGCAGGGACAGGTTGATCGTCCAGGCGATCAGCCCGTAGACGAAGATGGCCAGGACGATCAGCGAGGGAGACAGCAGGAGCAGCCCAGGCCCCCACCGTCGTAACCGATGACGCATGCGCACTCCCTCCGCAGACCTGGCGCGATCGGGAAACGGACCCGCGGCGGACCTAGTTACCGGCCCGCCGCGGAACCATACCGCCTAACTACTTCTTCGCGAACTGCGTCGCCGCCGAGACGAGTGCCGTCTGCAGCGCCGCCGTGTCGCCATCGGTGGAGAACTTGCCCATAGCTGAGGCCATCGCGCCCTGCCAACCTTGCGAGCAACCCGAGCCGTGTGCGCAGGATGGGACCTGCTTCAACGACTTCCAGTCGCCGATCGCCGCCTGCTGGTAGGCGGGGTAGTCGGCCGGATTGGCGTCGGTACGGGCCGGGATCGAGCCCTTCTTGGTGTTGAACGCCTTCTGGCCGTCGGCGCTGCCGACGGTCTTCAGCCAGCACTTGGTCCCGTCGGGGTTCTTCGCGCCCTTGGGCAGCACGAACGAGTCGGCCAGCCACTGGTACACGCCGGTGTTGCCCGGGAAGACCGAGTAGCTGTAGTCCTTGAAGCCCTTGGCGTCGAGATCCGCCGCTTCCCAGTCACCCATCAACTGGTAGCCGGCCTTGCCATCCATGATCAGCTTCTCGGCGTCGGTCCAGTCGAACGTGTCGCGGGTGTCCTTGTTCGTGTAGCTCTCGAGCTTCTTGAAGTCGGAGATCGCCTTGGTGACATCGGCACCGGCCCAGTCGGTGGAGCCGTTCCACAGACCGGTGAACTTGTCCGGGCCGAGGTCGGAGATGAGCACCGTCTCGAAGAGCATCAGCTGCGTCCAGTCCTTGCCCAGTGCCAGTGGCGTGACGTTCTTCGCCTTGAGCTTCTCCAGGTCGGCGAAGAAGCCGTCGAGCGTCGTGGCGTCCTGGGTGATGCCGGCGCTCGCCAGCACCGTCTTGTTACCCCACAGGACGTTGGCCCGGTGGATGTTCGCCGGCACCGAGTAGATCTTGCCGTCGACGGTCAGGTTGCTGATCAGGCCGGCCGGGAAGGCGTTGGTCAGACCCCAGTCCTTGTACTCCTGGCTCAGGTCCTCGACCTGGCCGGCGTTGATGTAGTCGGTCAGCTCCGCACCTGCGTGGGCCTGGAACGTGTCCGGCGGGTCGGACTGCTGCAGCCGGTTGGCCAGCACCGTCTTGGCGTTCGAGCCGGCGCCGCCGGCGATCGCGCCGTTGACGAAGGTGTACTGGCTGCACGCGGTCTTGAACACGTTGACCAGGCCGTCGAGCCCGGCCTTCTCGCCACCGTCGGCCCACCAGGTGAACACCTCGACGTTCTTGGGTGCAGCACCGCCGCCACCGCTGTTGCCGCCGCAGGCCGTCGCGGCCAAGAGGGCGCCGGCGCCCAGCACCGCGACAGCGATGCGCCTCGAAAATCGCATACTTTCCTCCATCTGTGCCTGACATCGTTGTCCGAGTCTCCTGGGCCAGACTCGCGGTGGGAGATCGAGTTGTCAACGGAGGGCTCGGATTCGGTTCCGTCACGATAGCCGGGGCCGTGACCAAACGACGTTCACGGGGTGGAGGAGTGGCGGGGGTGGTCCGTTCCGCTGCGACATCTCGGGCAAAGCGTTCTAATGCCGCATTGGATACTTCCTTTACCTACGGCTGGTTCGACGCCGAGTCAGCAGAGGGGAGGCCGGACCGCGTCGGGCAGCCCACGATCCACAATGGACGTGGAGAGGACATGAGTTACCGGCCACGAGGTGTCCCCGCCGATCCGGTCGAAGAGCCGGGTCGCCGCGATCCGTGCAAGTTCGGTCGGGTCGTATGCGACCACCCGGAACGGCCGCGGCATGAGGTGCGACAGCTCGAAATCATCGAATCCGACCAGGTCTGCCCCACTTTCGCGGCGGCTCAGTTCATGCAGTGCGCCGACCGTTATGCGGTTGTTCAGACAGAAGAACGCGGTCGGGGGTTCTGGCATGGTGAGCATGTCCGCGACCGCCCGCGCGGCGTCGTCCGGTGTGCGGACAGCCTGGCGCACCAGCTCGTCGTCGTACGGCACGCCAGCGGTCGCCAACGCCGACTGAGCACCGGCGATCCGCTCCCGCATCGTGTACACCGACATGGAGTCGAGAAGGATCCCGATCCGCTGGTGTCCTCGGCTCAAGATTCCCTGGACGGCGGCCTGCGCGCCGCCTCGGTTGTCAACGAGCACCGTATCGGCGAGCAGCTGACCAGGCGGGCGGTCGAGGAATACCGCCGGAATCCCCATCTGGGTCTCGCGCCACAAGTACGAGTGGTCCTGGCCGGCCGGCACCACGAGGAGGCCGTCGACCCGGCGCTGGCACAGGTTGAGCAGGAGTTTGTGCTCCCGCTCCGGGTTCTCCTCGGACGACACGATGATCAACAGCGTGTCGTGGGCGGCCGCGATCTCGGCGACGACTCCTGCGATCACCGCATAGAACGGGTTGGCGATCTCCTCGATGAGCAGGGCGATGGTCCGGCTCACCTCGCTCGAGCGAAGCGACCGGGCGACGTCGTTGCGGCGGAAGCCCAGCTCGGACGCGGCGGTGAGCACCCTGTCGACGAGTAGCGGCCCAACCGACGGCTCTCCGTTGATCACCCGTGACACCGTCTTCAGGCTGACCCCGGCCTGGTGCGCGACGTCGACCATCGTGGGGCGCCGCGGCCGCGGCGGGTTGCCGTTCCCAGGCTGCATGCTTCCGTCCTGCTGCACGATGGCCGAACCATACCTGACAACGTTGTATCTGTGTTCACGGTTCGGCATGTCCGCGCAACGACGACTTCCAGGATCGTCGACGCGTCCCCGCGGCGGTGTCGACGGCACGGCCGGTCGCCATGTGCTTCGCCGGCCGAGGCTCCCTCACGCGTTTTGTCGGGTCACCGCTCGGTCAAGGACGAGCTGGGGCGCTTCGGCCGGCGCCACGTCATGATCCTTGGACAACCGGTTCGGCCACCAGATCCGCGGACCGATGTCAAGGTTGAGCGCCGTCACCAGCACCGATCGGACCACGATCGTGTCGAGCAGGACGCCGAACGCGACCGTGAAGCCGATCTCGGCGAAGGCGATCAACGGCAACGTAGCGAGGACCGCGAATGTGCCCGCGAGGACCAGGCCGGCGGAGGTGATCACACCACCCGTGGCGGAAAGGCCGACGAGCGTCGCACGACGGGTGCCCTGCCGGTGGGCCTCCTCCCGCACCCGGGTCATCAGGAAGATGTTGTAGTCGATGCCCAATGCGACGAGGAAGACGAAGACGAACAGCGGGTAGGACGCGTCCGCGCCGCCGAAGCCGAAGACGTGCTTGAAGACAAAGGCACTCAGGCCCAGAGCGGCGGCGAACGAGAGCACCACCGTCGCGACCAGCAGCAGTGGCGCGAGGATCGAACGTAGCAGGAGGGCCAGGATGATGAGCACCACCGCCAGCACGACAGGGATGATCAAGTTTCGGTCGAATTGGGCGGCCCGCTGTACGTCGAGGTTCACTGCCGTGTTTCCGCCGACCATCGCATCGGCTCCAGGCACGGCATGCACCCGGTCCCGCGCTTTGTCCACTGCGGCGAACGCCGCCTGGCTGTCGGGCGGGTCGATCAGTGTGCCCTGGATCAGGGCGGTCCCGTCGCGGATCAACGGCGGCACCACGCTGCCCGGGTCGATCCCCGGCGTCTGGCCGAGCGCGGTTCGTACGGCGTCCGCCTGGGCGGCTGTGCTGATAACGACCACGGGATTGCCCGCGCCAGCCGGGAAGTGACGGCTCAGCACATCTTCGCCGACCACCGAATCGGGCGTACCGCGGAAGGACTCCTTATTGGTGAGCCCAGTCGCGTCCAGTTGGACGATTCCCGCCGCCAGGACGGCCAGCACGCCGGCGGTGACGAGCCAGGTCAGGCGCGGGCGATGGGCGATCCGCGCCCCCACGCGGGCCCAGAAGCCGCGAGCGGTAGGTTCGGCCGAACCCTCGACCGGGCGGATCGGCCAGAATACCCACCGGCCGACGGTGACCAGCAGTGCGGGTAGCAGGGTCAGCATCACCGCCAGCGCTACGAGGATGCCGATCGCGGCGACCGGGCCGAGTCCCTTGGTGGAGTTGGTCTGCGCGGATAGCAGACAGAGCATGCTGACCACGACCGTGGCGCCGCTCGCGATGATGGCTGGGCTGGCCCGGTGCAGGGCAACCGCCATCGCCTCATGCCGGTCATGATGGCGGCGCAGTTCCTCGCGGTAGCGCGCGATGAGCAGTAGCGCGTAGTCGGTGCCGGCGCCGAAGACCAGGACGGTGAGGATGCCCGCGCTCTGTGCGTTGACGATGAGCCCGGCATGCGTGGCAAGTAGATAGATGATTGCCTGCGCGCAGGTGAGGGCCACCACTGCGGAGATCACCGGGAGCAGCCAGAGGATCGGGCTGCGGTAAGTGAGGAGCAGAATCAGCACCACGACGCCGAGGGCTGCGAAGAGCAGTGTGCTGTCGATGCCCTCGAATGCCTTCGAAGAGTCGGCCGCGACTCCGGCCGGACCTGTGACATGAACAGTCATGCCGTTCGCGCCGTTACGGGCTGTGTCGAGCATCCGCGCCACGATGTCGCCCGCGGTGGACCAGCCGTTCGGGCCGAGGTTGATCGGTACGACGATCTCAGCGGCCTGACCGTCGCGCGATGGGATCGGACCGAAGACCGAGCCGTCCAGGTTGGGCAGAGTGCCGAACGATTTGGCATCGGCGGCGATCTTTCCGGAATCCGTCGCCGTGAGGCCCGCCGGACGCTCGTATACGAGCACCGCCGGGAGCGTGTTGGGCGAGATGAACGCGGCCTGTGCGTCCAGCACCTTGGTCGACTCGGCGCCTCCGGGCAGCCACGATGTCGCGTCGTTCTTCTCGGCGCCCATCAGCTTGCCGGCGAACGGAAACGCCACCGCTACCACGATGAGCCAGAACAGCAGGACAGCGAACTTGATGCGATGACCCGTGATGAGGCCGGTGGCTGACATGCCCATGATTCTCCCGCGCCTGGTTTACCCGCCGGTGCCGTACGCGTCGATGCTGCGACGTTGCGACCATCGTGACACCACCAGACAACATCCCAGCCCGCAACTGGTTAAGTCGGTGCCGGGGTGACCGGTGGGCAGGCAGCACCGGCGATGATGGTGTTGCAGCGGCGCACGCGAGTGCGATCCCGAGCTACGATCCGGTTGAGGACTGGACGGCAAAGCAAGCATGGGAGCCGGTCATGGTCATCGTCGGCGCACTGATCGGGGCATTCGGTCTGGCCGCGATCTGGTTCGGTTTGAGCGCGCGAGTAGTCAAGCAGTATGAGCGAGCGCTGGTCTTCCGGTTCGGCCGGGTGCTCGAGACGATCCGCGGGCCCGGACTCAACATGATCGTCCCGGGCGTCGACCGCCTTCGGACCGTCAATATGCAGGTCGTGACGATGCCGGTGCCCGCGCAGGAAGGCATTACCCGGGACAACGTGACGGTCAAGGTCGACGCGGTCGTCTACTTCAGCGTTGTCGACCCGGTCCGGGCCATCGTGGCCGTTCAGGACTACAAATTCGCCGTGTTGCAGGTCGCCCAGACGTCGCTTCGTTCCATGATCGGAAAGAGCGAGCTGGATGACCTGCTGACCAACCGGGAGCGGCTCAACCAGGGCCTGGAAATAATGATCGACAATCCGGCGCTGGACTGGGGCGTCCACATCGACCGGGTTGAGATCAAGGACGTGGCGTTGCCGGAGTCGATGAAGCGCTCGATGTCACGTCAGGCCGAGGCGGAACGGGAGCGGCGGGCCCGTGTCATCACCGCCGAGGGAGAACTTCAGGCGTCGCGCAAGCTCGCTGAAGCGGCCAGCATCATGGCCGACACTCCGGCGGCGCTGCAGCTTCGGTTGCTGCAGACCGTGGTCGAGGTCGCGGCGGAGAAGAACTCGACGCTGGTACTGCCGTTTCCGGTCGAATTGCTGCGGTTCCTGGAGAAGGCACAGGAGAAGGTGCCGGGCGTTCGGGGCGAGCCCGACGCACAACGGCCGCCCACGCAGAACCAGCGGGCCTCCGTCGAGCCGGCCCCGGACCGGCGCACCGTTCAGGACATCGTCGCGGTCCAGCCGCCGGCGGTACGTACGCCGGCAAGCTCGGCCGACTCGGCCTAGCCGTGGCCCAGCCGCGGTCAGACCAGCCAGGTCGGCTGGTAGGCCCGGTTGACCAGCGCCGGGCGGTCCATGGCGAACCCGTCGATGGCACTGCCGGCCTCGCCGGTGGTGGCGAGGTCGGCCAGCAGCCGCCCGAACGTTGGCGCGAACTTGAACGCATGGGCGGCGCCGAGCCCGACGAAGACCGACGGATGTCCAGGTACCGCGTCGATGACGAAGTCGCGGTCCGGGGTCAGGGTGTAGAGGCAGGTTACCGTGTGCGCCGGCGGCCCGACCCCGGGAAGGAGGCTAGTGACGAACCGGGAGAGCAGGCTCAGGGCGGCCGGGTCCGGGTCGAAGGATCGCGTGGACGCCGTCGTCGCCGCCCCGCCGCAGTCCTGTGCGGCCTTCACCAGCGCCCCGTGGCCACCCTCGGCGTACGTCGGGAACCCGTAGAAGGACGGATCATCCATCCAGATCCAGACCGGTAGCCGGTCGGGCCCGAACGACTCCGGCGACGCCGGCGCGAAGTAGGTCACCTGCTCTCGCAGTACGGTCAACGGCAAGGCGACGCCGAGATGCACGAGCAGGTCGTTGGTCCAGGCGTCGGCGGTGAGTACGACGCGGCACGCCCGGATCCGGTCGCCGGCTGAGCCCACGAACACCTCGACCTCGTCACCGAGGTCGACCAGTCGGGTGACCGGAGATTCGTCGCGCAGCCGGGCTCCGCGCAGACGGGCGAGCCGCTGCATCGTCGCGGTAGCGCGGCCGGCGGGGACGATCGAGGTATCCCCTTGATAGATCGCCATCGTGGCATCGGGCAGGGCGATCGCCGGCCATCGCGCGGTTACCTCGGCGGCGTCGAGGATCTGGAACGGCACCCCGCACCCGGCGAGGCTCGATGTGTAGTCCACCGCGGACATCGCCGCATCGGGCGGGAAGAGATCGAGACCGCCGGTGGTGCTCACCAGCCGCTCACCGGACTCGCGCTCGAGCACCGCCCACTCGGCGTAGGCCTCGCCGGCCAGGGCGACGTAGGCCGGCGTGTGATAGCTACGCCGGAGGATGCGCGACGTGTCGTGCGAAGCCCCGTTGCGATGACCGAGGGCGAACTGTTCGAGAAGGACGACATCGGCCCCGCGGCGAGCCAGTTGCCATGCCGTGGCACTGCCCAGCCCACCGCCGCCGGCGACGACGACATCGGCTCGCTCCACCGCGCTCACGGCTCGCCCAGTCTGGGTAGCAGCCATCGGCGGATATCCAGGCTGAGGTCTTCCATCGGAGCGAACCAGCCCTGGGTGAAGCCGCGCGAGGACATGCCTCGCTGCACCGACTCGCAGATTGCCCAGTCCTGCCTGTTCACAACGTCCCAGAAATCGGCGGCGTCACTCGGGTCGAAGGAATCCCGTGCGACCTCGTCCTCGTCGAACAGCAGGTCGCAGATGATGCGGGTAAGACCGGCCGACGCTGGCCAGAGCGTGAACGCCGCGACGTGGTCGGCCGATAGGCTCAGCATCAGGTTGGGATAGATCAGTTCACCCTTGTGGCGTACCCGCTCCGCCTCGTCGAGTCCGGAGAACGGTGTGCGATTCGAGGTGCCCGTCGCGGTGAAAGTCCAGGCGCCGTCGCGGTGCGGGATGCCCGCATCCCAGTCCAGGCCGGCGCCGCCGCGGCCGAACGCGGGCACCAGCCGCACGAGTTCGGGGTGCACCCCGGCGCAGTGATAGCACTCGTTGTAGTTCTCGAGAACTACCTTATAGTTCGCGCGTACGTCGTAGCTCAGGGACTGCCCGACGACCAAGGCGTCAAGTGGGTATCGCCGCACCCGGCCAGGGATCTCGCCGAGACCCTCGAGCAGTGAAGGTCCGGTCGCATCCGCCAGACGCAGGAAGAGGAAGCCGCCCCAGGTGTCGGCCCCGATCTCGCTCAGTCCGAACTCGTCGTACGCGAAGCCGGTGAGGTCATCCATGTGCGGGGCGCGCAGCAGCCGACCGGTGAGGTCATAAGTCCACGAATGGTACGGGCACCGTAGGGCGGCCGCCCGGCACACCACGGGCGATGCCGTGTCCGGGTCGACGGGGATCACCTGCGAGCCGCGGTGTCGGCACACGTTGAAGAAGGCCCGCAGCACCCCGCCCCGGTCACGGGTCACGAGAAGACTCTCCCCGGCCACGTCTACGACGGCGAGCCGTTCGCTCAAACCGCACTCGAGCCCCCACGTCGAAAGGCGCCCGACGCAGAACCACTCACGCAAGAGCACCCGGTCCACCTCGCGTGCCCAGTGGGCCTGGTCGGTGTAGTACGAGCCGGGCAGCGCCGCCTGCAAGGAGCCCATGGCCGGCGATCCTACTGACTCGTGACTCAGTTGCGAAGTGCCTGACACGCGCCCTTGACAGCGCGACGCGCAAGTGGAAGGACTGTTAGGTCAGTCATCGCCAACTGTCGGATGGAGCTGTCATGACGAACTGGATAGCGGCGGTCATCATCGGCTTGATCATCGGGATTGTCGCCGGCCTAATCCTGGGTCGGCAGTCGCCCAGCGCGCGGTGGCTGGCTCCGCTGCTGTCGTTGGTCGGCGCTCTCATCGCGGCAGGGATCGCCGGGGGATTGGGGTACACCGGCTACGGCTGGAAGAAGGCGGCCTTGCAGGTTGTGCTGGCGCTGGTGGGCGCGGCGGCGGCCGCCCTGCTGGCCCGGCGCGGCCGATCGGTCAGTGGGCCGTCGAAGCCGGTCGCCCGCTAGATTCAAATCATGACGAGGCCGTTGGACGCACGCACGGCCACGCCGAACGGCTCCGCTGATGTCGAACGCAGTGGCCGGCGCAGAGGTTCTAGACCGTCAGTGTCTCCACATCGTACCGGTGGATTGAGGGATCTCTCGTCGCCAGGGTCAGGCCCTCCACTGTGGCCTGAGCTACGAGCATGCGATCGAACGGGTCGCGGTGGTGCATCGGGAGCCGCCCGGCGACGAGAGCGTGCGCGGTCGTTACGGGCAGTTCACGAAAGCCCATGTCACATACGCGTCGTGCCAGGTCTTCTGGACCCACCAGCTTGCCGAGCCTCTGTTTGATTGCTACTTCCCAGACTGTGACCGCGCTCAAGTAGATATCGGGTTCGTGTCGTAGTCGATCAAGGAAATCGCCGCTGAGCGCCGGGTCGCCGGCCAGACCCCAGAGGGCGACATGGGTGTCGAGGAGCAGGCTCACTCGGACACACCGAATTCCGCGGCGATCTCGGCATTTGTGTCGGCGGAGTCCCAGTCGCCCGACAGGTCCAGCCGGCCGGCGAGCGAGCCAACGGCGGTGCGGTTGACCCGTCGTGTAAGCGGGACGATCTTCGCAACCGGCTTACCGGCGCGGTCGATGACGATCTCCTCGCCCCGCTCGACTCGTTCGATGATGCGGGACAGGTGCGTCTTGGCGTCGTGCATGTTGAAATGCTCAACGGCTTCTGCTGACATGCGCCACCTCCTTAGCTAATAACTTAGCTCGCCTCGCCGCATTCGCCGGGGCCAGGTGCGAGTTGCATCCGGTACCTAGGTACGGGCTTACCGTCGAAGCATGGACGACATGGTGAACGAGCGGGCGCTACCGGCGGCGTGCACGTTGCCGACGGCGCAGCGCCCGTTGCGGCGGGTCGAGTTCGACGAATTCTTCGCGGCGGCGGTCCGCGGAGTGGATCGCACCGGCCCCGGCCGAGTGCGGTTGGAGTTGACGCCTGACCAAGTTGTGGCCGGGCAGGCGGCCGAGCTGTTGGTCCGCGAGACCGAGTGCTGTTCATTCTTCACCTTCACCCTGACCGCGACCGGTGGACGGTTGTCGCTGGACATCGATGTCCCGCCCGAACACGTCGACATGCTCGACGCGATGGCGGCGCGGGCGGCCGGCGTGGCGTCGGCATGACCATGGGGTTACGCAGCGGACAGCTCGCGGCGGCGGCCGGCGTGAACCCGCAGACGCTCCGGTACTACGAACGACGGGGACTCCTGGCAAAGCCGCAGCGAAGTCTGGGTGGGCAGCGGGTGTACGCGCCGGAGGCGGTCACCGTACTTCGCGTCATCAAAGCCGCGCAGCGGTTGGGGTTCACTCTCGACGAGGTGGCCGACCTGCTCGAGGCCGGTCGGCACCGCCTCGGTGCCCGCCGTGTTGCCGGGCTGCAGGCACGTGCGGCGTTGAAGCTGGCCGAGGTGGACGCTCGTATCGCCGACCTCACGGTGATCCGAGCGACGTTGCAGGCGGCCATCGAGGCAGGCTGCCACGACCTGGTCGCCTGTGCCGAGATCCCCGGCTGCCCACTGCCCTTCGCCGCGCTGGCCTCCGACCGGCTGGGGAATCCGGAGTCCGCCATACGGGACTCCGAGTGACCCAGCCGGCGTGAGATCGGATGCGTTGTACCGGGACTGTATCCACGCGATCATGGGACCATGGTGCGCGACATCGTCATCGGCGTCGTGGTTGGACTCGTCGCGGCGTGGCTGGCGCTTGTACTCGGTCTGGTGATCGTGCGGCCGAAGGGGGCGATGCTCGGGGAAGCCGTACGGATCCTCCCCGATCTGCTCCGGCTGTTGCGTCGGCTCGCCGCCGATCGATCAATGCAGCGTGGTGTTCGCCTCCGACTCGGGCTGCTGATCGCGTACCTGGCGTTCCCGATTGATCTGATACCTGACTTCATCCCCGTGATCGGGTACGCCGATGATGCGATCATCGTCGCAGCGGTATTGCGTTCGGTCGTTCGCCGGGCCGGTGTCGACGCCGTACGCCGACACTGGCCGGGCACCGATGACGGGTTCGCCGCGTTGTGCCGACTGTGTGGCATAGCGGCACCAGCGGTCGAGGAGGGCTCGTCATGGCCAAACTGATTTATTCGGGGATCATGTCTCTCGATGGTTACATCGCCGACGCGGCCGGGAAGTTCGACTGGAGCGTGCCGGACGAGGAGGTGCACACCTTCGTCAACGACCTCGAACGGCCGGTCGGAACCTACCTCTACGGGCGGCGCATGTACGAGGTGATGCGCGCCTGGGAGATGATGCCTACCGGCGCCGACCAACCGGCCGAGAGCCGCGACTTCGCCGAGATCTGGCGTGCCGCCGACAAGATCGTGTACTCGCGGACGCTGGACGCGGTGTCGAGCGCCCGGACGCGACTCGAGCGCGATTTCGATCCCAAGGCGATCGAGCAGATGAAGACGACGGCCGACCGCGACATCACC
>JBKPDY010000069.1:0-27390 GCA_046728155.1 Actinomycetota bacterium
GTCGAAGCGCATACCCTCGGTGAGCTCCAGCTCGAGGCCGAAGGTGTTGCTCTCCTCAACGGTGATGACGCCTTCCTTGCCGACCTTGTCCATCGCCTCGGCGATGATGTCGCCGACGGTGGTGTCACCGGCGGAGATGGAGGCGGTCGACGCGATCTGCTCCTTGGTCTCGACGTCCTTCGCGATCTTCGCGAGCTCCTCCGTCACCGCGGCGACGGCGGCCTCGATGCCCCGCTTGAGGGCCATCGGGTTCGCTCCGGCGGCCACGTTGCGCAGACCCTCGCGGACCAGCGCCTGGGCCAGAACGGTCGCCGTCGTCGTGCCGTCGCCGGCGACGTCGTCGGTCTTCTTGGCGACCTCCTTGACCAGCTCGGCGCCGATCTTCTCGTACGGGTCGTCGAGTTCGATCTCCTTGGCGATGCTCACACCATCGTTGGTGATGGTGGGGGCACCCCACTTCTTCTCGAGGACGACGTTGCGGCCCCGCGGGCCCAGCGTTACCTTCACGGCGTCGGCAAGGACATTCATGCCCCGCTCGAGACCGCGGCGCGCCTCCTCGTCGAACGCGATAATCTTGGCCATTCGGCGTTGTCCTCCTGGACAGTGTTGTACGCACCTTCGAGCGCGAGCGTGCCTGGATGCCTGCCGGTACCAGTACACCGCGTCGCACCCGTCGGTCGGGCCGGATAGCCCGCGACGACCGGCCTCACAGCCCGGATCCGAGCCGTGACGCCCCACCGTCCCGACCAACACCCGCTCCGGCGGGCGCCGAGCGGATTGGCACTCACCCCATGAGAGTGCCAATCACCTGTTTAGCACTCACCCCCGTCGAGTGCAAGCCACTTGGCAACGAAGACCCACTCCGGACGAGAGAAGGGGGCGAGCCCCTGATGACCGCCGTGGGTCCGACAGTGATAACCGCCGTGGGCCGGCGGCCTCTGGACTGAGGAGCCGAGCGACGAAGGAGCGAGCGACGAGGGAAGAGGGCGACTGGAAAGGCCCACGGCACGCGCGAGCGATTGCGAGCGCCAAGAGCGCAGCCCACGGCACGCGCGAGCGATTGCGAGCGCCAAGAGCGCAGCCCACGGCACGCGCGAGCGAATGCGAGCGCAAACGCAGAAGGGCACCGCCCGGCCAGACGGTGCCCTTGCTGTGCCAAGTCCGGAATAGGTCAGATGACATGGACCTTCTCGGCCTGCGGACCCTTCTGGCCCTGGGCGATTTCGAACTCGACCCGTGCCCCGTCGTCGAGAGTCTTGTAGCCGTCCATGTCGATCGCGGTGAAGTGGACGAACACGTCCTGCCCACCGTCGACTGCGATGAAGCCGTAGCCCTTCTCGCTGTTGAACCACTTGACGGTGCCCTGCGCCACTGTGCACTTCCTCACTGCCGTACCACTGGACCGCGGGTTTACGGCCCACGGCCGCCCATCAGCCCTTCAGCGACCGTGCGTGGTCCGAGGAGCGCACCTTTGGCGACCGATCTCGCACGCTACCGGATGCGTTCAGAGAGCGCATCAGGCCAAATCGGACAGTCGTAGCGATCAACTGTCTCGATTTGGTGACATGCTGAGGTGACGGGCACCACATTCGCTCAGTGGTGCCGGCGGGACTGGACGACCCTGAAGCGATTCGCCACATAAGCCCCATCGGTCAGCGATGCGTTGGCCGCCGGATTCGCGCCGGTGGCATGGAAATCTGAGAAGGCCGCCGACTGGTTGACGAACACCCCGCCGGTGAGGTTGCAGGACAGATGCACGCCGGCGTCGAGGGCGGCCGCCTCCACCGCGTCCAGTACGGCCGGGTCGGTCGAGTAGACCGAGGCCGTGAGGGCGCCCTTGATACCGGCCGTGCGGCGGAAGACGTCCACGGAGTCCATGGTGGACGACGTGGACACGACGTACGAGATCGGCCCGAACCACTCGGTCGCGTAGGTCTCCGCGTCCGTGGCCGCAGCCAGGGCAACCACCAGTGGCGTTCGTACCTGAGCCTTGGGGTGGGCAGGGTGCTCCAACGACCGCGAGTCGAGAACGACACGGCCGACCCCCCTGGCCCGCTCGAGCCGTTCGAGCACGCCATCGTTGACGATCGCTCCGGTAAGCTCAACGGCGCGGGCCGGGTCACTGGTCAATGTGGACACCGCATCGGCGATGCCGGCCGCGACATCGTCGAAGCTGCGCGGCCCGGCCTCGGTTTGGGTGCCCTGTGCCGGCACCAGGATGTTCTGCGGCGTGGTGCACATCTGTCCACTGTAGAGACTCAGCGAGAAGGCGATGTTGCGGCACATGCCGGCGAAGTCGTCGGTCGAGTCGACGATGATCGTGTTGACGCCCGCTTTCTCGGTGTAGACGTTCGCCTGCCGGGCGTTCGCCTCCAGCCAGTTGCCGTACTCGGTCGACCCGGTGAAGTCGATGATGCGCACCTCGGGTCGCAGCGCGAGGACGCTGGCCAGTTTCTCGTCGGCCGCTTCGGCGGCCAGCGCCACGAGGTTGGGGTCAAAGCCGGCCTCGGCGAGCACCTCGCGCGCCACCCGTACGGTCAGAGCCAGCGGCAGGACGGCCCGCGGGTGCGGCTTGACCACGACCGGGTTGCCGGTCGCGAGCGATGCGAACAGGCCAGGGTACGAATTCCAGGTCGGGAATGTGTTGCATCCGATGACGAGGGCGACCCCACGCGGTACCACGTGGAAGGTCTTCGTCATCCGTAGCGGCTCTCCCTTGCCGGCCGGCTTCTCCCAGTCGCTCTGTGCCGGCGTACGGGTCATCTCGGCGTACGCGTACGCCAGCGCCTCCAGCGCCCGGTCGAGCGCATGGGCGCCGCCGGCCTGGAACGCCATCACAAAGGCCTGGCCGGTCGTGAACTGCACGGCGTTAGCCAGCAGGAAGATCTGCTTGTGCAGTCGGTGCAGGATCTCCAGGCAGACGCCGGTACGTGCCTGCGGTCCGGCATCCCGCCACGCGGGCATCGCCGCTTGAGCGGCGCTGAGCAGCGCGTCGATGTCGCAATGCGGGTAGCGGATGGCCAGGTCGAGGCCGTACGGGCTCGATTCGGTTGAGACCCAGCCCGTCTGACCCGGCTGGTCGATCGCGAAGTCGGTGCCAAGTAGCGCCTGGAACGCCGCGGCTCCGTCCGCGGCGGCCGTCTCGCCGTAGACCCTGGGACTGGGCGATTCCGGGTACGCCGACCAGTAGGACCGATCGGCGATGGCTCGGGTGGCGCGGTCGAGGATCTCCCGATGTGACTCGAAGAAGCGGGGCAGTGTTGCCGTCATAGGTCCATCTTCACCCTTACCGCGCTGAGGTGGTCGCCGGGGACGGTGGCACCGGCCGCGGAACACAGTTCGGCCGTCCCGCTCGGGTCGTACGAACCCGGTCGGAACGGCCGAAGAGAGCTGGTCGGGAGGAGCCTCGCGCCGACACCATCACTGGCATCGAAACTGCGCGCCGCCCTGCCGGCGTCGCGGCGACGAACCTCCCGCACGCAGCATCCTGCGCGGTCGGAACCGGCGCGTCAAGTAGTTCGGCATGGGTTCTCGCACAGCGTGCACGAGCGCGCCTACTCTGCGTGATGATCGTCTGGCCGACACGCCGGTCGACCAGCGAAGAGTGGAGTTACCCACGGTGATGCATCAGTAAATCTTTGTTTGATTCGCCTCCGTACGCGGGGCGAATAGCAGCAAAACCTTGTGGCCGGGCCAGTGTGCGTCAGGCGATGAGAGCTGCCTCGCGGGCGGCCTTCAAGGTCGGTCGGATCCGGTACGTCGGTCCGACCACGCTCTCCACCGCATCGAAGGTCTTCAGGCCGTCGCCGGTGTTGAGCACGACGGTCTCGGCGGAGGGGTCGAGCCGACCCGATGCCACCAGCTTGCCGAGCACCGCCACCGTCACGCCACCCGCGGTCTCGGCGAAAATCCCGGTGGTGGCCGCTAGCAGCCGGATACCGGCACGGATCTCACCGTCGTCGGCATGGTCGATCCAGCCGCCGGTTCGCCGGACCACTTCCAGGGCGTAGAGCCCAGCGGCCGGGTCGCCGATGTTGAGCGACTTGGCGATGCCGGTCGGGCGTACCGGCACGATCGTGTCCACGCCGGCGTGCAGCGCGGCCGCGATGGGGTTGCAGCCGGCCGACTGAGCGCCGAAGACCCGCCAGCCGCCCGCCGGCGGGTCGGCCAGACCCAGCTCGACCAGCTCGGCGAAGGCCTTGTCCACTTTGGTCAGTAGTTCGCCGCTCGCCATCGGGATCACCACCTGAGCCGGCACGCGCCAGCCGAGCTGCTCGGCGACTTCGTACCCGAGGGTCTTGGAGCCCTCGGCATAGAACGGGCGCAGGTTGACGTTGACGAACGCTGTCTTTTCGAACTCGTCGGTCTCGGTCAGTTCGGAGCAGAGACGGTTCACGTCGTCGTATGAGCCGTCGACCGCGACCACGTCCCCGCCATACACCGCGGTCGTAACGACCTTCCCCGGCTCGAGGTCGGCCGGTATGAAGACCATCGAGGGCACTCCGGCCCGCGCCGAGTGCGCGGCGACCGAGTTGGCCAGGTTACCCGTCGAGGCACAGGCAAAGCGGGTGAAGCCGAAACCCCGTGCCGCCGTCAACGCGGTCGAGACGACGCGGTCCTTGAACGAGTGTGTGGGGTTGGCCGAGTCGTCCTTGAACCAGAGCGGTCCGGTCATACCGACCGCCTCGGCCAGTGCGCGAGCCGCGACCATCGGCGTCCAGCCCGGATCGAGGGTGACCCGGGTGGCCGGATCCTGACCAACCGGAAGTAGCGAAGCGTAGCGCCACATGCTTGCCGGTCCGCCCGCTATCTCCGCCCGGGTGACGCCGCGCAGCGTCTCCGCGTCGTAGGCCACCTCCAGCGGCCCGAAACAGTTGTAGCAGGCATACTGAGCCCGCAGCGGTGCCTCGGTGGAACAGTTACGACAGATCAGGCAGCGAGCAGCGGTCGAGCGCATCGGGTCTCCTTCTCATCTTTCCCACGCCGATCGTGGGCCGGAGTTGGCACCAATCCGCGCCTGCTGCATCGTCGCCCGTGCGCTCGGTGGTTGCCGGGGCTTCATCGGGCCGGTCCCTCTGCCCCTCTGGATGAGGTTGTTCAGTTATCTGCCTCGCCTCCGCGCTCGCTCCGCTGCTGCCACCCCACGAAGACGCTCCGCTGCGCTTCACGTCTCCGCGGGGACCCCGGCGTGGCCCGGCGGCCCTGCGATGCTCGCTCGCTGTCGGCTCGGTTGTTGCTCGTCAGGGTAGCAAGCCGACTACGGGAGTGCCCTACTGCGCCGGCGGCGTACCGCCGGGCTGAGGTGGCAACGGTTGGTCGGTGGAGCCGCCGGTCGGCACCGGGTTGAGACACACACGCTGCGCCGATGCGCTGAGCCACTGCTTGTCGTCGACCACCGGCGGCGTGAGCTCCTCCTCGCGCTGCTGCCCATCGACTTCGATGGTCACATAGATCGCCTCGTCGACATCCGCGTTTGCAGCAAGCAACGCACGGCAGTTCACGGTGTACCGGGCGGCGATGACCGCGTCGGAGGTCGCCGGGTCGGTACCGAGCTGGATGGTCTGCGGCGAAGGCAAAGTGCCGTCGAGGGCGAAGCCCTGGTTCTCGTTCCCGGGCGGGATGATTGTCAACGCGGTACGGGTGAGTCCGGTCGGCGCGATGATGCGGGCCGAGAGCACGGTCACCGGCACCGCCGCGCGGTTGCGGATACCCAACCCGATCGTGACCGTGTTGTTGCCCCCGATCGTCGCGTTGAACCCGTCCGTCGCCTCGATGGCCGGATTGGGCAATGCGGCGAGTCCGGACGCGTTGCGCGTCAGAAAAAGGTAGGCCCCGGCACCGAGTACCAGCACGCCGAGTCCTGCGACCAGCCAGGTGACCCATCCACGGCCCGAGCGCCGGCGCGAGCCGCCCCGCATCCGGCGCTTCTGGACGATGAGGTCGATGTCCTGCGTATCCCAGCCACTCACGGCTTCGCAGGCTAGCCCCCGGCGGTGGGGAAGGCCAACCCCCCGGGGCTGTCTCACCGCCGTGTCGTCTGGGTTCCTCGGTCAGGAGACGATGTCCTTGCCGACGAAGCGCCAGAATGCCAGTGCGAAGAAGATCAGGCCGTAGATCAGGGCGGAGACGCAGCCCTGGATCATGCCCGTCCATTGGGTCGGCGTGGAGAGCAGCCCGACCCAGGCGCTGCTGTAGTGCGTCGGCAGATAGTTGCGGATTCCGCCCAGGGCGTCGATCTGGTTGAGGATGTTGGACACGATCTGCAGCATGACGGCGCCACCGACGGCGCCGAGCGGAGCGTCGGTGGAGACGGAGAGCAGGAACGAGACCGCGGCGACGACGATGAGGGAGACCCCGATGTACCCCGCGGCCGTCCATACCAGCCGGAACGCCTCGGCCGGCCCGACCTCGTCGGCCACGTTGGACTGAAGAGGGTGCCACCCGTAGCGCAGAGTGCCGGCGACCAGAGCGGTTCCGACGAGCAGGGCGAGCGCGAGCGCGGAGTAGATCGCAGAGACGACCAGCTTCACCCCGAGCAGCCGGGCGCGTGGCACCGGTATCGCGAGCAGATACCGCAGGCTGCCCCAACTCGCTTCGCTCGCAACGGTGTCGCCGAAGAAGAGCGCCACCACGACCACGAGCAGGAACGACGACGAGACGAGCAGGGTGAACAGGGCGAAGTTGAGCCCACCGGCCGTCGCGACGCTGACCAGGTTCGCGAATGCGCCGCTGCCGTTGGTGCTGCTCGGAGCGGCCCGGCCGATCTCGAACGCGACCAGCACGATCAGTGGCAGCACCACCATCGCGGCCAGCGCGATCCGGGTCCGGGGCCGGCTGGCCTGGCGGCGGAGTTCGGTCGCGACCGTGAAGGTCCGCACCTTCGGCTCGGCCAGTGTGGTCGTCATCGTTCCGCGCTCCCCTTCGAGTCACCGCCGACCAGGCTGAGGAAGGCGTCCTCCAACCGGCGCCGCGGTACCACCCGGTCGACGCCGACGCCTGCCGCGACGAGTGCGGCCACAACCTCGGCCCGGGGCATGCCGTTCAGGTCGATGACGAGACCCGAACCGTCCGGGGCGACCGACCGGATGCCGTCCAGTCTATTGAGGACAGTGGAGGCCACGCCCACGTCCGAGACCTCCAGATGCGCGATCGGTGAGTCGCCGACAACCTCATCCACCGGGCCGTCGGCCACCACCGCTCCCTTGTTCATCACGACGACGTGGGTACATGTCTGCTCGACCTCGGCCAACAGGTGCGACGAGACCAGCACGGCTCGCCCGTCGGTCGCGTAGGCCCGCAGGACGTTTCGCATCTCAGCGATCTGGGGCGGATCGAGGCCGTCGGTCGGTTCGTCCAGCACGAGCAGTTCCGGCAGGCCGAGCATCGCCTGGGCGATCGCGAGCCGCTGCTTCATGCCGTGGCTGTACTTGCGTACCTTGCGATGGATGGCGTCGCCGAGCCCGGCGATCTCCAAGGCCTCGTCCAGGCGGGCGTCCGTCACCGGACGGCCGGTCGACTGCCAGTAGAGCCTGAGGTTCTCCAATCCGGAGACGTGCGGCAGGAATCCGGGCCCTTCGACGAGGGCACCGACCCGCGTGAGTACAGCCCCGCCAGGTCGTAGCCGGTGGCCGAAGATCAGAATGTCGCCGGCGGTCGCTTGGGTCATCCCCAGCAGTACCCGAAGCGCCGTCGTCTTGCCGGCTCCATTGGGACCGAGCAGACCGACCACCTGTCCACGGTGGACGGTGAAGTCGGCCGCCGAGATGGCCACGAACCCGTCGCCGTACTCCTTGCGCAGTCCGCGCACGACGAGCGGGGTGTCGGCATACTCAGCGTCCACGGTGACCGCGTTGGAACGGCGCCGCCGGCGGGCCAACGCCAGCACCACCAGCACCCCGGAAGCGATGACCACGATCAGGGCGCCGAGGGCGTAACGCCACACCACATCCGGATTAGGGATGGGCGAGCCGGCCAGCTGCGGCAGGCTCAGTGGTCCGCCGCCGAGCGCAACCGTGTAGACGGTCGGAGCCGGCGGCGTCGCGAACGCCTGATCAGAGCTTGCCAGTGTGAGCCGCAGGCGGTCGCCCGCCTCAAACCGGTAGACGATCGCGGGCAGACTCACCGTTGTCGGCTGGGCCTGGTCGATCGTGGCCGGGAGTCCGGTCAGCCGGACCGCCGCGGCGAGGCCGAACGGGAGCTTGGCGGCGCCGGTCGGAGCGACGTCGTAGAGCTTGAGGAGGAGGACCGCCTCGCCAGTGGGTGACGCCACGCGGATCCGTACGGTCGGCGATCCGAGCACGTCCACAGGGGACTCGAGGACGGGCGAGTAGAAGTCGGCATGTTGACCCGGTATCTCCAGTGCGTTGCCGTTGATGAGGCTGGATAGGCTGCCGGTCCCGGTGCCCGGCAGGGTCGTGATCGCGCCGGGGGTGTCGTTCGGCGGGTTCGCGACCGGTTGGGCCGGCCCGGCCACGGCGACGCTGACCGGATCCGGAGCGCCCGCCGCGCCGGGCTGCAGGTCGCTGGAGAAGCCGGACGTGGTGATCCGCCGGGTGTCGGCGTCGAATCCGGTCAGGCGCGAGAAGGTGAAGCCGGTGCCGGGATCGGCTCCCCGGCCGCGCAGGTAGTGGTCGAGCCAGGTGATGGTGAGGTACTTCGTCCGGTCCTGGTCGGCCTGGGGCCCGGCGCCGCCGTCGTGACCTCCGGTGAACCAGTCCATCCGGACCGGCGTTCCGGTGGCCGCGATGCCGCGGTAGTTCGCCTCGGCCTCGGTGAGCGGGAAGAGCGAGTCGGCCTGACCTTGGATGAGCAGGGTGGGTGCCTTGATCCGGCTCAGCAGGGGAGCCGGGCTGGAGCGGCGCAGCAGAGCGAGGGTGGCCGGGGTGGGCCGGCCGGTCGTGGCGAGAGCCAGGTAGGCCTCGCACACGTCCCGCGCGAACCGCCCGCACTGTGGATCGATCGTCGTGCCGGCCGGCAACAGGTTGCCGGCGAACCCATTCCCCAACAGGCTGGCCAGGCCGGCCCCGGATGCGGTGCCGAAGAACAGGCCCGCCCACTGCTTCTTGAACACCCCGTTTGCCGGGCCCTGACCGGAGGCGTCCGGGAGGAAGGCGTTCGCCAGGTCGTTCCAGGTAACCATTGGGACGATGGCGTCCACCCGGGGATCCTCGCCGGCGAGCATGAGGCTCAGCGCACCCCCGTAGGAACCGCCGGCCGCGGCCACCCGGGGATCGGTCGGGCCATCCTTGCGGATTTCGGGCCGCGCGGCGAGCCAGTCGAGGAGGCGCTGCGCGTCTCGGACCTCATAATCCGGACTGTCCAAGTGGATCTGCCCGCCGCTGGCGCCGAAACCCTGCGCCGTCCAGGTCAGCACCGCGTAGCCCTGGTCGGCGAAGTCCTGCGCCTGGCTCGCCACGCTCTCCTTGGTGCCACCAAACCCGTGGGCCAGCAGGATCGCCGGTACAGGGTTGCTGGCCGAGGCCGACATCGGCCGGTACAACGTGGTGTCGAGGCTCACCGGTTCGGTGCCCGACGGGCCGGTCAGGACAGTGATCCGCTGATCGGACGTGGTGTAGTGGCGAGCGGCCGGCAGCGCCGCCCACACGACCAGTCCCGCCACGATCGCTACCACCGCGGCGACGGCGATCACCCGGCGGCGGGTGACCCTGATGTGCGGTAGGCGCAGCGGCATGGCCACCACGGTACGGCTCCGTGCCGCGACCGGGGGAATCCGGACCGACTCGCGGCGCTACCGTCTCAGCCCGGTCTCAGCTATCGCCGGTCCGTACTCCACAGTGGATCTAGCCACCGCACGACGTCGCTCGCTGCGCTCACGACTCTGCGCGGACCCCGCCTGGTCAGCGCAGGCGGCGGGCGCGGGGGGAGCCGGCGCGCAACCGTAGCAGTCGGTTGACGAGAGCGGGGTCGTAGAGCAACGCCTGGGGGAGGTCGAGCAGACCGTTGAGTGCTTGGTAGTAGCGGGTTGGCGACATCTCGAAGCTGTCCAGGATCGCCTGTTCCTTCGCTCCGGGCTGGCGCCACCATCTCCGCTCGAAGTCGAGGATCGCGCGTTGGTGATCGGTCAGCTCCGGGTGGTCCGCCCGGGGGCCATCGACGGCCGCGATGATGGATGTGGCGTCCGTCTCGATCTCGAGCGGGAGATCCAGGTCCAGATCCGCCGAGGTGCGGCTGTCCACAGAGGGCAGACTAGGTAGGTACTCCAGGCAACCGGCGCAGGCGCGCCGGATGACGCGAGCGCGAGGAGCGAGCGACTCGTGGGATGACTAGTCCAGCGGTTGGGGAACGCCGCCGCGTAGTACGTCGGTCACGCGCAGTTGGGTGTCGAGAACGACGAGGTCGGCCCGGAGTCCCTTCGCCACCGCGCCGGTCTCACGGCCGAGCCCGATCGCCCGCGCCGGCGTCGTCGACGCCATCCGCACGGCGTCTACTATGGACACTCCACTGTGTACCGTACGGCGGAGTGCGGCGTCCATCGTCAACGTGCTTCCCGCGATGGTCCCGTCGCCGGCCAGTCGTGCCACCGCCCCGCTTACAGTCACCGAGCGACCGCCGAGATCGTACGAGCCGTCCGGCATTCCGGCTGCGGCCATGGCGTCCGTCACCAGGGCCACCCGGTCGGACCCCGCCGTGCGGACGGTGTACCGGAGTATCCCGTCGTGCAGGTGTACGCCATCAGCCACCTGCTCGCAGACCACGTCGGCGGCGTCCAGCAGAGCGATGACCGGCCCGGGATCGCGGTGGTGCACGGGACGCATCGCGTTGCACAGATGGGTCGCCACCCGCGCTCCCGCCTCGATCGCGGCCAGCGTCTGTTCGTAGGTGGCGTCGGTATGGCCGACCGCGGCGACCGCTCCCGCGGCCACCAGCAGGCGGACCGCCTCGAGTGCCCGCGGCAGCTCCGGGGCGAGCGTCATCATCCGTACGGCACCCAGGTCGAGCAGGGCGGCCAGCTCGTCGAGATCGGGGTGGCGCAGATAGCCGGGATTATGGGCGCCGCGACGGACGGGAGACAGGTACGGACCCTCGAGGTGGACGCCGGCCAGCAGCCCAGCCTCGACCAGCGGGGTCAACGCGACGGTCGCCTGCCGGAGGACATCGGCCGGGGCGGAGACGAGGCTCGCCAGCAGCGTCGTGGTGCCGTGCCGGGCATGGAACGCGGCCGCGCCGCGGGCCTGGTCCGGATCGCCGGTCGTGAACGTGTATCCGCCGCCCCCGTGCACGTGCATGTCGACGAAGCCGGGCATGATCCAGCCCGGTCGGGGTCGGCTCCGATCGGACGGAAGGGCCGGGCGTACCGCTGCGATCCGACCGCCCCGAACCTCCACGATGCCGTCATCGAGCACGCCCTCGGAGGTAACGACCCGCCCGCGCAGGTTCATCCGGCCGCGTCCAGCGCGAGCAGGGCGGCCCCCCGGACGCCGGCCTCGTCGCCGAGCTCCGCCTGGACGACGGCCGGGAGCCGATGGAATGTCCGCCGTCGGTGCAACGCATCGCGGAGCGGCTCGAGGAGAAGTTCTCCCGCGCCGGCGAGACCCCCTCCGATCGCGATGACGGCAGGATCGTAGAGCGCGATCCCGGTGAGCAGCCCGTCGGCGAGTGCGGTGACGGCCTCGTCCCATACCCGCGTGGCCACGGGATCACCTCGCGCGACGAGTTCGGCCACGCCCTCGGCCGTTTGCCCGGACAATTTGCCGCGGCTTTTTGCATAGGCCGGCGTCCCTACCAACACCTCGCTCACGTGAGCGGCCGCATACGCGCGGGCGATCGCCGCCGCGGAGGCGTACGTCTCGAGGCAGCCTCGACCGCCGCAGCCGCATGGACGGGCCTCCGGTCCACTTCGGACGACGATATGGCCGATTTCCCCAGCGGCGCCGTGCCCCCCGTCGTCGATCCGGCCGTCCAGCACGAAGCCGCCGGCGATGCCCGTCCCCAGGGCGACGAAGAGCAGGCGGCGGGTGGTCCGGCCGGCGCCCAGGCGAGCCTCCGCCAGCGCACCGGCGCGGACGTCATGTCCGAGAGCTGCAGGTAGGCAGAGCCGTTCGGCGAGTAGCCGTCGAACCGGAACGTCACGCAGGCCGAGATTGGCTGACCAGACGGCCACCCCGTCGGCGACGACCCCCGGTACGACGACGCCGACAGAGATGGGCGTCGAGCTAAGCCCCCTCGCCCGTACGGCCAGGTCAGCCGCGACATCGAGGATCGTTCCGAGCACTGCGTCCGGTCCGCGGGCGGCTTCGGTGGGGTGCCGCTCGGCGTGGCGGATGGTGCCGTCGAGGTCCACGATGGCGCACTTGATTCCGGTACCGCCGACATCGACCGCCAGCGCGACCGGCTCACTCTGCGTCATTTCGCCTCGCCTCCGCGCTCGTTCCGCTCCTTGGGCCTATCGGCCCTGCGATGCTCGCTCGCTGTCGGCTCGGTGTCATTTCGCCTCGCCTCCGCGCTCGTTCCGCTCCTTGGGCCTATCGGCCCTGCGATGCTCGCTCGCTGTCGGCTCGGTGTCATTCGCGCACCTGACTCGACGCTCCGGGGGGTTTTCGCGCATCATTGTGCAACAAGCACTCACCACTACGCAGAGCGGCAGCCGGGGCCGACGAGGAGGTCGACGTGGACCGGTACGCCCGGTGGAATGCCCTGCTCGAGCTGCTCACCGAGACCGGACGGATCAGCGTCGAGGAGGCAGCCGACCGCCTCGTCGTGTCCCAGGCGACGATCCGCCGCGACTTCGACCAGTTGGCCCAGCAGCAGATGATCACCCGGACCCGGGGAGGGGCTGTGGTGAACGGTGTCTCGTACGACCTTCCGCTGCGGTACAAGTCGGCCAAACACGCCTCGGAGAAGCAAAGAATCGGCGCCGCCGCGGCCGCGCTGGTGTCGCCGGCGATGGTGGTGGGCCTGACCGGCGGCACGACCACGACGGAGGTCGCGCGCGCGCTCGCGTCCAGGGCTGACCTCTCCGGTACCGGCCCGGAAGGGCCGCAGCTCACCGTCGTCACGAACGCGCTCAACATCGCCAACGAGCTCATCGTCCGGTCCCGAATGAAGATCGTCGTCACCGGTGGCGTGATAAGGCCGCAGTCGTACGAACTGGTCGGCCCGCTCGCGACCGGAATCCTTCGCGAGCTCTCCCTCGACATCGCCTTCCTCGGTGTGGACGCCTTCGACACCGAACTCGGTGCGGCCTCGCATCACGAAGGCGAAGCGGCGATGAACAGCCTGTTGGCCTCCCGGGCCCGCCGTGTGGTCGTGATCGCCGACTCGTCGAAACTGGGCAAGCACGCGTTCGCCCGGGTATGCCCGGTCGAGAGGGTTCACACTCTCGTCACCGACAACGAGGCGAGCGCCAGCGCCGTCGCGTCGTTCGAGGCCGACGGAGTCGAGGTCATACGGGTGTAGTAGGGGCACCCTGCCAGCGGGTTCAGACAAGCAAGGTGCCCCGGTCGCGTCGCGAGGTCAGAGCCGGTTGCCGGTTACGGCGTGGAACACGTGCTGGGAGCCGATGCGCGGCCGCACGTACACCGTCTCGCCCATCCGCGGGACGACCCGCCCATCCGTACGGACGACGACGGCGTCGTGGCCCTCGTCGCCATCGAGCGCGGTGCCGTGCACATACGCGTCGGATCCCAGCTCCTCGACAAGCTCGACGACCATCGGGAAGCCGCCCTCCGACCCGGCTATCAGCTCGCTATGCTCCGGCCGGAAGCCGACCGTCACCTTGCCGGTGCCTCCGTCTGCGCGGGCCGCGTCGATCTGCTCCCGGGTGAGTGGGATGAGCAGCCCGCCGAAGTCGGCCCCGCCCTCGGTGAGGTTGACGGTGCGGATGTTCATCGCAGGCGAGCCGATGAAGCCGGCGACGAACGCGTTGCCCGGCTTTTCGTAGAGCGCCCGGGGGGTGTCTACCTGTTGCAGGATGCCGTCGAGCAGGACCGCGACCCGGTCGCCCATCGTCATGGCCTCGACCTGGTCGTGCGTGACGTAGACGGTCGTAACGCCGAGCCGCTGTTGCAGCGCGGCGATCTGGGCGCGGGTCTGTACCCGGAGCTTGGCGTCCAAATTGGAGAGTGGTTCGTCCATCAGGAAGACCTGCGGTTCCCGGACGATCGCCCGGCCCATGGCTACCCGCTGACGCTGACCACCGGAGAGCGCCTTCGGCTTACGCACCAGCAGGCTCGGGTCCATGTCGAGCAGCCGGGCCGCATCGCGCACCCGACGGTCGATTTCGGGCTTCGGGGTCTTCCGCAGCTTGAGCGCGAAGGCCATGTTGTCGTACACGGTCATGTGGGGGTAGAGCGCGTAGTTCTGGAAGACCATCGCGATGTCGCGGGCCTTCGGGGGGACATTGGTGACATCGGTCTCGTCGATGTAGATCGCTCCGGAGTCGATCTCTTCGAGGCCGGCGAGCATGCGGAGGCTGGTGGACTTTCCACATCCGGAAGGGCCAACCAGGACGAGGAACTCCCCGTCCGCGATCTGGAGGTCGAGTGCGTCGACGGCTGGCCTGGTGCTGCCCGGGTAGATCCGGGTCGCTTTCGCGTAAGTGACTGTGGCCATGCTGAAGCTACGTCCTTTCACCGGCAGGAACGTGCCGGACGATCCGAGTGAAAGTGCCTGGACGGCGGACCTACCGACCGGGCGGGTATGGACACGGTAGACGCCTACGTCACCGTCTGCCAAGTGGCGTCATAGTCCAGAAGGTGGGAATCCGGCAAAACGGCCGGCGCGACCGTGTCGTACCCTCGAAGTCGCGCCGGAGTAGCTCAGTGGTAGAGCGTCCGCCTTGTAAGCGGCAGGCCGTCGGTTCAATCCCGACCTCCGGCTCCACCTCGATTGAGCCCCGGACTCGCGTCAAGCTCTGCACGCCAGTCCGCGAACCGCATCCGCATTCCTGTGATGTGTTCTTGATCCACTCCGTACGCCGTGAACCGCCGATCCGGGTATCGCTCCAGCAAGCCGAAGACGTCGGCCAGGACACGTGTGTCAAACCCAGCGTCGGCCTCCGCGGCGAGTCCGCACAGTTGCGCACGCAAGTACCGACCACTCGTGACGGCTGCGTCAACATCGAGGAAGTCCCTCGGTTCGGCCCGGGTGTAGAGAGCCGACATCTTACCGGCCGCAACATCGTCCGGGTGCAGGACGGGGCCGATCTCGAGTTTGACCGGCGACCTGGCCCGCCAGTTAGCCGCCAATTCAACTTTGCGGGGGCGGTCCGGGTCATCTGGATCGATCACCGATAGTCTGGCGAAAGTCTCGAACCGCTGAGTTACGGTCACGTCGTAGCCGTAATTCCGGTACGCCATGACTACGGCGTCAACGGCGGCCGAGAACTCTTCCCGACGATCCCAGCCAGTAAACAAGTCCACATCTTCGCTGGGTCGATCGAGAATGCCATGAGCCTGCACCGCGTACCCGCCTGCGAGCGCGAAGCCGTACGTCTCGGCGACGCCCAACCCGATCTGCGCTAGACGACGGTGGACTTCGTCCACTAGCTCGCCTTCGCGGTGATGCCGCCAGAAAGTTCCGGAAGACGAGCCTCCCACGCAGCGCGCACCTGCGTGGGCAACCACAGGACTGTCCACAGGCGACGTAGTATCTCGCCATTCAGCCACCTGCGAAGCTCATCGACATTGCTCGCTTCGTTCAACACAACTTGGTACATGATCAGAAGGTCGCCGGGCTGGTCGAGGTCATAGTGACGGTCTGGGGACCAGTCCAGTGCGGGATCGAGTATCACGACGCCGCTTGTAGGGCCGCGTAACTCTGCCAGGCTATCGGCGACAACGTAATGCCGCTGATCCTGATACCGGGAGCCGGGCGGCGCCCCGCTCAGCCGAGCCATCCACCGCCTCCGCTCGGGTGCATCCAACTCCATCAGGATAGCCTCCCAGCCGCATGGCGCTCCGGCAGCCGCGCGTTCATCTGCTGCGACGGTCGGTGGAACCAGACACAGCACGCGCGGGTGACGTACCTCGGTACCCCGGTCGAGGTGCTGTGCTGCCTGACCGCACTCGTGGTGGAGATCGAGGCCGTCGACCGATTAGGCGGCCGCCTTCGTGATCTGGGACTGCGCGGGAGGATCGGATCGACGAAGATGTCCGGCGTGGACTGGGTGACCATCGTTTCGACCATCAGCGGCGCCGGCCTCGCGCTCGCGGGGACCGTGCTCGCGTACGGGCTCTCCAGCCGTGACCGGCGTAGTCGGGACGACCGCAACGACCGGCGCCGCAGTTACCTGGACTTCATCCTCGCGGTGGAGACGGCCCACTCGTCGCTGCGCCGGCTGGCCGTCCCCGACCGTCCGGCGGGCGACATCGTTGCCGAGACCCGCGAGGCGATGGCCACCAGCGGGGTCTACGGCGCGCGGGAGAAGCTGATCATCACCGCCGACCGGGCCATCGTGCACGCGGGCGAGGCAACGTTGCGCGCACTCAATGGAGTCCGCGACGCCGTACGGGCCGGGGCGAGACTGAACACGATCGACTTCCACAACGCGTACCACCGCTACGCCGAAGCCGTGTGGGCTCTGCGCCGCGCGGCCCGGGTCGACCTCGGTGCCTCGCCGATAAGTCCCGAGGACCTCGGCAAGTCGAGCTGGGACTCACAGCAGAACTGCACATTCTGCCGTACGCATGTGGCTGCTGTGCCGGTACGAGCGTCAGGAGAGTGAGCGGCGCCGGCCGACCTCCGCCAGCGCCACGCCGGCCGCGATCGACGCGTTCAAGGACTCCACTGTGGACGCGATCGGGATGCTGACCCGCAGGTCGCATGTCACACCGACCAGACGGGACAGGCCGCGGCCCTCGGAGCCGACCACCACGACGAGCGGACCGACCGCGGCCTCGAGGTCGTACAGGGATGTGGCGCCGTCGGCATCGAGGCCCACCACGATGAATCCGTTCTCCTGGCAGGTCTTCAGGGCACGGGTGAGGTTGACAACTTGGGCCACCGGTATCCGCGCGGCTGCTCCGGCCGAGGTACGCCACGCCGTGGCCGTCATTCCGGCCGCCCGACGCTGGGGGAGGAAGACGCCGTGGGCGCCGAACGCCGCGGCCGACCGGACCACGGCGCCCAGGTTGCGCGGATCGGTCACGCCGTCCAGCGCTACCAGGAGCGGAGCCGGGGACTGCATCGCGGTGGCAAGCAGATCCTCGAACGGCTCGTAACCGAACGGCGGCACCTGCAGCGCGACGCCCTGGTGCAGCACACCGTTCGTCATCCGGTCCAGCTGCGGCCGGCCGACCTCGAGCAGCGGGAGGCCGTGGTCGCCGGCGAGCCGGACGATCTCCGTCACCCGTTCATCGACATCGATACCGACGGCTACGTACAGCGAAGTGGCCGGTACCCGGGTACGTAACGCCTCGAGCACGGGATTGCGCCCGACGAGGAGTTCGGCCGAGTCACGGGTCGCGGTGGACCGGCGACCCGGCGCCACCCGGGGCCTTGGCTGAGCCGCGCGCGTCCCGTACGGGGAAGCCGCCGCGCCGACCGATCGGGCAACCCGACGAGTCGACTTGGTGCCGGGCTGGCCAACCTTCGGGGCCCGTCCTTCCGCCGCGGCCGCCCGCCGCTCGTTTGCCTGCTTGCGTCCGGTCTTCGCCGGTAGGGGCTCCTCGCCCGAGTACGCCTTGTGCCAAGGGCGCTCGTCGGCCGGTAGGGTGCGGCCACGCCCCTTGAGCCCGCCGCGGTTCTTGCCACCCGAGCCGACCGTGGTGACCTTCTTGGCCGAGGTTCGCCGTCCGCGCCGCTGCGAGTTGCCGGGCATGTCTCAGCGTCCCTCGATTGTCCACCGTGGACCGTTGGGGGTGTCCTCCACCACGATGCCGGCCTGCTTGAGGTGGTCGCGTACGGCGTCGGCGGCGGCCCAATCCTTGCGGGTACGGGCATTCTCCCGCTGTTCCAGTGCGAGCGTCACGAGCCCGTCCACCACGGGGCGCAACTGGCCACCGCCCGTCGTCACCGACCACGGCGGCGTCAGTGGATCCAACCCGAGCACATCGAGCATCGGGCGAACCCTGCCGAGCACCTTGCGCACGGCCGGCGCATCGCCGTCGGCCAGGGCAGCATTCCCCTCCCCGACCAGGTCGTGGATGAGGGCGATCGCCTTGGGGGTGTCGAGGTCGTCGTTCATCGCCGCGGCGAACTCCCTCGGCAGCGCCTTCGGGCGTTCCGGACGTCCCTTGTGGACAGCCAACTCGGCGGCCCGTTCGACGAAGCCCTCGATTCGCCGGTACCCGGCCGCGGCCTTCTGCAAGCTCGCCTCGGAGTAGTTGATCATCGACCGGTAGTGCGGCGCGATCAGGTAGTAGCGGAACTCCGCCGGACGGACGCCGAGCTCCTCGATCGCGGGCAGGTCGACCACGTTGCCGATCGACTTGCTCATCTTCGACTCGCCCAGGTTCAGCAGGCCGTGGTGCACCCAGTACCGGGCGAACCGGTAGCCGGCCGCCTGTGACTGTGCCACCTCGTTCTCATGGTGCGGAAAGACGAGGTCCAGGCCGCCGCCGTGGATGTCGAACTCGGGACCGAGGTAGCGCAAGCACATCGCCGAGCATTCGATGTGCCAGCCCGGCCGACCGCGACCCCACGGCGAGGGCCACTGCGCTTCGACCGGCTCGTCGGGCTTGGCGCCCTTCCAGAGGGCGAAGTCGCGCGGATCCCGCTTCGCCCGCTCGGGCCCGTCCCCGGCCGGCTGAATGCTCTCCGGCCGCTGGCCGGAGAGGTGGCCGTACGCCGGGAAGGTGGACACGTCGAAGTACACGTCGCCGGACCCGTCGGCCGCGACGTAGGCGTGGTCGCCCTCGATCAGCTTAGTGATCAACTCGAGCATCTCGGGAACGTGTCCGGTTGCGCGCGGCTCGTAGGCGGGCGGCAGCACCCCGAGTCGGGTGTACGTCTCGACCAGGATCCGCTCGTTCTCGTACGCCAGCGACCAGAACGGCACGGCGGCCTCGATCGATTTGGCGAGCACCTTGTCGTCGATGTCGGTGATGTTGCGTACGAATCGCACCGCGTAACCCAGATGACGCAGCCACCGGTGCAGTACGTCGTAGTTGACGGCCGAGCGAAGGTGTCCAATGTGTGGCGGCGCCTGGACGGTGAGCCCACACAGGTAGATCCCGACCTCACCCTTGACGCGCGGGACGAAGTCCCGGACCGATCGGGTCGCGGTGTCGTACAGTCTCAGGCTCACCCTCAAACTGTACTGGCCCGCGTTGGCGGCGGGCCGGTCCCCGGTACGCTGCGCGCGTGGCGAGCGACGGCCGGACGACCGCCCGGCCCGAGACGGCGCAGACCCTCGATCGAGGTCTCCGTCTGCTGCGCCTCGTCGCAGAGAGCCCGGCCGGCGTCAGCGTGACCCAGGCCGCCGCCCATCTCGGCGTGGGTCGAGCCGTGATCTACCGCCTGGCCAGCACCCTCGTCGATCACGCTTTACTCCGGCGCGACCGCGGCGGTCGCCTGAGGCTGGGCGTCGGGGTGCTGCAACTGGCCCGGCGGGCGCAGCCGCTGCTCGCTGACGCCGCCAGACCGGCCTTGCAGCGGCTCGCGGAAGAGGTCGGCGCCACCGCCCATCTCACGATCGCTGAGGGCGCCGAAGGCGTCGCCGTCCTCGTCGTCGAGCCCAGCTGGACCCAGTTCCACGTCGCGTACCGGACGGGCAGCCGGCATCCGATCGGCCGCGGGGCGGCCGGCCGCGCCATCGTCGCGGCCCGTTCGGGTACGACCTCGCCGATGGGCGTCGAGGTCAGTGAGGGCGAGCTCCAACCCGGCGCCCACGGTGTGGCCGCCGCCGTACCAGAAGTTGGCGGGCTGGAGGCGAGCGTCGGAGTGGTCGCGCTCTCCGCGCTGGACCCGCTGGAGGTCGCCCCAGCGGTGCTGGCCGCGGCCGCTGCCGTCGCGCAAGCCCTGACCTGACGCCCCCGAGATCTTTCCGCACAAGGCTCAGTCTGGGGCCCGCAGCGCCGACCTATTGGTAGTCCGACGCAAGATCGCCGTCACGGTATCGGAAGCGTCGCCACGCGTCGTTTCTGGTACTCCGACAGCGATCTTCGCTGTTATCCCGGGATGTGAGGCGGCGACCAATCCTCTTACCACGCTCATGCGTCCAAACTCACCACGGGGCTCGGGACAGCCCCAGAGTTGGATGCAATTCATTGCATTCGAAGGCGCCGGGTCGTAGGCTTAGTTGCGTGACGACCACGACCATAGGCTTCGCCGTCTCCGACGAGGACCGGCCGCTGCTCGACCGGCTGGTGGCCCGGTTCGGCAAGGGCAACCGATCCGAGTATCTCCGGGAGACGCTCCGGGTGATGGAGTCGATCGCTATCGCTGAGGAGATCCAGGAGTTGCAATACCGCAACGCGGAAAACCTCCGTGCAAAGGGCATCGCAACGTACGAGGAAGCCGTCCGGCACTTCGCGCGCCGGTGAGCGCTTCGGCGACGCCGGTCGTCTTCGACGTCAACGTGCTCGTACTGGCTGTCGTATTCGGGAAAACCGCGCTTCGATCATGGCCGACGCCACCGCCCGTGTCAGACAATCCGGCCGCGGACTGTGTTGGTATCGTCAACGACGCCACGGAGTTCGCACTCTGGCTGTCGCCGCATATCCTCGAAAACACGATCCGTGTCCTGTGTGAGCGTGCTGATTGGTCCAAAGAGGACGCCGAGACGTACGCGCGAATTCTGATGCGCTTGGCCGAGCACAGCGGCGGTGGGACGATGGTGCCGCCTCGAACGGTGAATGACTGTCCCGACTTCGAGGACAATCTGATCCTCGACCTAGCGGTTGAGATTGGCGCGTTCCTGGTCGTCTCCGAGGACTCCGATCTGACCTCGATGTCGCCGTGGCGCGGCACGCCGATTCTCCGTCCGAGAGAGTTCGCTTCAAGGGTCGACGCTATGCGCCGTGCCCGGCGGCGCAGGTAGTCGGTCGGCCACGACGGGTTGATACCGGGCACGGGCGCCGGAGTTGTGGTCGCCCAGGCGCCATGAGCTATGCCGCCGCCTTGGCGGCCGCAACGGCGGCGGATGCATCGACGATTCCGGCGCCCTCGCTGTACCCGGCCGCGCCGCAGGCGGCGAGGTTCCCTCCGCCGACCGGCCTCGCCGTCTCGCGCAGGATGCGGCTCGTGGTGTCGATGTCGCCGATCAAGTGCCGGTTGGCCGACCACATCAGCGCCACCACGCCGGCCACGTGCGGGGCGGCCATCGAGGTTCCGTCGTACCTGCCGTACGAGTTGATCGGCAGCGCGGAGAGGATGTCGACACCCGGGGCCACCAGGTCGGGCTTGGCCTGCTTTGCCGGAGCCGGACCGCGACTCGAGAAGTCCGCGACATTCCCGCGCGGAGTGGTCGCGCCGACCGTCATCACTCCGGGATAGGAAGCCGGAGGGTCCGTGACCGTCGTGCAGCCGGGGCCGGTGTTTCCAGCGGCGGCCACGAGGTAGATCCCGGCGGCGGTCAGCGCGGCGGTCGCCGGCCGGAGCGCGTCGAGGTCGCAGCCCTCGATCAGCGGACAGCCCCACGAGTTGGTCACGATGTCGGGCGCATCCTGGGGCCGTCCGTCGCGAAAGGCGTTTCCGCCGAACGGGAACGGGGCGAGCATGAACTGAAGGCAGTCCAGGTAGTGCGACGGGCTGCCGTAGTCGCGGTCGAGCGCGACGCAGCCGACCCAGCGGGCTCCCGGTGCGACACCGATCCCGTTGCGCCCAACGGCCGTTCCCATCGTGTGCGTGCCGTGTCCGACGTGGTCGGTGGGTGTGCGGGTGTGGTTCCACGGGTCGTACCAGGAGTCGTCGCCACCCCGGTAGTTCGCGACCAGTGCCGGGTGGTCGCCATCGACACCCGAGTCGACGGATCCGATCGTGATGCCCTGCCCGGTGTCGCCACCGGACCATACGTTGGTGGCGCCGATGAACCGGATGTTCCATTGTGATTCACCGCCGGGCTGGGGTACGGCCGCGTCTCCGATCACCTGGGGTGCGGGCTCGGGCAGCGGGCGCAGCCGCTCCTCCAGCAGGACTCTATCCACATCGGACCGTCCACTGAGGAATGGTCGAAGCGCCGGCCCGGCGTTGACAAGGATCGCGTTCACGAGATAGTACGGCGTGTACGCGATGTGGAACCGGTCGAGCTCACGGCGAAGCGGTGCCTGTGTCCGGTCGGCCGTGCGCACCAGCCGGTCGTACGTCGCCGTCAGCCGGGCGGTGCGATCGGTGATCGCGCTCAGCCCGCCGAGGTCAGCCTGTTCGGCCATGACGACAAGGAGCCGTTCGCCGTAGAAACCCGGCCGGCCGGAACCGGCATAGGCAAGCCCGGCGGCGGCGACCATGACAAGGGCCAGGACCGCGGCGATGCGCGGTCGAGCCGCGACCCAGGGCCGCAGCGCGAACGCGTAGACAAGATCGACGCCGAGCGCGGCGAGCAGTCCTATTACGGCGGCCTGTAAGGCCCACGAACCCACATCAGCGGTACCGAGGACGAGGCTGGTCTCCTCGGGGTCGACGAAGGCGATCGGACCGAGTACGGCAAGGCCGATGAGTGCGCCGAGCGGCCACCGGTGCCGGGCGGTCGGCCGCCACCCCGACGCCGCTACCGCCCCGACGCCGAATCCCAATGCCGGCAGGGTCAGCAACTCGGCCAGGTTGACACCCTGCCCACCGACCGCCGCGGCCACCGGGTCGAGCGCGACGCCCGTGGCGAGACCACAGGTCACGATCTGCCATGGCCGGGACCGCTCGAACGCGGCCAGAAACCGGTCGGTGACGATTCCGGTGACGAGGTAGCCCACCGCCGCGGCCAGGAACCCCGCGAGGACCATCTCAACCACGCCACCGAGCGTCCCATCGGCGAGCCACGGCATCAGTACCAGCAGGCCGAGCGTGATCAGGTAACCCCCGGGCCGGGCCGGGCCGGTCGTGGCCGCTTCGTCGTCCGGCCCCGACGGTGGCAACGGGGACGGCAGCCGCCGCACCGCGAAACCCGCAGCCCCGGCGGCGATCGCGCTGACCCCGAGCAGAATCTCGTTCTGTGGCAGCGGCGTTGCCCGCACGCAACCCAGGACGGTCGCGGCCGACCCCGCAAGCAGCCAGGCCCAACCAGCGGCGAGCGAGCCGGGGGCGGGCCGCCGCCGTGCCAGGGCGACCACGGCCATCGCGGGCGGGACTACCAGCAGGCCGGCGACGACCGAACTGATCGGCGCCAACCAGGGTGACACGAAAGTCTCGGCCACGGCCGCCGCCTCGCCGACGTACCAGTCGAGGACGGCCATGGCGACTGTGACGATGACCATCCAGATGCCGACGCCGACCGCGAGCACGGCGATCATCGGCGAGCGCGCGGGAGGTTCGTCGGCGGACCAGAAGCCTGTGGGCAGGGCACGGCCGGGGGGCGCCAGATCCTCCTGCATGGCCACACCGTAGGGCAGGCGAGCCCGGGACTTGTACCGTGGAGTCGTGCGCGACCCGTCGATCTCACGGCTCACCGCCGCCAGATTGTCCCCGCACCGGCGCGTCGCGGACATCGAGAGGCTGCGGCGGGAACGATTCGATGTGCTCATCGTCGGCGGCGGCGTCACCGGGGTGGGGGCCGCGGTGGACGCCGCCTCGCGCGGGCTGTCGGTGGCACTGGTGGAGGCACAGGACTTCGCCGCCGGCACATCGTCGCGCTCCAGCAAGCTCGTGCACGGTGGTCTGCGCTACCTCGAGCAGCTCGACCTCGGCCTGGTGCACGAGGCGCTGCGGGAGCGAGGGCTGTTGGCCACCCGGCTCGCCCCGCATCTGGTGCGCCCGATGCCGTTCCTCTTGCCTCTCCCGCGTTCCAGCTGGCGCGGCGCTCTGCTGCGTGGGTACTACGGTGCGGGCGTCGCCGCGTACGACATATTCGCCGGAGTCTTCGGCAACGGTCGCGGGATGCCGCTGCACCGGCACCTCACCACGGCTTCCGCCCGCCGGATATTCCCGTCGCTCCGCAGCGACACCGTCGGTGGAGCGATCCGGTACTTCGACGCCCAGGTCGATGACGCGCGGCTCGTGACGACCCTGGCGCGTACGGCGGCGAGCCTCGGGGCCTCGGTCGTGACATCGGTACGAGCCACGTCCTTCCTGCGGTCCGCCCGTGAGGTGACCGGAGCCAGTGCTGAGGATGTCGAGACCGGGGAGAGGTTCGACATCAACGCCCGTACGGTCATCGCGGCCACCGGCGTGTGGAGCAACGACGTCGCCGAGATGCTGCTCGCCGGCGGCGGTCCACTGCGCCCGGGGCTGCGGGTACGGGCTTCCAAAGGCGTCCACATCGTGGTGCCGCGGTCGGCGATCTCCGGCGATGCGGGTCTGATCCTGCGGACGGCGACCTCGGTGCTCTTCGTCATCCCGTGGGGCGGCCATTGGATCATCGGGACCACCGACACGGACTGGCAGTTGGACCGCGCCCACCCGGCCGCCTCGGCCAGGGACATCGATTACCTGCTGGCACAGGTGAACCAGGTGCTCGATCGTCCACTCTCCACATCGGACATCGAGGGTGTCTACGCAGGACTGCGACCCCTGCTCTCCGGCGAGGACGAGTCGACGTCGGCGCTGTCGCGCTCCCACGCCGTGGTCGAGCCGATGCTGGGACTGATGCTGGTCGCGGGCGGAAAGCTCACCACGTACCGGGTCATGGCCGCTGATGTCGTCGACCGCGCCGCCCGTCGGCTCGGTACACCGGTCGCCCGCTCGCGGACCGAGCAACTTCCCCTGATCGGGGCGGACGGCTATGCCCGGCTATGGCGCGATCGGGGTGACCTGGCTCGCCGGCACGGCGTGGCGTTGGGCGTGGTGGAGCATCTCTTGGAGCGATATGGGTCGGCGGCGCTGGAGCTGCTGGCGCTCATCGCGGACGACCCGTCGTTGGGGCGGCCGCTGACCGGTGCGCCCGACTACCTTGCCGCGGAGATCGCGTACGGAGCTCTGGCCGAGGGCGGTCTACATCTGGACGACGTACTCGCGCGCCGTACCCGGGTCTCGATCGAGACCGTCCACCGCGGAGTGGACAGCGCGGACGACGCGGCCCGGATCATGGGCGGCGTCCTCGGCTGGTCCGCGACCGACACCAGGCGCGAGATCGACCACTACCGGGCCCAGGTCGAGGCGGAGCGCGAATCGCAGAGCATGCCGGACGACCGCACCGCCGACGCGGCCCGCCACGGGGCACCCGACGTGCGCGAACGAGCGTCGGTCGCTAACCCGTGATCTACGTAGACTCCGCGGTGTGGCCGGCGCGGGGGCGGCTCTGGTCCCATCTGGTGAGCGATGTCTCCTTCGCGGAGCTGCACGCCTTCGCCGAGATGCTGGGCGCGCCGCGACGGGGCTTCGATCGGGACCACTACGACGTGCCGGCTTACCTGCACCCGGTGGCCATATGGCTCGGCGCCATCGCGGTGACCAGCCGGGAGATCGTCGTACGGCTACACCGGGCCGGCCTACGCCGGCCCAAGTCGGTCAGATCGCGGGTGCCGGAGGAGCAAGGTCCCGGCGGAGAGTGGTCAACTCGATGGTGACGTTTGTACGGGCGGCCTCCTCCCACCGGTCACGCAGCGCTGGTGTGTGAAACAGCCGCGGCATGGCCAGCAGGTGATGGAGCACGTCCGCTCGTCCGGCCGCGAACGCGGCATCAGGGACGAACGAGTACTCCGCCCGTACGGCGCGTGTATATGCGACATACGAATCCGGGTCGGCGGCGAGGATGGCCAGGTCGGCGTCGGTGAGCAGTCCGCCGTTTCGGTCGCCCGGCATCGGGTCGTGCGTGGCAGTGAGCCGTATCAGCCGGGCAACCTCGGCGCCCAGTGGCTCGGTGACCTCAAGGTTGGGCAGCACAGACTCGGCCAGCAGGGCGCTTGCCTCCTCATTGTCGACCCGCCGCGGGTCGTAGACGGCGTCATGGAACCAGGCGGCCATTGTTACCGCTGCCACGTCAGCGGCCCGGTCTCGGTGCTCCTCGATGATCCGCAGCACGGCGACCAGGTGATCGAGGGTGTGATAGCGCCGATGCGGCTCGCTCCATCGGGCCAGCAGGTCGTCGAGGACACGGGAGACGGCCTCGGGCGCCGCCGACCTCGGCACCGCCGCCCGCCACCCCTGCGACAGATCACTCACCACCACCACAGCATGCCCCGTAGCCCGCTGCCTTGAAGGGGTTATGTCAGGGCCGGCGCGAAGGCGGAGTACGCCGGGATGCCGAAGACATCCAGTGGATCTTCGTCGTCATGCCGATGACAAAGTGTCTCTGGGCCCTTGCGGCCGTCATGACCACGCTGAGCGCCTACTCGATCGTGGGCAGCGGAGGACCGAGGACGTCGTCGGCGTCGACGATCGTGTACGCGTACCCCTGTTCAGCGAGGAACCGCTGCCGGTGGGCGGCGTACTCCGTGTCGATGGTGTCCCGGGCGACCACGGTGTAGAAATGCGCCTGGCGTCCGTCCGATTTGGGTCGCAGTACCCGACCGAGGCGCTGTGCCTCCTCCTGCCGAGAGCCGAATGTGCCGGAGACCTGGATGGCCACGGCCGCCTCCGGCAGATCGATCGAGAAGTTGCCGACCTTCGAGATCACCAGGGTTGGAATCCCCCCGCCGCGGAACGCGTCGAAGAGGCGTTCCCGCTCCCGGTTCGTGGTGGCGCCCTGAATGATCGGCGCATCGAGGAACCCGGCCAGCTCGTGCAGCTGATCTATATACGCCCCGATGACGAGGGCCGATTCGCCGCCGTGCCGTTCGAGCAGCCTGCGGACGACCGGTAACTTCGTGCGTGCCGTAGCCGCGACCCGGTACCGTTCCTCCGGCTCCGCCGTCGCGTAGGCCATCCGTTCCGCATCGGTCAGAGTCACGCGTACCTCGACGCATTCGGCCGGGGCGATCCAACCCTGGGACTCGATGTCCTTCCACGGCGCGTCATACCGCTTCGGCCCGATCAACGAGAAGACGTCGCCCTCCCGCCCGTCTTCGCGTACCAGCGTGGCGGTGAGACCGAGCCGACGGCGGGCTTGAAGATCGGCGGTGAACCGGAAGATGGGCGCCGGCAACAGGTGCACCTCGTCGTAGATGACCAGCCCCCAGTCGCGGGCGCCGAACACGTCCAGGTGCGGGTACACGCCGCCGCGGCGGGTGGTGAGGATCTGGTACGTGGCGATGGTGATCGGGCGGATCTCCTTCCGTTCGCCGGAGTACTCGCCGATCTCCGCGTCCGTGAGCGACGTGCGTGCGATCAGTTCGCGTTTCCACTGCCGCCCGGCGACCGTGTTGGTGACCAGGATCAGCGTCGTAGCCGCCGCCTCAGCCATCGCGGCCGCCCCGACGAGGGTCTTTCCGGCGCCGCACGGCAGGACGACTACACCCGATCCAC
>JBKPDY010000070.1:0-21880 GCA_046728155.1 Actinomycetota bacterium
CACCACCCCACGTGCCGATCACCGTGACGGTCTTACCGCTCAGATTGTTCTCATCGCCACCCGAGCCGCCCCCACTGGAACAGCCGGCCGCCGCAAGCAGAAGGACAGTTAACGGAGCCAACCTTCGTAGCCACGAATTCATGGAAACTCCTTCACATTTCATCGGTGCATTCGCACCAAGCGGCGCCGACGCGCCGATCCGGAGTCTTCCGGGCGGACATTGAGGTACGCCAGAGCCCCATCGGTTACGTAACGCAACCGCAGAAGTTCTCACAAGATCAGCACAGCGGGGTCGGGACCGAGTGGGGAATCCCAGGTCCGCTGTGGGGGACCCGGAGTGACCCAGCCGCCGGGCGCTCGCCGTACTCAGGCCACGAGCACGATCTCGGGTACGGGCCGCTTGGGGCGCAGACCGTCGCCGGTCGACCTTCCGGTGGCCCTACGCCAGAGCCACGGAAGCGCGTGCTGGTGCATCCAAGCGACGTCGGCCTTCACGGCCGCGCTCCGCGCTGGCGCGACCGACGGCCGCAGCGGTTCGCGCCACGATTCGTCGAAGCCAGGCAGGTCAAGGCCCCAGGCGAGGGCGTGGGCGACCCGGGCGTGGCCGAGGCTGTTGCCATGCAGCCGGTCATCGCTCCAGAGACGGGGATCTGACCCGTCCCGGTACGAGGCCACGTCCACCCAGATGACCCCGCAGCGCCGGGCCGCCAGGGTCAGGGCCGCGTTGAGCGCCAACAGGCGAGGCTGCAGTTGGTTGCGCAGCAGCAGGTTGGGGGTCGGGTCGGGCAGGCTGAAGCTCAATACGGTGACCCCGGCCGCGACAAAGGTACGGAACATCCCCTCGACCAGGCCGGCCACGGTGACCGGGTCGAAACCCGGGCGGAGCACGTCGTTCATGCCGGCGACCACGGTTACCAGGTCGGGCTCGAGGGCGAGCGCCTGGCCGACCTGCTCATCGTGGATCTGAACTGTCGTCCGGCCACGGATCGCCAGGTTCGCGTACTCAAGGCTGCCCTGGGCCTGGGCCAGATGCCCGGCGAGCCGGTCCGCCCAACCGCGGTACCCGCCGTTCCCGTCGGGGTCGTCGAGCCCCTCCGTCGTGCTGTCTCCGATCGCGACGTACCGCTGAAAGCAACGCCCGGTCATCGGTGGTAACCTCCCAAGCCCGTGATCTCCGGACGATAACTGGATAACGCGAACCTGTCAGGCCCCGTTCATGCCGTGGTAAGGATCACCGGCCCGGCGGCGGTCACGGCAATCGTGTGCTCGAAGTGAGCTGCGCGGCTACCGTCGACGGTCGCCACCGACCAGCCGTCGGAGAGAGTACGGCCGCGGTCGCGACCACCCTCGATGAGCATGGGTTCGATGGCGATGACGAGCCCCGGACGCAGCAGCATTCCTCTTCCGGCCCGGCCGGTGTTGGGGATGTGCGGATCCTCGTGCATGGCGGCGCCGATGCCGTGGCCGCCGAGTCCGGGTGGTAGTCCGTACCGGCCGGCCCGGGCGGCTGTTTCGACGGCGGCTGAGATGTCGCCGAGCCGGGCGCCGGGCTGGGCCGCGGCAATGCCCGCGTCGAGGGCGGCCGCTGTGGTGTCGATGAGCCGCCGAGCCTCGGCATCGACCTCCCCGATGGCGGTGGTCAGTGCGGCATCGCCGTGCATCCCGTCTACGGATACTCCGCAGTCGATGGAGAGGATGTCGCCGTCGCGCAGGTTCCGCCCGTCCGGGATGCCGTGCACGATGACGTCGTTGACGGAGAGGCAGAGCACGCCGGGGTACGGCGTAGGCGCCCAGGTGGGGTGGTAGCCGAGAAACGAAGGCTTAGCGCCCATATCGGCGATCAGCGCGGCCGCCCGGGCGTCGAGGTCGGACAGGCGGACTCCGGCTCGCGCAGACCGCGCCGTCGCGGTGAGGACGCGCGCGACGATCTCGCCGGCCGCCTGCATGGTGTCGATCTCGGTGGCGGACTTCAGCACGACCATTCCGACGATTCTAATACCAGGATTACTATCGCGTGATGGTTCGTACTGCGCTGACGCCGGACGAGCGCGAGCGAGGTCTGGTACTCGGTCAGGCACTGCAACAGGCCCGAGGCGGCCGCAGCGCCGCCGACGTGGCCCTGCGCGCGGGCATCTCGCTGGATACCCTTCGCAAGATCGAGCGTGGAGCGATAGTCACACCGGCTTTTTTCACCGTCGCCGCGCTGGCCCGCGTGCTCGAGATCGATCTGCGGACGCTCGCCGAACTCTGCTCAGGTCGGGCCGGTAAGGTGACCGAACTGACGGAGCCACACCAGGTTACCGGCTAGTGGGGTGCCCCCTGATGTGACGGAAACGTCAATAGGGTGCCCCTGCTTTGCCCACGAACGCCAGCCGGCGGGAGGAGACGCGCACTGGTGGCGAAGCGGTGGCCCGCGTGGTTGACAGTGGCCGTCACCGCGGTCGTCCTTGTGTTCGGTCCGGCGACTCCGGCCATCGCGCACGATGTCGGTGGAGTCGGCGCCACCGACTTCCGGACCGCGCTCACCTGGCTCACGCCCTCCGTCCCGGGTGTCTCGCTCAGGGTCATCGAGAACGGCAGCCGGCTCGAGCTGCGCAACGACACTCGTACCGATCTCGTCGTCGAGGGTTACGCGGGGGAGCCGTACGCCAAGGTCGGGCCGGCCGGTGCGTTCGTCAACGCCGACTCTCCCGCGACCTACCTCAACGCGGACCGCTTCTCGGTCACCGCCGTGCCGGCCAGCGCGGACGTCGCTGCGCCCCCGGTCTGGAACCGGGTCGACATGCAGCCGATCTTCCGCTGGCATGACCATCGGACACACTGGATGCTCACCACGCTGCCGCCGGTCGTCGCGAGCGACCCGACGGCGTACCACCACATCAGCTCGTGGACCATCGGGTTTACGTACGGCAAGCAGAAGCTGACGGCGGCGGGCTCGCTGGACTGGGTGCCGGGGCCGTCACCGTGGCCATGGCTCGTGTTCATGGGCCTTATAGCAGGCGGACTTCTGGCGACCACGCTGCTCATGCGTCCACATCGGATACTCGGCGCGGCGGTGGTCGCGGTCGTGGTCAGCCAGATCGCGCACGGCATCGGGATCAGCGCCGCGATCGTCGGCAGCGCGCCACAGAAGCTCGGCGCGGTCCTCGGGTACGACGCCGCCCTCATCTGGCCGTTCGCGCTGCTCGGAGCGTGGCCGCTCTGGCGTGGACACGCGCGGGCGATCTGGCTTGCCGGCGGGGCTGGGCTCTACATAGCGGTCAGCCTGATCGTCGACGACGCTCCATTGTGGTGGCGATCGTCGGCACCATCGGGGCTGCCCATCGTCGCCAACCGCTTGGTTCTCGGCGTCGCCGTCGGCGGCGGTCTGGGTCTGGCCGCGGCGATCCCGGTGATGCTGCGCCGGCATGCGCCTCCCGGGCAACCATGGGAGCCTCACCGTGAACCTGAGATCGAGGCTCAGGATGAGGCAGAGGTTGAGATCGAGGAGCCCGGAGTGGACATTGTCCCGAGCGAGCCCGTGCCGGCCGGGATCGGCCGCCGCCAGCTTGCCGGCTATCTGGCCGCCGGCGCGGTTGGAGCCGTCACTGGCGGCACCCTCGGCGCGGGGCTCGCCGGGCGACCCCCCTCCGTCAGCGCCACGGTCCCGCCCGAGCCGCTGCTCGCCGATGTCGGGGCACGGGCGATCCCGTTCCGTGGATCGCGTCAGGCCGGCATCGCGACTCCGACCCGCCAGCAGGCGAGGGTCTGGATCGCCGCCTTCGACCTGGTGCCCGGGATCACCAGCCTTGACCTCGCGACTCTCCTCGGCAGCTGGACCCGGGCCGCCGAGGCGCTCACGCTCGGCCAACCGCTCGGTGACAGCGACGACGCGGTGGTCTCGAGTCTGGGCCCGTGCGCGCTCACCATCACGGTCGGGTTCGGTCCGTCCCTGTTCGGCAAGGCGGGCATCCCCGCGACCGCGCGCCCCGACGCGCTCGCTCCGCTACCTGCGTTCCGCGGGGAAAGGCTGGACCCGGCCCGTAGCGACGGAGACATCGGACTGGTCGTCGCCGCGGACGACGCGATCATCGTGGCGCACGCCGCACGGTCGCTGACCGTCCGCGCCAACGGCGTGGCGAGCCTGCGCTGGCGGATGTCCGGGTTCAACGCGGCCCGCGGGTCCGGCCCCGACTCGGCCACCGGGCGCAACCTGATGGGCCAGATCGACGGCACCGACAACCCCAAGCCCGGCGACCCCGACTTCGACCGGCGCATCTTCGTCGGCGCGGACGCTCCGGCCTGGCTCCGGGGAGGGTCCTATCTGGTCATCCGTCGTATCCGGATGCTCCTCGACGACTGGGACCGGCTCGGCCGGCCGGCTCAGGAGCGGGTGATCGGTCGACGGCGCGACACCGGTGCACCGCTCTCGGGTGGCACCGAGTTCACACCGCCCGACTACGGCGCGGTAGGGGCGGACGGCTCGCCGGTGATCGCCCCGGACGCCCACATCCGGGTCGCCGCGCCGGCATTCAATGCCGGCGCCGCGATGCTCCGACGCGGGTTCTCCTACTCCGATGGGGACGACGAGGGGCTGCTCTTCCTCGCCTGGCAGGCCGACCCGAGACACGGGTTCATACCGGTCCAGCGGCGGCTCGTCGTATCCGACGCGTTGCGCCGCTACATCCGGCATGAGACCAGCGCTCTCTTCGTCGCCGCAGGCGGCGTCGGGCCGGGGGAGTTCCTCGGCCAGCGGCTGATGGAGGCCTGATGCGGCTGCTGGCTCTCATCGGCCTCGTGCTCACTCTTGGCGGGTGTTCCATGTGGGGCATGGAGGGTGGGCCCGGCGGCTCCGGTGCCGCGGCGCCGACCGTCGCGACCGGACAGTCCCCCGTCGACGCCGTGGTCGGGTCGGACGGTATCCAGCGCGTCGAGGTGACGATGGGCGACGACCTGCGCCTGCACCCTGCCCTGGTCCGGGCGCGTCCGGGCGTCATCGTGTTCACGTTCCACAACACCGGAGCCACGCCGCACGACATCGAGTTTCCGGGCCTCGCCCGGGGCACGGGAAACCTCAACGGCGATGCGTCGGTGACCGTACGGCTCACCGCGCGCGAACCCGGCACATACCCCTTCTCCTGCGTCTACCACCAGAGCAGCGGTATGCAGGGAACCCTTGTCGTTCAAGGGATCACCGCGTCGGGTTGACAAGGCGACGGACGTGGCCGGGCAGCATGTTCTTCAATACGCCACCATTTCGGCGGGCCCAGCCGAGTGACCAGTCGCGCCAGCACACCAGGACCCAGCCGTCCACTCCCGGTGATTCGACAACGTTCCCGCTGAGGTAGGTCGTGAGTGCCGGGTCGTCGCTGTCCCACCACACGTGCAGCACGGCGTCCTGTGGGGCCAGCGTCGTGGCGAGCGCGTGCGCCGGCTCGAACCGGCCCGGACGGGCCCGGCCGAGCGGCAGCCCCGCTCGGGCCACGATCGATGGCGACACCCCGGTGTCCGGCGGCGTCAGGTAGACGGTGTCTCCCCGGACGAAGAGGTCACCTTCCGGAGCTCGTACCAGCTGTGTCCGAGCGAAGTCCGACCACGCCGCCCGTACGGGCGAACCCGCGGCCCCGGCGCGGGTGGCTCGCGAGTATCGACGTGCCGGCTGCCAGCCGAGAGGCGCCCGCAGTCGCGCCACGTACTGACCCTCGCCGTCGGCCCGGTGTGGCCATACCCGTACGCCAAGTCCGTCCGCGCCGGGGCTCACTCCGGGCGCGCGGTCGATCGGCTCAAGAGTCCACTCTGGACGCTCATCGAGGAAGGCGACGACGCGGTCCTCGTTCTCCTCCCGGTTGAACGTGCATGTGCTGTAGACCAGCGCGCCCCCCGGCCGGACCAGCGCCGCCGCCTGCGCGAGCAGTAGCGCCTGGCGACGCGCGGACCCGGCTACCGCAGCCGGGGTCCAATCCCGGACCGCCTCCGGACGGCGCCGGAACATACCCTCACCGGTGCACGGCGCATCCAGGACGACCTCGTCAAACGGCTCGACCGAGTCGGCGAGCGAGGGCAGCGACCGCCCTGTGGTGACCACGCCCTGCCCACCCCAGAGGTCCAGGCTCGCGTGCAGCGCGCTCAGCCGGGCGGCCGAGTACTCATTGGCCACCACGCAGCCGCGAAAGCCCACCAGCGCGGCGAGATGGGTCGTCTTGCCGCCGGGGGCGGCGGCGAGGTCGGCGACCCGGGTGCCGGGCGCGGGGTCAACGCATTCAGCGACAAGCATCGCGGAGGGCTCCTGCAGGTAGAAAAGTCCGGCCAGATGCGCGGGGTGCCCGCCCAGTCGGCCCCTGTCCACCGTGAAACCCGTGGGGCACCATGGCACCGGCGTGAGCGGTGTGGCGAGTTCGGAGCTCAGCTGTACGGCGTCGGTCTTGGCCGGATTGACCCGCACGCCACGGATCCGGTTCCGTGCCAAAGAGGCGAGGAACTCGTCCAGCTCGTCGCCGAGCAGGGCGGCCATGCGCTCGACGAACTCTGGCGGCAAGGCGGGTGGGGTCGGGATGAGCGCAGGATACCGCTCCGTGGCCGGACGCAGGTCAGTTCTCTTTTGTGACGATACGCCCGCATTCCGGGTGTTAGCGTGTTCGCGGTCGGAACCCGCCGGCGCGGACTGTCTCGCGGAGCACGATGGACTCTCCGGTATTTCGTTGCCTCACAACGTATCTGGCGCGCGGCCGGGGCTGACGTGTCGGTCACCGTCCACGTTCCCAGCCAAGCCGGCGGGCCCGCCCTGGAGGCGCGGCCGGCGCGCCTTGGTGGGCTCTTCCCGCCGGCAGTGCCGGCTCCCGTCACGCCGGCGCGGCTGGCCGTTGCGGTGTTCGCCGTCGCGGCAGGCACGCTCGTCAGCCTGTCGCGTACCACCGGTACCGGCGCGCTGCAGAGCATCTGGGAGGAGGATGCCCGCGACATTTTCGACGGGGCGCTGAACACGCCGGGATGGGGTGCGGTCGGTCGACCGGTCGCCGGCTACTTCGTCATCGGGCCCCGCCTCATCGGCGAGTTCGCCACGCTCTTCCCCATCTCCTGGGCGGCCGCCGTCCTGTCGGTCTCGGCGGCGCTCGTCACCGCACTGCTGGCGCTGATGGTGTACTGCGCGAGCGCGCCGTTCTTTCCCGGCCGGATCCTCGGCCGGCTCGCCCGGTTGGCGGTGAGCGTGCCGATCCTCGTCGCTCCGGTGGCCGAGAACAGGTTCGCCGAGGTCTACAACCGCCCGGTGGGGCTGCACTTCTTCGCGGCGTACGCGCTGTTCTGGGTTCTGCTGTGGACACCCGAGCGCACCCGGTCGCGGGTGGCGGCCCTGGCGATGGTCGGGCTGACCGCGGTCAGCACGATTCTCGTGGTCGCCTTCCTCCCGCTCGTCGGTCTTCGGCTGGCCGTGCGTCGGGACCGCTGGAGTCTCGCGCTCGCCGGGCTCGTCGCCGGCGGCTCGCTGCTTCAGGGCCTGGGCCTGTGGACCGGATACGCGACCCGAGCCACGTCGACCCTGCACCTGGACGCGTACTGGGTGCTCCGGACCCTCACCGGATGGGGGTTGCCCACGTCGATCCTCGGCTTCCGTGCCACGAGTGGGATGAACGGGCTGCCGCTCGGCGCCGGGGTCGCCCAGAACGGGTTGGTGGTGGCATTGGCCTGGCTCGTGGTGCTGGCCGTGATCGTCATGGCCTTCATTGGCGCGCGGCGCGGCTGGCTACAGCCACAGTGGACGCTCGCGGTGGCGGCGGGTGTCGGCGGGCTGTGGCTCTACGCATTCACCGCCGTCGCGAGCGGAGCCATCGCCTACCGGTACCTCGTCCCGGTCGGTCTCCTGTACACCGCCGCCGCGGTCGCCCTGCTGCGGCCGGCCGGCCGCGGTCCGGGCCGGCATCCGGCGAGGGGCACCCGGTGGCGTGGAGCGGCACTCGGCCTGCTGGTAGTCGGGATCGTCGGGGCAGCCGCCACCAACTACCGGTGGGCCGACACGTACCGTTCACATGCTCCACTATGGACAGATCAGGTACGTCTGGCTACGGCGACCTGTCGGGCCCATCCACAACTCGACGATGTCGTCGTCCGGGGTGCTCCGCGGCCATGGTGGTCGGTCGTCCGGCTGCCCTGCCGTGACCTGCACCCACTTCCGTTCGCGTGCGTCCAGCCACACTGTGCATGGCTGGACCCCCCGGTGAGCACCGGACCGCCCCGAGGACGGTACCTACGATGACCACCCAGGAGTCGGTTGCCCAGCCGGGCACGCGCATGCGTGGGCTGGGCCTGCCGGTTGACCGGCGCTCGACGCTGTGGTTGCTGGTGCTGGCCATCGGCTTCGCGGTACAGGTCGGCTGGCGGTTGCACCTGTCCTTGCCGTTGACCGGCCCGATCGCACACGGCGACGAGGACGGCTATCTGCTGGGAGCCCGAGTGCTCGCGGGCGGCCCGACGGCGACCCTGCCCGACTGGAGCATCATGCGGCCGATGGGCTATCCGCTGCTGATCGCCCCGATCTACTGGTTCGTCGTCCAACCGTCCCAAGTCTACATTGGAGTCCACGTCGTCAACGCGCTGCTGATGGCGTTGAACTTTCCGCTGCTCTACCTGCTCGGCCGGCGGCTGTTCAGCTGTGGCCGGGTGTGGTCGGCCGCGGTCGCGTTCGTGGTCGCGACGCTACCGAGTCTGGTCTTCTTCAGCCAGTTCGCCCTCACCGACGCTCTGCTGCCGGAGCTCTTGCTCGTCGTCCTGCTGGCGGTTCACGCGATGGTGACCGGTCGCCGACCGATGCGGTACGGCGCGGTCGGCGGTGCGGCGGCCGCGTACGCCGCCAACACGCACGTGCGTGGACTTGTGACGCTGGTCGTGCTCGGCGGCGTGATTGCCGTTGGTCTGTGGCGGCGTTGGATCACCCGGTCGACCGCAGTCGCGACCACCATCGCGGCCGTACTGGTGTTCCTGGTCGGCCATCAGATCAACAACTGGCTCGAGGCCCAGCTCTTCCCGACCGGAGCGGTCACCGTCGACGACCGGGTCCTCGCCAGGCTCACGTCGCTCGGCGGAATCTTCCGCGTGGTCGCCGACGGCTCGGGCCAGATGTGGCACCTGTGTACCAGCACGTACGGGCTGGCCGGCGTGGGTCTCGCCGCGACGATCGTGATACTGCTCCGTCGCGAGGGGCCGCTCTCGACCCGGATCGTCCTCGGCACGGCCCTGGCGATGAACGCGGGAATCGCCCTGGCAACGGCGGCCGGCATCCCCGACGAGGGGCGCGTCAACAACCACGTCTACGGCCGGTACGTGGCCATGTTCGCCGGCCTCTGGTCACTCGTCGGGGTGGTCGCGCTGGCCCGCGCATCGTGGCGGCGGTCGGTCGTGCTCGTGGTGGGCGGGTCGGCGATCGTCCTCGCCACGCTGGGTATGGTCGAGGCGTACGCACACGACCGGTTGCGGCACGAGCGGTATGTGAACTTCGACGCCCCGGAACTGTCGTTCCTCAGCGGAGACTTCCGCCATTTGCATTTCTACCGGATGACCGCCCTCGCGATCGCCTTCATGGTGGCGTTCGCCCTGTTCCTCACCGGGTGGCGCGCCGCCAGAGCGTGGGATCCGGGGGCGACGCGGCTGCGCCGTTGGTGCGCCGTCGCGGCCCTGGCCGGCACTCTCGTACTCAACCTGGTCGCGATGGTCTCCATCACCGACTCGATCAGCACGGCATGGGCCGACGAGCAGTACCACCCCGGGCCGGCGCAACTGGTCCGCGACGCTCATGTCGTCGTGGGCAGCACCATCGCCGAGGCGAGCAACATGCCGTGGAATATCGACCAACGTCATCAGCGCGAGGTCTTCTGGCAACCGCTGATCGGGTTCGATCCGGCCAGCGGGGCACCGCCCGGCCGACCGGACTATGTGATCTCCGTAACGGACGGGCGGGGATCGAACGACTGGAAGGGAACCTGGTACGGCTACGAGGTGGCATTCACCTACAAGGAGTCGGCGAACGTCATCTGGGTGGTCTGGCAGCGCCCGCAGTGAGGCAAGGTCACGGCAGCCGGACGATCATCTTGCCCACGTTGCGGCCGCGGAGCATCGAGACGAACGCGTCGGGCGCGTTCTCAAGACCATCGACGATCGTCTCATCGAATCGGATTGCTCCGGCGCGGGTCCACCGTGTCATGTGCTCGAGGAACTCCGGTCTCAATCGCTCGTAGAAGCTCACGATGAAGCCGCGCAGGGTGAGCTGCTTGCCGATGGCGAGCGGGAGGTTGCGCGGTGCGGCGCTGGGCTGGTCGGAGTTGTAGACGGAGATGGCCCCGCACAAGGCGACCCGCCCGTACGGTCTGAGCGACCCGATCGCCGCCTCCAGGTGCTCGCCGCCGACATTGTCGAAGTAGAGGTCGATGCCGTCGGGAGCGACCCGCCGCAGGCTGTGACGCACCGGGCCGTCGTGGTAGTCGAAGGCCGCGTCGAAACCGAGTTCCAACGCGTACTCCACTTTGGACGCTGAGCCGGCACTGCCGACCACTGTGGACGCTCCAAGCAGTTTCGCCATCTGTCCGGCGAGACTGCCGACGGCGCCGGCCGCGCCCGAGACGAAGACGACGTCACCCTTTCGCAGGGCCGCGATCTCGGTGAGTCCGACGTACGCGGTCATCCCGGTCGTTCCGAGCGCGCCGAGGTAATGCGAGGCGGCCGCGATCGAGGTGTCCACGCGACGGGTGTGCTTCGCGTCCACGACGGCGAAGTCTCGCCAGCCGTGGTTGGTGAGCACGATGTCGCCCACGCGACGCTCAGGTGAGTTCGACACGACAACCTCGCCGATCGCTCCTCCCTCGAGCGCCGCACCCAGTGTGAACGGGGGAATGTAGGAGGGTACGTCGTTCATGCGACCACGCATGTACGGGTCGACCGACATGAACATGTTGCGCACCAGCACCTGTCCGGCACCGGGGTCGGAAAGGTCGGTCGTCACGAGGGCGAAGTTCTCCGGAGCTGGCCAAGCGTCCGGGCGCGATGCGAGACGGATTTCTCGGCTGGCCGTGGTCACGCCGCGCCCGCCTGGCTACCCGCGACGATGCTCAGCTCGACGTCGATGTTGCCGCGGGTGGCGTTCGAGTACGGGCAGATCTCGTGGGCTCGAGCGAGCACGTGTTCGGCGGTGGGCTGATCGACATGGGGTAGCACCACCGCGAGGGCGACCGTGATCCCGAACGTCCCGTGACCCGTCGGACCGATGCCGACGCGGGCCGTGACGTGTGAACCGTCCACATTGGCCTTGGCTTCACGGGCGGCCCGGCGCAACGCGTTGTGGAAGCACGCGGAGTAACCGGCGGCGAAGAGTTGCTCGGGGTTGGTCGCGCCGCCCTTGCCACCCATTTCGACCGGCGTGGTCAGATCGAAGTCGAGTATGCCGTCTGAGCTGCGTACGTGGCCATTTCGGCCGTCGCCGGTGGCGAGTGCCTCTGCCGTGTAGAGAACCTTCATCGGGGCGATCCTTCGTGGTCCTGGGGTGGAATCCTTCGTAATGGCCGGATGTCGGTCTTCGTGGGTGGTCCCGCCGCCGCTCGCATCGCGCTCAGGTATCCCTCGGTTTCGCGCTGCTCGCCGTACTCGCGGGAGAGGGTGTCGAGCTGCGTGGTCAGCTGGGCCATCAGCGCGGCCCGTTCGTTCGCCTCCTCCACCCGCACCGACTCCATCCAGGCGTGCAGATCGGTCAGGTACGCGGTCCGCGCCTCGGTGGCCCGGGCGATGCGCTGAGCGAGCTGGTCGCGGGCGACGGCCACCGCGACCGTGACCCACGAGACCACGAAGCAGCCCAGCGAGATGAGAAGCGCGGTCGACTGTGGCGGCGGCCCAGGCGGCCCTTGGGGGTTGAACGGGCCCGGCGGCGGCTGGTTCGCCACGATGGCCGAGACGACGACGGCGACGGTGCTGATCACGGCGGCCACGACGCCGATCATCAGCAGTGGGCTGAGCTGGAAGTGCACCGTGTCTCGATCGCTGGTGGAGCTACGCCTAGAGATGGGCGATTGTGTGCGCGTGGTGGAGTCAGCCACGGTAGCCGCTCCTTCCGGGGTGCTGAGTCGTCGAGGGGACTGGGCGAGAAAGCCCACCATACGTGACGGTAGGGGTTCACGCCGGCACCCAGCGTAGGAGCGGCATGGCCGCTCTTCAATTCGGCGGTCGTGGCGAATCAGAACCTCAGCGAATGCGCGGCCCGCGGCCGACTCAGGCGGGGACCTGGCCGGCGGCGCGGCGGCGGCGTAACTCCCGACGGTACGGCTCGAGCATCTTATCGAGCACCCTCGCCAGGGCCTGGCGGTCGCCGACGGGGACGGGTGAGTCGTCGGCCAGGATCCGTCCGATTTCGTAGGCGAGCGGATGCATCCGGCTGGCCGGTACCCGTTGCGTGATCCCTAGCCGGTCCGGGTACGCGGCAAGAACCACGTCGTTGATGGTCTTGCCCAATACCGGCGCGATGCGTTCGATCGAGCGGATCGTCGGACGTTGCTCCTCGCTGATCCAGCGCAGTACGACCGACGGGTCGGTGCCGACGACCCGGGCGAAATGTGTCGGGGTCGCGAAGCCGGCCGCTCCGATGGCGTCCTTGAGGTAGTCGCCGAAGCCGATCTGAGTTTGGCTCACGAACCAATCGTAGTGGGCCATCCGCATAACCCGTGTATGCCCGTACGCTCGCGCGTGGCGAGCCGTTGGGTCGTCCGCTGTCAGCCGAACGTCGGGCTGACTCGATCGAGGCGTTAGCGCTAATTTGTTGGCGTGCCAGCCAATCGCTGACACGGGTCGCGGAGGGGGACCCACGTGCTGACCCAACTGCTGATCGCCACGGGTATCGCCATCATCTGCGTCGGCCTCGGTCTGGCTGACCGGGTGCGCGGCCGCGCCGCGCGGGCCGGCGGGACAGGCCAGGCGTGGGCTGCTCGCGCTGACCGCCAGGGATGGGTCAGTCGCTCGATCGTCTCGGGCGGCGGACCCGCGGACACAGGTCGCTGACGCGCCGCCTGGTGTGTCAGCCCGTCCACCACGGGTCGGAGTCGGGACCATCGGTGTACGGGCAATGCCGGCAGCCGCGGCCGCAGCACGCTCCGCGCTCGGCGAGGTAACGCGACGTCAGGACGAACAGTCCGGTGCTGGGATCGGTGTACCCCGGACGACCCCGTTCGAGCGCGTCGACGTGGGCTGCCAGAATCGCGATGCGGTCGGGATGGTCGAGGGGCAACCGCGACACGTGAGGCTCGGTGAGCGGCCGGCTGGAGAGCGGACGGATCCAGGATCGTCCATCCGTCTCATCTGCCACGACACGGATCCTAACCGCGGGATATTTGGAGCGAAACGGTGAATATCGGGGGTCGGCAGTCCTTCTCACGGAGATCGTTTCCGTACAGATGCGCAGTGTCGATAGTGTCGATGCGCTTTTACGGAACTCGGCACAACCCCCGTGCTGGGGCTGGTGATGCCCATGGGACTGGATGTGCGTATGTGACGTGGATCGTTGTGACGTGAGACACGAAGCGGGTTCCCGTCTTGCTCCATGATTGCGCTGAGTGATGGTCTGAGGGTCCGCCCGACGGCGTGCGACCCACGGCAGGAGACCCCCCGGTGTCAGTGCACTCTCATCGACGCCCCCGGCGACCGAACAAATACCGACCGGTTCACCGCAAGGAAGAGCATCGCGCGGTGATCACGTTTGCGATCGCGGCGATCGCGGCCGGAACGACGCTCGGCGTTGCCGCTACCCAGGGTGATGACGCGACGGCGCACCCGCTGGCGGGCGCGGTCCGTACCGGCGACGAGGCGGCGTCACGCGGCAGTGACCGTCCAGAGCCCGCGCTGGGCGAACTGACACCGGCGGCGGCACCCAGCACGAGCGGCACCGCCAACGCGAAAAGCACGCCCGGCGCGGCCACCGCCGACGGCGCAGGCAGCATGACCACTGGCGGCGCCCAGCCCGGCACCAGACCAGCCACCGGCCCGGCCGCGGCTACCACGACGGCCGCACCATCCGCTCACGCGGCGACAACGGCCCCGGTGACACCGGCCGCGACGCCCGCGCCAACTCCGCAGCCGACCGCCACCACGCAGCCGACCAGCACCCCGCAGCCGACCAGCACCCCTCAGCCGACCAGCACCCCTCAGCCGACGGCCACGGCCCAGCCCACCCCGACCCCGGCGCCGACATCGGCCACCCCCGCCCCGTCGCCGACTCCGACACCCTGACCGGGCTACGGCACCCGGGTCAGCGGGACTTCAGCGGTACGAAATCCCGGGTTTCGATACCGGTGTAGAGCTGTCGGGGTCGACCTATCTTGTTGGCCGGGTCGACGATCATCTCGCGCCACTGGGCGATCCAGCCGGGCAGCCGCCCGAGCGCGAAGAGCACCGTGAACATCCGCGGTGGGAAGCCGAGCGCCTTGTAGATCAGTCCGGTGTAGAAGTCGACGTTCGGGTAGAGCTTTCGGGAGACGAAGAAGTCGTCGGCCAGCGCGATCTCCTCCAGCTGCATCGCGATGTCCAGCAACGGATCGGGCTTGTGCATCCGGGCCAGCACGTCCTGGGCCGCCTTCTTCACCAGGGCCGCCCGTGGATCGTAATTCTTGTAAACGCGGTGACCGAAGCCCATCAGGCGGACGCCGCCCTCGCGGTTCTTCACCCGGCGGACGAATGCGTGCGCGTCACCGCCCTCGTCGCGGATCTGGCCCAGCATCTCCAGCACGGCCTCGTTCGCGCCGCCGTGCAGCGGGCCGGAGAGCGCGCTGATGCCGGCGGAGATAGAGGCGAACATATTGGCGTGCGCCGACCCCACCAGCCGGACCGTCGAGGTCGAGCAGTTCTGTTCGTGGTCCGCGTGAAGCACGAAGAGCATGTCGAGCACCTTGGCCGCTACCGGGTCGACGTGGTACACGGTCGCCGGGACGCCGAACGTCATCCGGAGGAAGTTCTCGACGTACGACAGGCTGTTGTCGGGATAGAGGAACGGCTGGCCGATCGACTTCTTGTAGGCGTACGAGGCGATCGTGGGCAGTTTCGCCAGCAGCCGCACCGTCGAGATCTCCACCTGCTCCGGATCGAACAGGTCGAGGCTGTCCTGGTAGAAGGTCGACAGCGCGTTGACCGCCGACGACAGTACCGGCATCGGATGGGCATCGGCCGGGAATCCGTCGAAGAACCGGCGCAGGTCCTCGTGCAACAGCGTATGGACGCTGATCTGCTCGGTGAACTCGCCCAGCTGGGCAGCGGTCGGCAGCTCGCCGTAGATCAGCAGGTAGGAAACCTCGAGGAACGATGCGCCCTGGGCGAGCTGGTCGATCGGGTAGCCGCGGTAGCGCAGAATGCCCGCGTCACCATCGATGAAAGTGATGGCCGAGGTGCATGAGGCCGTGTTGACGTACCCCGGGTCGTAGGTGACGTACCCGCTCTTGGCGAGCGTCGCCAGGTCTATTCCGGCCGGCCCGGCGACCGTGTCGTGAATGTGCAGGGGGAGTTGACCACCGTGGTAGTCGAGCGTGATGTCCATCTGGGCCCCCAAGGTCCGCGGCGTTCGTGGCGTCGTTCCTCTATTCGACCGCACATACCGCGATGTGGGTAGGGCATCGGCCAAGCGCTGAGAGCTGAATCACCAGCCGGCGTCGTGGGCGACGGCCAGTCGCAGCGGTCCGGTCGCCGGTTGCCCCTCGAGGCTGGTCGGGTCGACGCTCCACGCCCGGGCTACCCGCATCACGTCGTCCTCTCCGATGACAAGGCTGTGATCCGACCCTGGCTCGGCCGGCGGCAACCCGATGGCGAGTTCGGTGTTGTCGGGATCGCCGATCCAGGTCTTCACCTCGCCTGCTTCGCCGAGATACGCAAAGGACCGGACGAGAATGCCTCTCACGGCTCGGGTCCAGCGGTGATACTCGACGACCCGGTGGGTGCCGAAGTACTGAACCTCGGTATCGAGTACGATCGATAGGCCGACCGGGTCGACCTGGTCCTCCCTCAGCAGCAGGCGCCGACCGACAACCAGCAGCCAGTGCGAGTTCTGCGTGCCGGGCAACAGGGGCGTCGCCACCAACCACTCATCCGAGACGTAGCTGCGGTCGAGGCCGCTGAGCCAGTCGACGTCCTTACGCGGTTTGGCCCCGAGCGAGGCGAAGACGAAGTCGCTCGCCTCCTCGCGTCGGGTCTCGTCGGCACCGTCGACACGTACCGCGAGCCAGGCCGTCTTGTAGCCGAAGCCGCGCATCGTGTCCGTCATTCCGCCTCGCCTCCGCGCTCGCTCCGCTGCTGCCACCCCACGAGGACGCTCCGCTGCGCTCCACTTCTCCGCGGGGACCCGGCTCGGGCCCGCCGATGCTCACTCGTTGCCGGCTCGGGTGCCATGGGGCCACCCTAACGCGGATCCACTTCGGACATGAGTCCGTGCGTGCCGGCGGTGGTTGTGGCAGTGTTGCGCCGTGCGGACCTTCATCTCGGTCGACATGGAGGGTGTCGCCGGCATCGTCGACTGGGCCCAGTGCATCGCTGGCGGGGACGACTACGCCCTGGGCCGCGAACTGCTCATCGGCGAGGTGAATGCGGCGATCGACGGGGTGATCGCGACCGGCCCGAGCGATCGGATCCTCGTCAACGACGCCCACTCAGCCATGCGCAACCTGCCGCCGGCCGCGCTGCACGGCCGCGCCAGCTACGTCTCCGGGCGATTCAAGCCGTGGTACATGATGCAGGGGCTCGACTCGACCTTCGACGCGTGCGTGTTCTTGGGCTACCACGCCGCGATCGCCACTCCGGGCGTGCTTTCCCACACGTACAACCCGCGCGCCATCGCCAACGTCCGTCTCAACGGCATCCTGACCGGCGAGGCCGGGCTCAATGCGCTCGTTGCGCAGCATTTCGGGGTACCGGTCGCCGTCATCACCGGGGACCAGTACGTCGGTCCGGAGGCCGAACCGTTCTGTCCCGGGGTCGCGGCGGTTCAGGTCAAGGAGTCGATCAGCCGGTTGGCCGCGGTCCACCTTCATCCGGCCGCCGCCCGACAGCTGATCCGCGACACCGTACGGGACGCCCTGACCAACCCGCCAAAGCCGCCAGCCATTCAGCTTCCGGCGACGGTGGAGGTCGAGTTCCTCAGCCCGGACATGGCTGAACTGTCCACCTGGGTCCGCGGTGCATCCAGAGTGGACAGCCGTACGGTCTCGGTCACGGATGATGACCCACTACGACTGTTCCGTACCTTCATGACCCTGGTATTCCTCACCCGTTCACTGGTCGAGTGACCGGCCGTCAGCGAAGGATCTCGACCAGGGCGACCAAGGCATTGGCGAGACCGACGATGACGGCGGAGCGATCCCTGGCACGATCCAGTAGAGTCCGCCGATCAGTGCAGGGCGCGCGTCTCGGGGCTGTCTCGAGATCATGGAAACTAACACTCCCCCTGGGCGGGGTACCAATTTCCACGATCCAGTCGCGCCGGCGATCGATCCCGGCTACGTCACCTATGGCACCGACCGGATACGGCTGACCAGCACGCCGCCGAGCAGCGTCAAGACCGCGGTCAGCAAATACAACACGGGCTACAACCAAGCGTTGCCACTATCGGTGCCGCCAGCCGACCGCCACGCCGACGACATTGTCCTGAAAGGACAGCGCGACAAGCCCGACGGCACCGAGGACGCCGCCGCCGAGCACCCACGGGCGCCGCCGTCCGAAGCGGCCCGAGGTGCGATCGGAGAGGGCGCCCGCAAGCGGATTCGAGATGACGGCGGCGAGCGCCCCGAGACCGGTGACCCAACCGAGCAGAGCTGCCTTGTGCTCCGGCGAGATGGCCTGCAGCTGCTCCGGCAACAGAACCTGGATCGGCGTGAAGAATCCCATCCATACTGCGAGGTTCGCGATGACCAGCAGAGCGATCAAGCGGGGCCGTACCGGGACCACCGGCTCGGCCAGCGCCGGTGGGCGCTCCGTTGCGGTCACCTCGGCCATGGCGTCCGGACCCGTCATCGCCGCGCCACGAGTATCCGGCGGCGAAACCAGGTGTAGGACGCCTTCGGCGTACGGCTCAAGGTATCGAAGTCCACGTGCACGAGTCCGAACCGTTTGCTCAGTCCCTCAGCCCACTCGAAATTGTCGATCAGCGACCACACGAAGTAGCCGCGCACGTCGGCACCCTCTGATCGCGCCGTCTCCATCGCGGCGATGTGTCCGTCGAGGTAGTCGATCCGTCGCCGGTCGTCCGGCCACTCCGGGTACGCGCATCCGTTCTCCGTGACGTAGAGCGGCAGGCCGTAGTCGTTGTGCAGCCGGATGAGGATCTCACACAGGCCGTCGGGAGCGACCGGCCAGCCGAAATCGGTGACGGGATAGCCGTCCAATGGCACGATGTCGAACGGCAGCACATTGTCCGAACTGGACGGTGCGCGGACGCCCGTCGGGTTGTAGTAGTTCACGCCGAGTGCGTCGATCGGTGCGGCGATGATCTCGAGGTCACCGTCGAGGACCGGCAGATCGAACCCGTCCGGATAGCCCCGACCCAGCAATGGATCGGTGAACATCCGGTTGTGCAGGGCGTCGTACGTGTCGGCGGCAGCCCTGTCGGCGTCGGAGTCGCCCCGCACCCGTACGGGCGAGTAGTTGTTGGCGATCGTGATCGGCGAAGCGCTACGGGCCCGTACGGCGCTGACCGCGAGCCCGTGGGCGAGCAGCTGATGATGTGCCGTCGGCAGGGCGTCGAACATGAGCGCCTGGCCGGGAGCGTGGACACCGAAGGCGTGGCCGAACACGGTGTGGACGAACGGCTCGTTGATTGTGATCCACATCGCGACGCGGTCGCCCAGCACACCGGCGACGCTGTCGGCGTACTCGGCGAACCGCGTCGCGGTGTCGCGGTTGAACCAGCCGCCCGCATCCTGGAGCCACTGCGGCAGGTCCCAGTGGAACAGCGTCGCCACTGGCGAGATGCCCCGCTCCAGCAAGGTGTCCACGAGGCGCTCGTAGAAGTCCACTCCATCACGGTGGGCGGGGCCGGGCCCGTGCGGCTGTATGCGCGGCCAAGCGACGGAGAAGCGGTACGCGTCGACGCCGAGTCCCGCCATGAGGTCTATGTCGTCGCGGTAGCGGTGGTAATGGTCGCACGCGATGTCACCGGTCGAGCCGTCTGCGATCCGACCTGGTTCGTGAGCGAAGGTGTCCCAGATCGAATCCCCCCGTCCGCCCTCGTGGACCGCGCCTTCGATCTGATACGCGGCGGTCGATACCCCCCAGACGAACCGGTCCAGCATCGCGATGACTCCCGAGGGTGAGACGTTCTCAGGACCCTAATGGACGGCACCCGCGGCCGAACAGCGCCGGTTCAACCGCGGCGACGTGGCGTACGCCGCCATCCGCCCGGATCGGAGGTACCCCGCGTCCACCGTCCGATCACCGAGTCGGACTGGCCGGCCAGCGCCCCCAGCACGGCGGCCGCGACGATGAGCGAAGCCATGACGACCAACCAGGACTCGATGGCGAACGCCGCTCCGATGGTGCCGAACTGCCGCTCGTTGCTGCCGATGATGCGTGGCATGACGATGGCCGAGATCCGGGCGGCGACCACGGTCACGGCCGCGGTCAGCACACCGGTGACCACCAGAGCCCTGGCCCGGACGCGCCCGCAGAGCAGCACGAATGGCGTCAGCCACCAGAGCAGGAACGCGCACGCCGTGAGCATCACCATGCGCAGCAGGGACACCGCAATCGCCGGACTGGCGGTGAGTTTGACGGCGGCTCCCAGCACGGCGAGGTACGCGATGAGCCCGACCAGCCAGCCCAGGCCACGGATGCTTCCGCGCAGGCCGAGCCTCGGCAGTTGCCACGCGTTCTCGTAGAGCCGCTGCAGGGCGCGGGTGAAGCTGGTGGCGGAGCCGAACACGACGATCGCGCCGAAGACCGTGATCGAGCCGCGCAGGCTGTCGCGGGTCGTGACCAGGCTGGACACCTCGTCGCCGGTATGGCCGCCCAGGCCAAGCCGGTTGCGGGCGACCGTCGCGATGCTCTGCCCGACCTCCGTCGGCGTCAGCGCCACGACGGCGATGAGCAATGGGAACAGAGCGAGGAAGGCCTGGGCGGCGAGCACCACCGCCGCTTGAACGAACCCGACGGCGGCGACCCGTTCGAGGACCGGCTCGAGCCGGCTCATGACCCTCTCCAGCAGGGCGAGCAATCCGCCGACCAGCCCTCGCATGCAGGCACCGTACGGGTCCGGCGACTGGCGGACGCGGCGAACGGGCGCATGTCACACCTGCCGGGTACGGTCGTTGAATGACCGGTCCAGAGCGACCACTGTGGACATGTCCTCGCTGCCGGCGTACCTTCGCCAACCGGAACCAGACCCACACCTGCGCCGAGCTCGGTGACCTGGAGCGTCACTTCGCCGCCTCGGCCCAGCCGGTACGGGAGGCCTTCGACCGCATCGTGGCACTGGTACGCGAGCTTGGACCGGTCGATGTCCTGGCGGAGAAGTCCCGCATCGCCCTGCATGTACGGATGAGCTTCGCCGCCCTGATGCCCCGGCGGTACTGGCTCGACGGGCACCTGATTCTCGCCCGGCGACTGGATAGCCCGCGGTTTCGCGTCATCGAGGTCTACTCGCCGCGTAACGTCCTGCACGCGTTCCGGCTGACCGGTCCCGGCGAGGTCGACGACGAGTTCGCCGGGTGGCTCGCCGAAGCGTACGACGTCGGCCGGCAGCGACATATCCGGCGCTGACCCCGGGCCGCTATAGTCAGGTCAGGCGCGCCGGGAAGGCTGGTCGGCACTCGGGAAAGGGTGCCGTGGAGACCGTCCGGATCTGTCTGCTGCTCGTCGGCGTAGCCACCGTCGTCGCCGTCACGGCGCGCAAACTGAGCGTTCCCGCTCCCTCTCTACTCGTTGTCGTCGGTCTGATCGTCGGACTCATCCCGGCTGTCCCGCCGGTGCGCGTAGACCCCAACATCGTCAGCCTCGTCGTGCTGCCCCCGCTGCTCTACGCGGCCGGAGAGGAGCTTGCCGTCCGCGAGCTGCGTCGGGTCTGGCGGCCGGTGACGGTGCTCGCGGTCGGACTCGTGGCTGCCTCCGCGGTCGTGGTGGCGGTGGTGGCCCACGCGGTCACGCCGCTGGCCTTGCCGGAGGCGTTCATCCTCGGTGCCGTCCTCGCGAGCACCGACCCGGTCGCCGTAGCCGCGCTCGGACGGCGGCTCGCGCTGCCGCCCCGGGTGCAGGCGCTGGTCCAGGCGGAGAGCCTGTTCAACGACGCCACGAGCCTCATCCTCTTCCGCATCGCCGTCGGCATCACCGTCGCCGGGGGCTCCATCGGCGTCGGAGACACGGTTGTGGAGTTCCTCATCCTCGCCGTGGGCGGGACGGCGATCGGCGTCGTCATCGCAGGGCTGGCCGCGCTCCTGCGAAAGTACACAGTGGACCCCATCGTCGAGACGGTCATTTCGCTCGTGACTCCGTATGTCGCCTTCGTCGTGGCCGAACAGGTCCACGCGTCGGGAGTGACCGCGGTGGTCGTGGCGAGCGTCATCGCCGGCGCCGTGGGGCCGAGGGTCACCAGCGCGGCCACGCGGTTGCACCTGCACGCCGTGCATCAGACAACGGTCTTTGTCCTCGAGAGTGTCGTGTTCGGACTGATCGGGCTGGAGTTGCCGGGGCTGCTGCGGGAGGAACGCCGGGGCTGGATCCTGCCCGCGGTCGCGATCGCGGCCGCCCTGCTGGTCGTCCGGGTGGCCTGGGTTTTCCCGTTGGCGACCCGCCGTACCTGGCATGAGCTCGGGGGCGGCCGTGGCGCGGCCCGGGTTACCGCGGTCGTCTCCTGGGCCGGTGCCCGCGGCGTCGTCCCTCTGGCCGCCGCGCTCTCGATCCCGCTCGTCGACGACGT
>JBKPDY010000071.1:0-19325 GCA_046728155.1 Actinomycetota bacterium
GGACTGGTCACTGAGCTTCTGCTGCGCTGACGTCAGCGCCTGCTCCGCCGCGCGGTGCCGACGGGCGGTGTCGTTGAGTCGCTGTTCGGCCTCGGCCCGCGCAGCCTCCGACTGCGCCAGAGCTGCGTTGAGGCGCTGGACGGAGTCGTCAACCTGTGCCCGTTCGTAACCGCGCAGGACGACCGTGAAGTCAGGTTGTGAGTTGGCGTTCTCGAAGAACGTCAGGGAAGACTGCTGGGCCATGCCGCACATACTCGCAGACGCACCCGGGCCCTTCGCAAGGGCATGGGCCGTCTTGTTCCACCCTGTCGAGCGACAGGCGCGCGTCTGCGGTGTGACGATCAGCTCCTCAACGAGTGAAGATCAGCGACCGCCGAACCGGTTGATCGCGGCCTCATGACGAGCCCTCCGCTCGGCGTCGCGAACGCCGAGGCCCTCGGTCGGAGCGAGGCAACGTACGCCGACCTTTCCTTGGTGGGCATTGCGGTGCACCTCGAATGCGGCCTGTCCCGTCTCCGCGAGGGGATAGGTCTTGGACAGTGTCGGGTGGATCCGACCTGACGCGATCAACCGGTTCGCCTCCCAGGCCTCACGGTAGTTGGCGAAGTGCGAGCCGATGATCCGCTTGACGCTCATCCACAGGTACCGGTTGTCATATTGGTGCATGAAGCCACTCGTCGATGCGCAGGTAACGACGGTCCCGCCTCGTTTCGCCACATAGACCGAGGCGCCGAAGGTCTCCCGACCCGGGTGCTCGAAGACGATGTCGGGATCCTCGCCCCCGGTGAGCTCCCGGATCCTCTCGCCGAACCGACGCCACTCGCCCGGATCCTGCGTCTGCTCGTCACTCCAGAACCGGTACCCCTCGGCGGCCCGGTCGATGACGTGTTCTGCCCCCATCGCCCGGCACAACTCGGCCTTGTCGGACGAGGACACGACGCATACCGGTACGGCGCCGCCATTGAGCGCCAACTGGGTCGCGTACGAGCCGAGGCCGCCAGAGGCCCCCCAGATAAGGACCGTGTCTCCCTGCTTCATCTGAGCGCCGTGGTGGGAGACCAGTTGGCGGTACGCCGTGGAGTTGACCAGGCCCGGGCAGGCCGCTTCCTCCCAGGTCAAGTGGCTTGGCCGGGGCATCAGCTGGTTCGCTTTGACCAATGCGAGCTCGGCCAGGCCGCCGAAGTTGGTCTCGAAACCCCAGATCCGTTGCTGTGGGTCGAGGAGGGTGTCGTCGTGGCCCGGTGCGTCCTCGAGCTCGACGAAGAGGCAATGAGCCACGACCTCGTCGCCAGGTCTCCACCGGGTCACGCCGGCCCCGACCCGGAGTACGACACCGGACAGGTCCGATCCGACGACGTGGTACGGCAGGTCGTGCCGTTTGGCCAGCGGCGACAGCCTGCCGTACCGCCTGAGGAAGCTGAAGGTCGAGACCGGTTCGAAGATCGACGTCCATACCGTGTTGTAGTTGATCGCACTCGCCATCACCGCGACCAGAGCCTCGCCGGGGCCCAACGTCGGGGTCGGCACGTCCCGCAGATGCAGGGACCGCCGGGGGTCCTTGTCGCGGCTGCAGAGGCCTTCGAACATCGTCGACTCGTCGGCCAGAACGACCTGCGCCAGGTACGAGTCTGGAACAGGGAGTCCGGCGATCGACGCGAGTTCGCCGGCGGGGTCCGCGGCGGTCTCGGCATGCATGATCGCCTCGAGGATCTGCTTCACGTGCGCCACATCCTCCGCCCTACCTCGGGTCTACATGCATGAATGTTGCGAGGCCGCGGCCGACGCAGTTACGTGCTGGTTCGTCGATGTTACTAATCAGTACGGGGGATTGGAACGATTTCGCGCGCATGCAGGCCTGTGAGTAAATGCACGCACTAGAGTTCTGCCCCGTGCGTGCCGTGGTTATCTCCGGAGCGTCCCGTGGACTCGGCGCCGCGTGCGTGGATGTCGCACTGCACCGCGGTGCGCGGGTGCTCGCGCTCGCTCGCTCATTCGAAGAGTCGGTGTCGGCTGGCGATCAGGTCGTCCGCCGTCCAACCGATCTGGCCCGGCTCGACGATATCCCCGGTGCGGCCGAGCTAGCCGCCTTCCTAACCGGAGCGCGCGAGGTTCTGCTCATCAACAACGCCGCTACGATCGAGCCGATCGGCGCTGTCGGCCGGCTCCACCGAACCGCGATCGCGGCGGCCGTCGCCACCAACCTCACCGCCACAATGGTTCTCACCGACGCCCTCCTGTCGGCTCTGACCCCCGGACGCGGCCCGACCGTACAGCTTGGTCCGGACGTGACCAGCGTTCGACTGTTGTACGTATCGACCAGTTCGGCGCATCGTCCGAAGCCCGCGACGGCCGCGTACTGTGCCACCAAAGCGGGCGGCGAGATGTTCTTCGCTGTGCTCCGGGCCGAACTCGAGCATGATCCGAGGTTCGTGGTCGAGGTGGTCGACCCGGGCGGGATGGACACCGACATGCATCGGGGTCTGCGGGGTCGCACCGGGGTCTACTTTCCCGACCAGGAACGGCTCAGGCAGATGGCCGCCGAGGGGCGATTGGCGGCACCCGATGTGGTGGCGCGGCGGATCATGGACGCCCATCTGCCCTGACGGCTCAGCCGCGCCGCGAGATTCAACGACCGCTCGCCGCTGGCTCGACGAGTTCGACCAGAACCCCGCCCGCGTCCTTGGGGTGGACGAAGTTGATCCTGGACCCCGCCGTGCCGCCGCGGGCCTGGTCATAGAGCAGGCGGGCGCCGCGCTGCCGCAGCGCAGCGCTCGTCGCCTCGATATCGGTGACTGTGTACGCGACCTGTTGCACGCCGGGACCGTTGCGGTCGAGGAACTTGGCGATCGTGGACTCGGCCGTGAGCGGGGCCAGCAACTGCAGACACCCGCCGGCCGGCGATGGTCCCACCGAGAGCATCGCCTCCCGGACGCCCTGCTCCTCATTGATCTCGACATGGATGCACTCCATGCCGAACACGCGGCGGTAGAACGCGATCGCCTCGTCCAGATCGGGTACCGCGATGCCGACGTGATCGATACGGGTGATTCCGATGCCGGAGCGCGACTCCGTGGCAGGCGCCGTGGGAATGTCCGATGTCATGGCGTTAGTCTGGCCGAACAATCGTTAAGGCACGCTGGCGGGAGAGGTTCCTCATGAGTTCGGTGATCGTGAACGGCGCTCGGACGCCGATGGGCCGGCTGCTCGGCAACCTCAAGGATGTGCCCGCCACCAGGCTCGGCACCGCCGCCATCGCGGCCGCGCTCGACCGCTCGGGCGTCGCGCCCGACCAGGTGCAGTACGTGATCATGGGCCAGGTGCTCCAGGCGGGCGCCGGCCAGATGTCGGCCCGGCAGGCGGCTGTGGGCGCCGGGATCCCGATGAGCGTCCCGTCCCTGACCGTCAACAAGGTGTGCCTGTCCGGCCTGGACGCGATCGCCCTCGCCGATCAACTGATCCGCGCTGGCGAGTTCGAGATCGTCGTCGCCGGCGGCATGGAGTCGATGACCAACGCGCCACACCTGCTGATGGGCTCCCGACAGGGGTACAAGTACGGCGACGTGACCATGCTCGACCACATGGCTTACGACGGCCTGACCGATGCCTACGAGAACATTTCGATGGGCGAGTCGACCGATCGGTACAGCGCCCGGCTGGGCATCAACCGCCAGGAGCAGGATGCGTTCGGCGCCCGAAGCCACGCACTGGCCGCCGCGGCCCAGAAGAACGGCAACTTCGCGGAGGAGATCGCGCCCGTCACAATCCCGCAGCGCCGGGGCGAGCCGCTGCTGATCAGTGAGGACGAGGGTGTCAGGCCGGATACAACCGTGGAGGTCCTGGCGAAGCTGCGCCCCGCCTTCGGCGGAAACGGCACGATCACGGCGGGCACGTCATCGCCGATCTCCGACGGCGCGTGTGCCGTTGTGGTGATGAGCCGAGCGAAGGCCAATGAGCTGGGCCTGACCTGGCTGGCCGAGATCGGCGCCCACGGCGTGGTGGCCGGCCCGGACAACTCGCTGCACTCCCAGCCCTCGAATGCGATCCGGGCGGCCGTGGCGAAGCAGGGGATCACGGTGGCGGATCTCGAACTGATCGAGATCAACGAAGCCTTCGCAGCCGTCGCCATCCAGTCGATCAACGATCTCGGCGTGAGTCCGGAGATCGTCAACGTCAACGGGGGCGCGATCGCGCTGGGTCACCCCATCGGTATGTCCGGCGCGCGACTTGTGCTCACCCTCGTCATGGAGCTGCGCCGCCGCGGCGGTGGACTCGGGGCCGCCGCACTCTGCGGTGGCGGTGGTCAGGGCGACGCGCTCATCACCCGGGTCCCATCGTGAGCGCGAGGAGCGAGCGTGAGCGAGCACCGCAGCTTGCGAGCGGTATTTGGCGGATCGTGAGCGCGAGGAGCGAGCGTGAGCGAGCTCCGGAGCTGGCGAGCGGTATATGACAGATGAGACCCGCCCGTCGGCGCTGCGGCGCGGTCGGGACGTGTCCAGCCTCGTCGCTGCTGCTCGAGAGGGCGACCCGCGGGCGGTAGCCCGGCTGGTCAGCCTGGTCGAGGATGGTGATCCGCTGCTGCGCGACATCGCGGCCGCGCTCACGCCGTACACCGGCCGGGCACAGATCATCGGCCTGACCGGCTCACCGGGCGTAGGCAAGTCGACCACGACCAACGAGCTCGTACGTGCGTACCGGGCGGAGGGTCACCGGGTTGGTGTGCTCGCGGTCGACCCGTCCAGCCCGTTCACCGGTGGCGCCATTCTCGGCGATCGGGTACGGATGCAGGATCACGCGACCGACCGTGGCGTCTATATCAGGTCGATGTCCAGTCGCGGCCACCTCGGCGGGCTCGCCGCCGCGACGCCGCAGGCGGCCCGGGTTCTGGAAGGTGCCGGCTGCCATTTCGTCCTCGTCGAGACGGTCGGAGTCGGCCAGGCGGAGGTCGAGGTGGCCAGTCTTGCCGACACGACAGTCGTGATGCTTGCGCCAGGAATGGGCGACGCGATCCAGGCGGTCAAGGCCGGCATCCTCGAAATTGCCGACATCTTCGTCATCAACAAAGCGGACCGCGATGGTGTCGAGGCCACCTACCACGATATTCAAGGCATGATCGGGCTTGGCGAGCGCGCACCTGGACGGTGGCGGCCGCAGGTGGTCAAGACCGTCGCGACGCGCGGCGAAGGAATCGAGGCCGTCGTCACCGCGATCGCCAAACACCGCGCGTGGCTCGATGAACACGGTGAGCTAGAACAAAGGCGGATTCGACGCGCCGCCGCCGAGGTAGAGGGGATCGCCCTCGCCGTACTCCGTGAGCGAATCGGTACGCTGCGCGACGAAGCGGCCCTCCCGGCCCTCGCCGCCGAGGTCGCTGCCGGAGACCTCGACCCCTACGCCGCCGCTGACCGCCTTCTGGCCAGCCTCGAGGAGTTGTCAGCGTAGCCGGCTACCGCCGCTCCAGGTCCGGGGCGTCAAGTCAGCCGACGCTGCATCCACAGTGGACAGCAACGGAGCTGCGCGTTTCGCCCCCGATTGTGTAGACCCGGTGCGGCCCTCGACCTGGTGCGCGGAAGCGTTGCCTGACGGGATGGACCGGCGCGCGACAACGTCACCGGTACGGCTTAGGGTGTGGCGGGCATGTGTCGAGCTTGGCCGCGGTAGGGCAACGACGCCCGTACCGGTGGGGAGGTTGATGGTGAGCGGCTGGATGGTCGCGCTGCGTGGCATCCGGTACCGGCCAGGCCGGTCGCTGATGGTGCTCCTGCTCGCGACGATCGCGATCGCGACCACGGTGCTGGCGCCCGCGTACAGCCGCGCTGCACAGCAGTCGGTGCTCACGGATCGGCTGATGCAGGCTCCATCGGACGCGACCGGAGTACAGCTCCGCTCGAACCCGGTCGCCGGTGAGTCAGCGAAGTGGGACACCACCTCGGACGCACGGCTCGCCGCACGCCAACTGCTCTCCCGCCACGCCACCCTCGCCAGCCTTCTCGACCTGCCGGTCGCCGGGTCCGATGTGGACGCCGTCCTGTCGCCGGGCCGGGAGCAGGTGTTGGGCCGGCTGGTGTACCGCGACGACGTGTGCCATCACGTGAAGATCACCGCGGGTGAGTGCGCCACCGACCCCGGATCGGTCATGGTCAGTACCCGCTCCGCCGCCGAGTACAAGATCACAGTCGGGGAGTCGTTGACCCCCCGCGGCCGGGCAGCCGGCCCGACCAGCGGTTCCAGCGATGCCCTGAAGGTCGTGGGCCGCTACGAGCCCCTCGACGCGGCCGAGCCGTACTGGGGCCGCGGTGCATACTTCGCCGCCGGCCCGCCCAACGGGGAGTCGGCGTTGCCGCGCATCGACGCGGTGTTCGTCGCCGACGAGGAGGATCTGGTCCTCCCAGGCGCACCCGCATCGGTGTACCTCGACTACCGGCTGCGCACCGACGCGGTCCGCCTCGACGACGTGGGCCGGTTGCGCACCGACCTGGAGGGCTTCACCACCGAGGTCAACGCCAACCGGCTGGAACTGGCGACGTCGCTGCGATCGGTCCTGGACGACATCGGTACCGAGGCGTCGTCGCTCGGCCGCACCGTGCCGGTCGTCGCCGTACCGCTGGTCCTGGTCTGCTGGTTCATCCTGTTCCTGCTCGTGGCGGCGCTGACCGACGAACGGGCGCCCGAGGTGGCCCTGGCGAAACTACGCGGTTATTCGCAGCGCCAGTCGGGCCATTTCGGTCGGGCCGAGGCGTTGTGGCTCGTCGGGATCGCCATGCCGGTCGGCATCGCCTTCGGACTGGCCATTGTGGAGGGTGCCGCCCGAACCGTACTGAGCCCGGGCGTGCATGTCGAGCTGCGCTGGCCGCTGCTTGTCGCAGCCGCGCTCGGGCTGCTCGCCGCCTACGTTGCCGTTCGGGCGGCCGGCAGCCGGACCCTCGCCCAACCCGCTCTGCTCCTGCTGCGCCGCGTGCCCGAGCGAGGCGGATGGCGGGCCGGGGTGGCCGAAGGGATCGTCGTAGCCGCCGCGGCGGCTTCGCTGGTGGCCGCGGTGAGCGATCAGACCGCGCCGCTCGCCCTGCTGGCGCCAGCGCTGATCGCGCTCGTTGCCGGAATCGTCGTTGCCCGCATGCTGGGCGCCTGGGCGCGGTTGCGGGTACGGGCCAATGTCCGACGTGGTCGGGTGGCCGGACTGCTCGCGCATGCCCAGCTCGCCCGCCGGCCGATCGGTCACCGGATCATGCTGGTGGTTACGGTGGCGGTGGCACTGCTCTCCTTCGCTGCGACCGCATGGGATGTGGCGGCGCAGGCCCGGGGGGATGCGGCCGCCGACACGCTCGGTGCGGACCGGGTCGTCCGGGTCGTGGCGGGCGACCCGACGGCGTTCACCTCGGCCGTGACGACCGCCGACCCGGACGGCTCCGCGATGGCGGTCGTCCGCGTCAGCGAACGGTATGGCGATCGTGACATCGAGCTGCTCGCGGTGACGTCCGACCGCCTCCCGACGGTCGCCGTGTGGCGGGGTCACACCCATCAGCAGGTCGCCCAGATCGCTGACCTGCTCAGGCCCGACACCGTCGCCGCGCTCGGCGTTCGTGGCTTCGTCCAGGCCGACGTGACGACGACCGCGGTCACCGACGGCGCGCGCCTGGCCGCGGTCCTCTCGGTACCTGGTGGCGCTACCCGGACGGTCACGCTCGGCACACTCAACACCGGTCGCCACACGTACCGCGCGGATGCTCCCGAGTGCCGGACTGGTGCCGGATGCCGCCTGCTGGGGGTGACACTCGTCCGCCGCCTACCCGGAACATCGCCCATCGGCGCACAATTCTCGATCGCCTCGGTCACCAGTTCGACCGGAGCGGTCAACGCCGACTTCCAGACAGCGGGACGGTGGCGCGCGGCGTCACAGCGGACGCCTCAGGCACAGATCAGTGTGAAGGCTGGTTCGGCCCTCGGAGTCGAAGTCCACTCCACCGACCCCGGCGACGTGGTCATCGAGTACGTGGACACTCCCGATCTGCTGCCCGTCGCCGTGGCCGGCGGCACACCGGCCGACGACACCGGGGCCACGCGGTTCACATTTCCAGCGCTTGGCGAGGCGCCACAATCCTTCGCCGTGATCGACCAGGAGTCCTCACTGCCTCGCGGGGGCAAGCGCGCCCTGCTCTTCGACCTCGACTACGCCGTACGGTCGGCGCAGCGGGTATCGAGCCTCTCGGACAACTCACGCCTGCGCTACGAGGTTTGGGCCAACGGACAGGCACCGGCCGACCTCTCGGCCCGCCTTGCCGCCGCCGGACTGCAGATCCTCGACGAGGAGTCGATGACGGCCGTGCAGGACCAGATGGGACGCGCCGCCCCTGCGCTCGGCCTTCGGCTCTACCTCATCGCAGGCGCCGCTGCCGTCCTGCTCGCCGTCGGCGCCGTCCTACTCACCGCGTACATCGGCTCGGGTACCCGCCGCTATGAGCTGGCTGCCCTACGGATGACCGGGGTCCGGGCCCGTACACTGCGCTGGGCGCTGCTACGTGAGTACCTGCTGCTGATCGGGTTGCCAATGGTGGTCGGGCTCGTTGCCGGTGTGGCCGGAGCGGCGCTGATGCTGCCGGGCATTCCGTTGGTGACCGTGGGTGTGGCGGCCGGTGCGGTGCACTACGACCCCGGTGTGGGCGTGCTTCCCGTCGCGGTCGGGGTCACCTTGGCCGGGCTCGTCCTGGCCGTCGCGGTTGTCCTCAGGTTGGTGCGCGGCGCGACGCCTGATCGGCTGCGGGAAGGGGTCGATGCATGACCGGGCCGACGGCGATCGAGCATCACAGGGCTCTGGCGACCGGCCAGCCGGCACACGAGGAGGCCAGCGGGATCGGGGTCAGCTGCCGGGGGCTGGTGTACATCTACCGACTCGAGGGCTACGACGTCGTGGCGGTGGCCGGTGTCGATCTCGACATCGCGCCGGGGGAGTCGGTTGCGCTGCTCGGACCGTCCGGATCGGGCAAGTCGACCCTGCTCGCGCTGCTCGCCGGTCTGCTCACGCCCTCGGCCGGCCGGCTGGTCGTCGGCGATCACGACGTGGCCAAGGCGAGTCCGTCCGAGCTCGCCCAGATGCGCGCCCGCTCGGTCGGCGTTGTCCTTCAGGGCGCCGGCCGCAACGTGTTGCCGTACCTCTCGGCGGAGCAGAACATCCGCTTCGCCCAACGCAGTGCCGGCAGCCGACGCTCCCTGCCCGGGGCCCGTGATGTCCTGGCCCTGGTCGGTCTGGCCGCCCGCGGGCGGGCCCGGATGCGTCCGGCCGATCTGTCACCGGGCGAGCGGCAACGGCTCGCACTCGCCGTCGCGTTGGCGAACGCGCCCGGGCTCCTCCTTGCCGACGAACCCACCAGCCAGCTCGACACGAGGGCGCGGGACGAGGTTCTGGCGGGGCTGGAGGCGGTTCGCCGTGCGGGCACGACCGTCGTCGTGGTGACTCACGATCCAGCGGTCGCGCACCAGATGGGCCGCACCGTCACGATCCGGGACGGCCGGGTCGGTGGCGAGGGCCGGCGGGGCGAGGACTTCTCAGTCGTCGGCCGGGACGGATCGCTGCACCTTCCGATGGATGTACTGAGCGTCTTCACCCCGGGAACGCTGGTGGAGGTCTGGATGGAGCCCGATGGGACGGCCCGACTGATCCCGGTCGGACGGACGGGGGCGAGCTGAACATGGCGTTGCTGGTAGACCGGGTGACGGTCGCGTTCGACCGGACGGTGGTGCTGCGGGAAGTCTCCGCCAGCGCTGAGCCGGGACGCGTGCTGGCGGTGACCGGACCTTCGGGTGCGGGCAAGACGACGCTGCTCTGGGCTATGGCCGGGCTGGTCAAGCCGGTCGGCGGGGGCATCAGCATGGACGGGATCGCGCTGCGCAACCGCGATCACGCCGTCGCCGAGCGCGTCGTCCTCATCCCGCAGGACAACGGGCTCGCCCCGATCCTCACCGCAGGTGAGAACGTACAGGTTGCCCTCGTGGCGAACCGGGTGAAGCCGCCTGAGGCCCGGCGCCGGACCGCCGAGTCGCTCGACTGGTTGGGCCTGACCGACCAGGCCGATCAGCTGGTGGAGGAACTCTCCGGCGGCCAGCAGCAGCGCACCGCGATCGCACGGGGGCTTGCCCTTCGCGGCAGTGTCCTGCTTGCCGACGAGGTGACCAGTGAGCTCGACGCGCAGAACCGGCAGCGGGTGCTCGACCTGCTCCGCGCCGAAGCGACCCGCGGGGCAGCCGTGGTCTTCGCCACGCATGACCCGGAGGCGGCCGCCGCCTGTGACCGGGAGCTGCACCTGCTCGACGGCTGCGCGGAGTTCGTTCGCTGATGCACGACGGATCGAAGTTCACGATCGTGGAATTTTCGACCCCCCTGGGCGGGGGCACAAGTTTCCAAGATCGGGCGAAGGCGGTCGTCGAGCGCCCGTCCAGGTGTACGCGCCCGACGTAGCACTTGTGCTACCCTGTTCTCGTGGCCGAGGTTGGACTGCGTGAGATGCGGCAGAACGCCAGCGAGCTGGTGCGCCGCGCCCAGGCCGGCGAGCATGTCACGATTACAGTGGCGGGCCGGCCAGCGGCGATACTCGGCCCGGTCGACTCTCGAACATGGCGACGGTGGGATGACGTCGCCGAGATCTTCGCCCAGCCGGCCGACGCTGAATGGGCGCGTGACCGCGAGCTGGTCGACCACGCTATCGATGATCCTTGGCGCGAGCATTGAGCCGGGGCATTCTCGACACCAGCGTGCTGGTTGCCGATGATCTCGCCCCGATCCCGGGCGAGCTCGCCATCAGCATCGCCAGCATCGCCGAGCTGCAGTTCGGAGTCCTCGTCGCCAAGAACGACAAGACCCGCGCGATACGGCTCTCCCGGCTCGGTTCCATCCAACGACGGTTCGACCCGCTGCCCGTCGACGAGGCTGTGGCCGACAGCTACGCGCGGTTGGCCGCCCGGATCGTCGCGGTGGGACGGCAACCGCGGGCCCGAGTCATGAACCTACTCATCGCCGCGACCGCCCATGCGCACGACGCTATCGTCTACACCCGCAATGCCGCAGACCTCGCCGGCATTGAGGATCTCGTCACGATCGCGTCGATCTAGGTTCGGTGGCCAAGCCCCTCGTCCTTAGCGATCGTTAAGGTGGCCGCCTATCATCGGCGGTATGGATTCGCACGAGATCGAGGCGGGGCGACAGCGCTGGCGGCAGCGGTTCGACGCGGCCCGCCAGCGTGACGCCGACTTCACCACTCTCTCCGGTACGCCGCTGGACCCGGTGTACGGCCCGCCCGACGGCGACGACGTCACGGGATTCGAGCGGATCGGGTGGCCCGGGGAGTACCCGTTCACCCGGGGCCTGTACCCCACCGGGTACCGGGGTCGACCGTGGACCATTCGCCAGTTCGCCGGGTTCGCCAATGCCGCGCAGACCAACGCGCGGTACAAGCTGATCCTCGGCGCCGGTGGTGGCGGCCTCTCGGTGGCCTTCGACATGCCGACCCTCATGGGCCGGGACTCCGACGACCCGCACTCCCTCGGCGAGGTCGGCCACTGCGGCGTGGCGATCGACTCCGCCGCCGACATGGAGATCCTCTTCGACGCCATCCCGCTCGCGGACGTCACCACGAGCATGACGATCTCCGGCCCGGCCGTTCCCGTCTTCTGCATGTACCTCGTGGCCGCCGAACGCCAGGGCGCGGATCTGTCCAAACTGGACGGTACCCTGCAGACGGACATCTTCAAGGAGTACATCGCCCAGAAGGAGTGGCTATTCCCGCCGGAGCCGCATCTGAGGTTGATCGGCGACCTGATGGAGTACTGCGCCCGGGAGATCCCGCGGTACAAGCCGCTTTCGGTCTCGGGCTACCACATCCGGGAAGCGGGCTCGACCGCGGCGCAGGAGCTCGCCTACACGCTGGCGGACGGCTTCGCGTACGTCGAGCTCGGGCTGTCCCGGGGCATGGACGTGAACCAGTTGGCGCCCGGCCTCTCGTTCTTCTTCGACTCCCATGTGGACTTCTTCGAGGAGATCGCGAAGTTCCGGGCGGCCCGGCGGATCTGGGCCCGCTGGTTGCGCGACCGGTACGGGGCGACGTCCGAGCGGGCCCAGTGGCTCCGGTTCCACACCCAGACCGCGGGTGTGTCGTTGACCGCCCAGCAGCCGGTCAACAATGTTGTGCGGACCGCCCTGGAGGCGCTCGCCGCGGTCCTCGGCGGGACGAACTCCCTGCACACCAACGCCCTCGACGAGACGCTCGCTCTGCCCACCGACGAATCGGCCGAGATCGCCCTGCGTACCCAGCAGGTCATCATGGAGGAGTCGGGGGTGGCCAACGTGGCCGATCCGCTCGGCGGGTCGTGGTACGTCGAGGCCCTGACCGACCGCATGGAGGCTGAGGCCGAGGCGATCTTCGCGCGGATCCTGGCGATGGGCGGCTCGTCGTCACACCCGATAGGCCCGATGACCGCGGGCATCCTGCGCGGCATCGAGGACGGGTGGTTCATGTCCGAGATCGCGGAGTCGGCCTTCGTCTACCAACAGGCGCTCGAGCGGCGAATCAAGAAGATCGTCGGTGTCAACGTGCATACCTCGACGACCGCCCGTGATCTGGAGATCCTGCGAGTCTCCCATGAGGTCGAGCTTGAGCAGCGGGAGAGCCTGGCCAAGCGTCGGGCCGGTCGCGATGGCACGGCGGTCCGGGCGGCGTTGGACCACATGGTCGAGGTGGCCACCACGGACGCGAACCTGGTTCCGGCGATGCTCGACGCCGCCCGGGCCGAGGCTAGTCTCGGCGAGATCTGCGACGCCCTGCGTGGCCTCTGGGGCGTATACCGTGAGCCCGCACGTTTCTGACGTTTGCCCGGACGGCTTACGGAATTTGCATGAGCCGGCGTCCTTGCTGACAGCGTGCCCGGTCCTCGTCGTACGGGCGTGACAAACTAGCAACCATGGACCCACGCACGTCATCGTCGATCTTCACGCGCGGAGCCGTCGACCTCAGCGCGCTGCGGGAGCGCAACGCCGCGGCCGAGCGCGCCGCGGAGGCCGCCGCGGCGAGAGCGCAGACCCAGGAATCGCCGGACGCGTCGGCCGGCGGGGTCAGCGTCATCGATGTCACCGAGGCGACGTTCCAGAGCGAGGTGCTCGAGCGCTCGCTCACCACACCGGTGATCATCGACTTCTGGGCTGACTGGTGCGGGCCGTGCAAGCAGCTCTCCCCGGTGCTCGAGAAGTTGGCCACCGAGGGTAACGGATCCTGGGTCCTGGCCCGGATCGATGTCGACGCCAACCAACGGATCGCCCAGGCGTTCAGGGTGCAGGGCATCCCGATGGTGTTCGCGGTCCTCGGCGGCCAGCCGATCGACGCCTTCACCGGCGTGGTTCCGGAGCCTCAGCTGCGCCAATGGATCGGTGCGGTGTTGCAGGCCGCCGGTGAGAACGTGGAGATTCCAGCCGACCCGGCGCTGCTCGCCGCCGACGAGGCAATGGCCAGCGGCGACCTGGATGAGGCGGAGCGGGCGTACAAGAAGATCCTCGCGGAGCTTCCCGCAGACCCGGCGGCACAGGCCGGGCTGGCCCAGGTCGCGCTGCTACGCCGCATCGCCGGAGTCGATCCGTCGGTCGGGTTTGCCGCGGCCGACGCCGCGCCGGACGATGTTGGCGCGCAGTCTCTGGCGGCGGATCTCGAGGTCGTCACGGGTCAGGCCGAACGGGCGTACGCCCGACTTGTGGGGCTGGTCCGGCGCACATCGGGCGAAGACCGCGAGGCGGTACGCCAGCACCTCGTGTCCCTCTTCGCCATCGCCGCGCCCGACGACCCGGCGGTCGTCAGCGCCCGGCGGGCCCTGGCGAACGCGCTGTTCTGAGCGAGCATGCGCCGTATCGCCCTCCTCGACGCCCCGTCCAACCTCGGCTTGCGGCCGCCGACGCCCGGAGCCGTACCGGGCTGCGCGAAGGCGCCCGGCGCGTTGCGGGACCAAGGATTGCTCGGCCGGCTCGCGGCTCGGGACGCCGGTTGCCATACCCCGCCGCGGTTCGATCCGGGCGAGTGGCGTCCCGGTGACGGCGTGAGCCAGGCCGACGACATCGCCCGTTACTCGATCCGGCTGGCCGAGCGCATCGGCTCGATCGTCTCCGCCGGTGAGTTCCCCCTTGTCCTGGGCGGCGACTGCTCCATCGCGCTCGGCTCCGCGCTGGCGATGCGCCGGCTGGGCGAGGAGCTGGCCGGCCCGATCGGTCTGGTCTATGTGGACGCCCACTCCGACTTTCGACACCCCGCCAATGCCCCGGTCGTGGGTGCCGCGGCCGGCGAGGCGCTCGCCCTGGTCACCGGGCGTGGGCAGCCTGACCTCGCGGCGATCGAGCAGCGCCGGCCCTACGTACGCGACGGTGATGTGGTCATCATCGGGATCCGCGCCACCGACGAGTACCGGATGGATCTGCAGGCCTCCGGTTTTGCGGTACGGGCGGTTCCCGACATCCGGGCTCATGGAGCCGCCCGTACTGCGCAGTGGGCGCGGGCGCAACTCGCCGAGTGCATCGGGTTCTGGGTGCACCTCGATGTGGACGTACTCGACCCGTCGGTAATGCCGGCGGTCGACGCGCCCAATCCCGGCGGTATCGCGTACCCCGAACTCGAGCTGCTCCTGCGGGGTCTCGTCGGCGGCAGTGACTGCGTCGGCGCCGAAGTGACGGTCTTCGACCCGGACTTCGACGTCGACGGCGCGTACGCGGCTGATCTTGTCAACGCTCTGGTCACCGGGTTCTCGGCCGTCACGACCTGGGTACCAACCGTCGTCGCCAACCCTGACTCTGAACCTGAGGTTGAGGGTAACGGTGAGGTTGACGGCCCGACATCCGTGCCGGTGATCCCCACCCAGTCGAAGCGTCGCTCCCGTCGGACGACCACCACGCGCTGAAGGCAGCCAAGGTTCCTACCGGGCGCCGCAACTAGGGAATCTGGACGAACGACTACAAGCCGCCCGGCTTGCGGCACCTCCGGGGTCGCGGTTGAGCGCAGGTCAGTCGTGCATCTCGGAGAAGACCTCCTCGCGGGCCGCGCTCAGGCCGGTGAGTAGCGCCCCGCTGAGGACGGCGTCGGTCCCGATCCCGGTGGGCACCACGCGGGGCGACACCGGTGCGATCCGCGCCACCTCGGCGCGGACCCGTCTCGCCAGCGCATCACCGCCAGCCCGTCCGACCTCGCCGGAGAGCACCACCAGCGACGGGTCCAGCACGACGCAGACGCTGGCCACGCCGATGGCAACCCGCCGGGCGAGCTCGTCGAGGACGGGCTCACCCTCTTCGCCGGCTTCGATGGCGGCCGAAACCGCGTCGGCGGCGGTGGCGCCTCGAAACCCTCTCGCCCTGGCCAGTGAACGGACGGTCTCCGCGCCGACCGTGCGTTGAAACGATCCGGTCAGACCGCCTGGTTTGAAGGTGCGGGCATCGTCGGCAACCGGTGCTCCGGGTACCGGGAGGTAGCCGATCTCACCGGCCGCGCCCGCCGCGCCGCGGTGCAGCCTCCCGCCGAGTACCACGGCGAGACCGACCCCGCGGCCGATCCAGACCAGCACGAAGTCCTCGATGCCACGAGCCGCTCCGCTGCTCGCCTCGGCCACGGCGGCCAGGTTCACGTCGTTCTCGAAGGTGACCGGGCGTTTGAGGTCGGCCCGTAACGTCCCGAGCAGGCCGCGATGCCACTGGGGCAGGTCGAAGGCGAAAGCGATGTCGCCGGTGGCCGGGTCGACCAGGCCCGGGGTGCCGAGCACGATCCGGCGGACCTTCTCCCACGGCGCGCCGGCCTTGTCGGCTGTCTCCAACACCGCGTTGTGAACGACGCCGGCCGGATCATCCGAGTCGTGCGGGTACACCTCGACCCTGGCCGTCGTGGCCCCGGTGATATCGGCCGACGCGGCTACCACCTGGCTGGGACCGACTTCGACGCCGATCACGTAGGCGTACGTCGGGTCGACGGCGTAGAGCGCCGCGTTGGGGCCACGGCCGACCGATGTCTCGCCGACCCGCGCGACGAGTCCGCGATCCTCGAGGCGCTCGATCAGCTGCGACGCGGTCACCTTGGACAGACCGGTCAGCTCACCGAGCCTCGCCCTGGTCAGGGGTCCCTGCTCCAGCAGGAGTTCGAGTGCGGCGCGGTCGTTGATGGCCCGCAGGAGGCTCGGCGTCCCCGGTTGTCTGGACTGGCTCATCCGCGTGCCCTGGCTCTCGTGCATTTAGGAAACTTTCCTATTAAAGCTGTCTCACCGTACGGAGATCGTCAGCGTACGGTCAAGGCATCTCAGCCGCTCCGCCGCGTCCTCGACGTCCATAGAGTTGGATAACGGCCGGACCAACCCGATCGATCGGGCATGGGGGTGATTCGTCAGGTCGAAGCGCACACCGGTTGCGCATGAGCGCTCGCCGGGTGCGCGGGCTCGCCCCACAACGCTGCTCGGGGCGTATACCTTCGGCGCGTGACCGTGCGGGTGGCGATGTGGTCCGGACCACGCAACATCTCGACCGCGATGATGCGCAGCTTCGGAGCCCGGGCCGACTGTGTGGTGGTCGACGAGCCGCTCTACGCGCACTACCTCGTCCAGACGGGACTCGCGCACCCCGCCCGAGACGAGGTCATCGCAAGCCAGCCCAGCCGGTGGGAGGAGGTCGCCGCCGCGCTGACCGGCCCGGTTCCTGGTGGGGCCGCGGTGTACTACCAGAAGCACATGGCCCACCACCTCCTGCCCGACATCGGCCGGGGCTGGCTCTCCCTTGTGGACAATGCCTTTCTCATCCGCGACCCGGCCCTCGTCGTCGCCTCCTACGCGAGGGTGCGGGGCGAGCCGACCCTGGACGACCTCGGCTACGCGCAACAGGTCGAGATCTTCCGCCGGTACGGGGGACCGGTGGTCGACGCGTCGGCACTGCTGCGCGACCCACCCGGTGTTCTCGCCCGGCTGTGTGCGGCGCTGGGCATCCCGTACGACGACGGGATGCTGCACTGGCAACCCGGACGACGTGACACCGATGGCGTGTGGGCTCCCCATTGGTACGCGGCGGTGGAGAGGTCGACCGGCTTCGGGCCCTACGACCCGCAGCCCGCGGTCGTCCCCGACCGGCTGCGCCACCTCGTCGACGCGGCTCAGCCCTACTATGACGAGCTGGCGACCCAAGCCCTGTAGCCGGGATTCGCACCGCGGCGACCAACCGTGTGGGCGCACAGCCGCCGATCGCGCGCCAGTATCGTTCGGTGCAACGCAACCAGATCCGGCCCCGGGTCCACCCCGAGTTGTTCGCGCAGGAGGTCCTGAGCCCGCGCAAAGGATGCGAGCGCTCCGGGAAGGTCGCCGGCACGGTACTGGGCAGACATGAGAGCGCCCCATGCACGTTCCCGGAACGGATGGCCGGCCAGGTGCACGCGCAGGTCCGGGACGATCTCGCTGGCCGCGCCGCTGGCCAGTCGCGCATCGCAGTAGTCCTCGTACGCAGTGAGGCGTCGATCCAGCAGTCCGGCCAGCGCCGCGTCGAGCCGTTCCGTGCGCGACACTCCATGCAATGCGACGCCGCGCCAGAGTTTGAGTGCCTCACCAAACGCGACCACAGCCCCGGTCGGGTCGCCGGCGGTCAGGGCTTGCGCCCCCCGGTCGGCGAGCGACATGAAGAGCGTGGTGTCGAGTTCGTCGGCGCAGTACGGACGGTTCAACGTGTACGGCGACTGCCCGGGTTGGCGTGCGTACCAAGGAAGGGTTGGCAGGATCAGCCTCGGTACGACGGCGCCCGCGTCGAACCCGGACATCCTGGTCGCCAGGCCGGGCGCGACGCTGCTGTACGAGGTGAAGCCGGCGGCGGACCAGTTCTCCGAGATCAGTCCCGGCCTCGGCCTGCGCGGCGACAACAATGCCGCCCAGGTGCAGCGGTACCTGTGGGCGCTGGTTTACGCCGGATACCCGAACCCTCAGCCGGGCCCGAATATCGCACCGGCGACGAAGCAGACCGCCGACGGTGGGCAGTTGACGATCTTCTCCGGCGCGGACTGGAACACCTACGCCCCGCCGGGGAAGCGGCCCACCATCAAGAATTCCGGCATTATCTACTACGTCAAGACGAAGCCGCCGAGGGTCCCGGTAGGGCCGCCGGCCCCCCAGAGGTCCCCGAGCGACCAGCAGACCGAGGCGCCCAGGGCGGACCCGCGTGACGTACCGACCACGGTGCCGTCGGACGACCCGTTGCTCAGCGACGTGGGCGAGGTCGTCGTCGCCGGCCTGATCGTGGTGGCGCTGGTGGTCGTCGTCATCGCGCTCCTGCCCGAGGAGGCCGTTGCCGCTGCCGCCATCGTGGTCGTTGGCGGCCTGGTGGCCCTGGCAAACTGGGCCTTCGGTTGACGGGGAGAGGTCCCTGGGCGGTGGACCTGCCGCGCAGGGATATCGGCGGCGTGTGGCCCGCGAGGTTCCGCACGGAAGGGGGCGCAACGTTGCCGTGGCAAGCGGTCCCACCCCTGAGTCTGCCCGTTGGGGTGTCGGGGGCGTCGACGCCGCGGGAGGTTTCCGACCTGCGGGTCGGCGAGACTGCGTTCGCGTCGCCGACGGCCGGGTGGGCCGTGGTCGGCGATGCGACCGAGTACCGGCTGCTGTACACCGACGACGCGGGAGCCAGCTGGAGACCACAACTGGCCTGGTACGGCGCCCAATACGGCAAGGTTAGTGCCTTCGATGCGAGCCGGGCGGGGCTGGTGGTGGCGGCTGATCACGTGAACGGGCACCCCGTCGCGCGTGGCGATTACGGGACGGTCTTCGCCGGCACCGAGGATGCGGGGGCCACGTGGACCCTCGCGTCGCCACCTGATCGCCAAGGATCCGGCTTCTGTTTTCTCACGCCGCGCCACGTGTGGCTACTCGTCAGTGTGCTCGGTCAACCAGCGAGGACGGACCTGGCCCGCACTGATGACGGTGGCGCCACATGGAGCCGGATCGAAGGCCCGGACGATCTTCCACGCATCCAGGTCGCGTTCTCCTCTATCACGGATGGTCTGCTGATCGCCGCCGATCGGCACCGGGCAGATCTCCTGTACGTGACCGCTGACGGAGGTACCACGTGGGCGCGCGAACGGCTGTCGGCTGCGCCGGGCGTACCGGCCGGTGCGGAGACCTGGCTTCATCCCGTGCTCCGGCCCGGGGCAGGAGCTCTGCTGCTGTTGCGGGCGCGGTCCCGGCGGGAGGATGTCCGACCGCCGTGGGAAGGCGCATTCGCGTACTTCCCTTCCGGCGGAGGTGGGTGGTCGGGACCCTACCGGTTGCCGATGACGCCTGCCTGGGGCCGGGAGGACCTCGCAGTACCG
>JBKPDY010000072.1:0-17001 GCA_046728155.1 Actinomycetota bacterium
CCACCCGGAAATGTCGGCAGTGTGCCAGGGGAGGACGCCGTGTTCGGCCCGCGATCGCACGATCGTGCTGAACAGCCACGTCCGGATGATCTCGTGTGCCTGCGGCCGCAGGTCCATCGGGAAGACGCGCGCGAACAGGTCCGGATCGGTTTCCCAACCGCCGGCGATCTGCGGGGAGAGCGAGGATGTCGCCCACGTGTCCATCACATCGGGATCGCCGACGAAGCCGCCCGGCTGGCCGCGCTGGGCCTCGGTGTACCCGTCCGGCACGTCGGTCCACGGGTCGACGGGCAGCGTGGACTCGTCCGGCGTGAGCGGGTCGGTGTAGTCGGGCTGGCCGTGGGCGTCGAGCCGGTACCAGACGGGGAAGGGCGGGCCGAGGTATCGCTGGCGGCTGATGACCCAATCCCCGGTGAGCCCGCCGACCCAGTTCTCGTACCGGTGCCGCATGTGCTCAGGGACCCAGCGCATCCGGCGGCCGAGCTCGAGCAGCTCCTTCCGCAGGTCGGGGTCGCGCCCGCCATTTCGGATGTACCACTGGCGGGTGCTGACTATCTCCAGTGGACGGTCGCCCCGCTCGTAGAACTTCACCGGGTGGGTGATCGGGCGCGGCGGACCGACGAGCGCGCCGGCCGCGCGGAGCATCTCCGCCACACGGACGCGGGCCGTGGCGACCGGCAGACCCTGAATCTCGCCGTAAGCATGAGCGTCCACCGTGGTCGGCACGGCGCCGACCAGTCGGCCGTCACGCCCGACTATCACCCTGGTGTCGAGGTTCAGATCACGCCACCAGGTCACGTCGGTCAGGTCGCCGAACGTGCACACCATCGCGAGGCCGGTGCCCTTCGTCGGCTCGGCCGCGGCGTGGGCCAGGATCGGCACGCTCGCCCCGAAGACCGGCGTACGGGCTTCGCCGCCGACCAGGCGGATGAAGCGCGCGTCGTCCGGATGGCACACGAGTGCCACGCACGCCGGCAGAAGTTCCGGCCGGGTGGTGTCAACCTCCAGCAGACCCTGAGGCCCGTCGAAGCGGAGCCGGTAGTAGGCGCCTGGCATGTCCCGGTCCTCAAGCTCGGCCTGGGCCACGGCGGTACCGAATGACACGTCCCACAGGGAGGGCGCCTGCGCCGAGTAGGCCTCCCCTCGCGCCAGGTTACGTAGGAAGGCCCGCTGTGCGGTCAGCTGCGACCGCGGTGACACCGTCGTGTAGTGAAGGCTCCAGTCGAAGCTGAGACCGAGCCGCCGCCACAAGTGCTCGTACGCGGCCTCATCCACGAGTGTCTGCCGCGCGCACAGCTCCACGAACCCGCGTCGTGATATCGGCACCGGACGGCGGGGGTCCGGTGTGGACGGTGGGACGAAGTCCGGGTCGTACGGTAGCGAGGGATCACACCTGACGCCGAAGAGGTTCTGCACCCGGCGTTCCGTCGGCAGCCCGTTGTCGTCCCAGCCGATCGGGTAGAACACGGCCTTGCCCCGCATCCGCTGGAACCGGGCGATCATGTCGGTGTGCGCGAACGAGAAGACGTGTCCAATATGGAGGTTCCCGGATACCGTGGGCGGAGGCGTGTCGATCGCGAACACATCCGCCCGCTCCGTCGAGCGGTCGAACGCGTACGTGCCCTCCTCCTGCCACCACTGCGACCACCGAGGCTCGAGGCCCTCCAGCGAGGGCTTCTCGGGCGCGCGCCGCGCGATATCCTTCATAGACGCAGGGTAGGGAGGCCCGCTGGCGATCGCGACCGGTTTCCGCCGGGGTGGCTACACGAGGCTGTCGTTCCACTGCTGGTGCAGGGCCGCGTACCGGCCGCCGCCGGCGATCAGCCGGCCCGGCGGACCATCCTCGACCAGCCGGCCTGCGTCGATGACGAGGACCCGATCGGCGATCTCCACTGTGGAGAGACGATGGGCGATGACGATGGCTGTCCGCTCGGCGAGGATCGTCCGCAGCGCGCGCTGCACCAGCCGCTCGGACGGGATGTCCAATGAGGAGGTCGCCTCATCGAGGATGAGCACGGCCGGATCTGCTAGAAAGGCCCTGGCGAAGGAGACCAGCTGCCGCTGACCCGCTGACAGCCGGCCACCCCGTTTTCGGACATCGGTCTCGTACCCGTCGGGGAGGCCCCGGATGAAATCGTCCGCCCCGATCGCCCGGGCAGCGCCCTCGACCTCGGCCGCGCCGGCCCCGGGTCGTCCGAGCGCGATGTTCTCGGCGATGGTGCCGGAGAAGAGGAAGTTCTCCTGGGTCACCATGACCACCGCCCGGCGCAGGTCCTCCTCGTTGAGCTCGCGCAGGTTCACCCCGTCCAGGCGTACGGCTCCGCTGACCGGGTCGTAGAAGCGGGCGACGAGTTTGGCCACTGTGGACTTTCCGGCTCCGGTGGCGCCGACGAGGGCGACCGTCTGGCCGGCCGGGATGCTCAGGTCGAGCCGGTGCAGCACGACCCTTTCCTTGCGGTAGGCGAAGGTCACGGCGTCGAAGGTGATGGCGCCCCGTGCGGCCGGGAGCGGCCGCGGGCGCTCAGGCTCGGGCACGCCGGGCTGCTCCTGCAGCACCCCGGAGAGTTTTTCGAGCGCCGCGGTCGCCGACTGCAGGGCGTTGTAGAACTGGCTCAGATCCTGCATCGGCTCGAAGAACCGGCGCAGGTACAGCAGGAAGGCGGCGAGGACGCCGATCTCGGTGCGCCCATTGAGCACCCGGTACGCCCCGTACCCGAGCACGGCGGCGATCGTGACGTTGCCGATCAGCTTGATCGTCGGAGCGAAGATCGAAATGAGTCGGGCGGCGGCCAGGTTCGCTGCCCGGTACTCGTCGTTGACGACCTCGAAGATCTCCTGGTTGCGTGGCTCGCGGCGGAACGCCTGGACCGCGCGGATGCCGCCGAGCGACTCCACGAAGTGGACGATGACAAGTGCCACCGCCTCGCGCGTGCGCCGGTAGGCCCTGGCCGAGGCGTGCCGGAACCAGTTCGATACCCAGAGCAGGAACGGGAAGGACAGCAATGTCACCAGAGCCAGCGGTGGATCGAGCACAAGCAGGATCACCGCGATGGAGACCACCGATAGCACGGCCAGCACCAGGTCCTCGATGCCGCCGTCGACCAGCTCGGAGATCGTATCCATGTCGGAGGTCAGGCGGGCCACCATCCGGCCCGAGGTATACCGCTCGTGGAAGCCGATCGAGAGCCGCTGGAAGTGCCGGTAGACCCGCTGGCGCAGGTCGAGGAGCACGGCCTGACCGACCCGGCCGGAGACGGTGAGGAAGCCGCGTTTGCCGAGGTACTCGGCGAGGCCGGCGATCGTGAACGCGATCGCCACCCCCACGAGGACAGCGGGGTCGCCGTGCCGGAGCGGCTCGATGCCGTCGTCGATGCCGAGGCTGACGAGGTACGGGCCGGCCATGGTCGCCGCGTTCTGCAGCAGCAACAGGCCGATGATGATCGCGAGTGCCCGCCGGTGTGGCCGGAGCAGGGAGGCGAGCAGGGTACGGGTCGAGGCACGGAGCCGGATGCTGGCCGTCTCGTCCGGCGCCTCGGCTTCCGTCCGCTCGGCGTCGGACTCCGGGGCGAGACCACGCCACTGTTCGACGTCGATGCTCATACTGCATCGCCTCCGCGCTCGCTCCGCAGCTGCCACCCCACGAAGTCGCTTCGCTTCGCTCCACGTCTCCGCGGGGGCCCCGGTACCCACCCCACGAAGACGCTCCGCTTCGCTCCACGTCTCCGCGGGGGCCCCGGGAAAGGCCTAACGGCCCTGCGATGCTCACTCGCTGTCGGCTCGGTCACGGCACCGTCACCTCGTCGGTGAGGTCAGCGGCCGTATCGCTCGCCGCCGAGAGCACGTTGCGATAGGCAGGCACCGTTGCCAGCAGCTGCGAGTGGGTCCCGACCGCCGCGATGACGCCGTTGGCGAGGAGCGCGACCCGATCGGCGAGGGCCACGGTGCTCGGCCGGTGCACAACCAGGATCGCGGTGGTGCCGGCGAGTACGCGGTGAAGGGCCTCCTCGACCATCGCCTCGGTATGCACATCGAGCGCGGAGAGCGGGTCGTCGAGCACGAGCACGCGCGGCTTGCCCAGCACCGCCCGCGCGAGGGCGAGCCGCTGGCGCTGGCCGCCGGAGAGCGACAGCCCCTGCTCGCCCACCCGGGTGGTCAGGCCCCATGGCAGTTCGTACACGAACTCCGCCTGGGCGACGCCGAGCGCCTCGGCGATGTCGTCGTCGGTGGCGTCGTGATGGCCGAGTGTGAGATTCTCCCGCACGCTCATCGAGAAAAGGGTGGCCTCCTCGAAGGCGAACCCGACCACCGACCGCAGCGAGTCCAATGTGGAGTCACGAACGTCCACCCCGTCCAGGGTGATCCGTCCCCCGTCGGCATCGACCAGTCGCGGGACGAGGCTCGCCAGGGTGGTCTTGCCGGAGCCGGTCACCCCGACGATCGCGAGCGTCTCGCCCGGTCGCACGTGCAGGTCGACCCCGCGCAGGACCGGGGTGTCCGAGCCCGGGTACGTGAACCGTACGTCCTCGAACCGGATCTCGCCCCGGACGGCCGACCGAACAAGCGGGACGGCGCCGGGACGGTCGACGATGCTCGGCTCGGTGTCGAGCACCTCCTGGACCCGGTCGGCGGCGGTCATGGCCTCCTGCGCGTTGGCGATGATGTAACCCATGGCGTCAATCGGCCACACCGTCATCAACTGCAGCGCCACGAAGGCGACCAGCTCGCCGGTGGTCATCCGGCCGGTCGCCACCGCCGCGGCACCGCCGATGAGTACCAGGGCGAGCGTGACGTTGGGGACGGCATCGAAGGTCGGCCACGCGCTCGCCACCATCCGGGTCTTGCTGACCGCGGTGGCGTACAGGCGCCGGGCCCGCTCGTCGAAGAGCGCGGCCATATGGGCCCGGCGGCCGAACGCCTTGATGATCCGGATCCCGGCGGCGCTCTCCTCGACCAGCGTGGCCAGGTCGCCCTGCTCGTCCTGCATCTTTCGGGCAGCCACGTTGTACTTCTGGGTGAACCGCTTACTGATGACGAAGAGCGGCACGGCGCTGGCCAGGACGAGCAGGCCCAGCGGCCAGAACAGGTGCAGCAGGAGGATCGCGACCGTCACGAACGTGGTGAAGCTGATGACAAGGAAGACCAGGCCGAACGACAGGAACCGCCGGATCACGCTCAGGTCGGAGGTGGCCCGGGAGAGCAGCTGGCCCGACTGCCAGCCGTCATGGAACGCCACCGGCAGACGTTGCAGGTGGGCGTAGAGATCGTCGCGTATCGCCGTCTCCATGCCCAGCGCCGACGCCGACTGGGCCCATCGACGGTAGAAGATGAGCAGAGCCTCCATCACACCGAAGGCGAGGGCCAGCGCGCCGAGCTCCCACAGGCCTGCGGTGTCGTGCCGGCGCACCGGTCCGTCAACGACGCGCTGGGCGAGTAGCGGTATCGCTATGCTCACACTTGTCGCGGCGATGCCGGCGAGGATGAGGCGAACCGTCTGCCAGGCGTACGGTCGCAGGTACCCCCGCATGCGCCAGAGGTTGGTCAGGGCATGCTGATGGTCTCCGGGGGGCACTCAACGACCGTAGCTCGCCGGTCCGACAGTTGGCGCTGGGTTTTCAGCCTCCGCGCTCGTGAGCCAGGAGAAACTGTTTCACCGCCAGGCCCCAACGGAATCCACCGAGGTTGCCGTCACTACGGATCACCCGGTGGCAGGGTACGAAGAGTGCGGCGGCGTTGCGGGCGCAGGCCTGGGCCGCGGCGCGTACGGCCGCCGGGTTCCCGCTGCGGCCGGCCAGCTGCGCGTAGGTCACCCTCTCGCCGGCGGGCACCTCACGCAGCGCCTTCCACGCCGCGGGTAGGAACGCGCCGTCGCTGTGTTGACGCACCGGAACGGTGTCGGGAGCGTCCAGCTCGCCCTGGTGGTAGGCGAGCGCGGCGCGCGTCGCCGCGCCCAGCTCCTTGCGCCGTACCGGTTGCGTACGGAGATCGGGGTGGACCTGCGGCAGGAGCCGGTCCGCGTCGGCCGTCCAGCCCGAGGCCAGGACGCTGCCGTCATCGTCGACGACGATCGTGAACGGGCCGGCCTGAGTGTCGATTGTGGACATATAGCTTGTCATGCGTGCCTCCAGAGGCGGATGGTGGCGTACGAACGCCAGGGTGCCCACGCCGTAGCGGCGTGTCCGGCCAGGTCGGCCGGGTCGTCGGTGAGCCCGAGAGCGGCCGCGCCGCGGCGTACCCCCAGATCGGTCGGCAGCAACACATCGGGGTCGCCCAGCCCGCGCATCGCGACGTACTGGGCGGTCCACGGTCCGACTCCCGGCTGAGCGAGCAGGGCCTCGTTCGCCTCGGCCCGGTCGACGCCCGGATCGAGTCGCAGTTCGCCGGTCGCGACCGCCGCGGCCAGCGTGCGCAGGCTCCGGCGTCGGGTGGCCGGCATGCCGAACGCATCGTCCGGCGCCGACGCCACCTCCGCCGCGGTCGGGAAGCCGCGTAGGTGCTCGCCGGTCGCCATCGGCGCGGTGGCGCCGGCGACGAGGGTGGCCAGGATCCGGCGCGCAGCCACGACGGAGATCTGTTGTCCGACGATCGCCCGGATGGCTGTCTCGAAGCCGTCCACAGCGCCCGGCACCCGTACGCCTGGCGCCTTCGCCACATCGGGGGCGAGCGCCTCGTCCGCGCCGAGCACGGCGTCCACGGCGACGGGATCAGCGTCGAGATCGAGCAGCCGCCGGCACCGGGCCACAGCCGGGGCGAGGTCGCGCACGTCGGTCAGGTGAAGCCGTGTGTGGACGTACCCCGGCCGTATCTCCAGTTCCGCCGTACCGGTGCCGTTGGGCAGCCGGAGTCCGCGCCGGTACACCCCGTCGACCACCTCATCCACTCCGGGAACCGCGCGCTGGCCGAGAAAGGCGAGCATTGTTTCGGCGTGCAGCGGCTCCCGGTACGGGAGCCTCAGGGTTATGGTGCCGAGTTCGCCGGACGGCCCCTGCCGCTGGGCATGCTTGCCCTCCCGCAACTGCGACGGCGTGCGCCCGTACACCTCACGGATCGTGTCGTTGAACTGCCGAACGCTGCCGAACCCGGCGGCGAAAGCGATCCCGGCCAGCCCGATGTCGGTCGTCTCGATCAGGACCCGGGCGGTCTGCGCTCGCTGGGCCCGCGCCAGCGCGATCGGCCCGGCGCCCAGCTCAGCCTGCAGCAGCCGGCCGAGATGCCGCTCGGTGTAGCCCAGCCGCGATGCGAGCCCGGGCACTCCGTCACGGTCGACCACGCCGTCGGCGATCAGGCGCATCGCCCGCCCGACGACGTCGGCCCGGTAGTTCCACTCCGGCGAGCCGGGCGCGGCGTCGGGCCGGCAGCGCAGGCAGGCTCGGAAGCCCTCGCGTTGGGCCGCCGCCGCCGAAGGCAGGAACCGGATGTGTTCCCGCTTCGGGGTCATCGCCGGGCAGGACGGGCGGCAGTAGATCCGCGTCGAGGTGACGGCCGTCACGAACCAGCCGTCGAAACGGGGGTCCCGGCTCGCCACCGCACGGTGCCGCCACTCGAAGTCGTTCTCCATACGACGATCGTGCTCCGGCGCCTGTCGTTGTGCTGGCGGTTTTCGGACATTGGGTCTCGCCCCGCTCGCGCTGTGCCGGTCCGTAGACTGACGGTCGCCATGCCTACTCTGACCATCGGCATCGTCGGGCTGCCCAACGTCGGCAAGAGCACGCTGTTCAACGCGTTGACGAAGAACAGCGTCTCGGCCGCAAACTACCCGTTCGCCACGATCGAACCCAACATCGGCGTCGTCGGGCTGCCCGATCCGCGGCTGGACCGACTGGCGGAGATGTTCCGCTCGCAGAAGACGGTGCCCGCGCCGGTCTCCTTCGTCGACATCGCCGGACTGGTCCGGGGTGCCTCGAAGGGACAGGGCCGAGGCAACGCCTTCCTCGCCAACATCCGCGAGGCCACCGCGATCTGCCAGGTCGTACGGGCATTCTCCGATCCGAACGTGGTGCACGTCGACGGTAAGATCTCGCCCGCCGACGACATCGAGACGATCAACACCGAGCTGATGCTGGCCGACATCCAGACCATCGACAAGGCATTGCCCCGGCTGGAGAAGGAGGCCAAGGTACGCAAGGAACGCGTGACAGCACTCGACGCCGCGACTGCGACCCGGAGCCTGCTCGATAACGGCACGACCGTCTACGCGGGCGCCGGCCCGGCCGGTATCGACGTCGACCAGCTTCGTGAGCTGCACCTGTTGACCGCCAAGCCTTTCCTGTATGTGTACAATGTGGACGAAGAAGAGTTGGCCAGCGCGGCGTTCCTGGACGAGTTGCGCGCGCTCGTCGCTCCCGCCGAGGCTGTCTTCATGGACGCGAAGATCGAATCGGAGCTGATCGATCTACCGGACGACGAGGCGCAGGAGCTGCTCGAGTCGATCGGCCAGCCCGAACCGGGCCTGCACCAGCTGATCCGGGTCGGTTTCCGTACCCTCGGCCTGCAGACCTTCCTCACCGCCGGCCCCAAGGAGTCCCGCGCCTGGACCATCCCGATCGGCGCGACCGCACCGGAGGCGGCCGGCGTCATCCACTCCGACTTCCAGCGCGGCTTCATCAAGGCCGAGATCGTCGGGTACGACGAACTGATGGCGGCCGGCTCGATGGCGGCGGCCAAGGCAGCCGGCAAGGTACGCATCGAGGGCAAGGACTACGTCATGCAGGATGGCGACGTGGTCGAGTTCAGGTTTGCGCCAACATCCGGCACCAGGAACTAGTCGCGGGATGGCATTCGAGACTCATCCGCAGCTACTGGATATCGAAGACCCCGACATTGTGCTGTGGCGCTATGTCGGTTCTTTATCGGTACCTCGATCTCCTGCAGACCGCGGAGCTTCATTTCACTCGTGCGGACCAGATGGAGGACAGGTGGGAGGGTGCTTACAGCACTGTGGACACTGCTGTTCGCCCGACCCTGTACGGAGACCACTGGGAGGGAATGTCACAGCACACCGAAGCGATGTACGAGCATGGCCGAACTCACACTTTCCTCAACTGCTGGTACGTGAGAACCCACGAGTCATACGCCATGTGGAAGCTGTACGACGCCGCGGGCAAAGGAGTGGCAATCAGGACCACCGGTAGGCGGTTGAAGGGGTCGCTAGCCGGTGGCAATCATCGTGTCGTCCATGGAGCCCGAGTCCAGTACGTAGACTATGGGCATACGTTCATACCTGAAGGGAATGTGCTTTTCCCTTTCGTACACAAGCGCGTAAGCTTCGCCCACGAGAGCGAGTATCGTTTGCTCGCACTGTGGTGGCCCAAGGTCTTGGAGAAGGACGAGCACAACACCGCCGTGAGGACCGAGCCCGACCTTCCCCCACTGTCCATGCGCGAAGCGGTAGATCTCAGTCAGTTGATAGAGGCGGTGTACGTCTCGCCCGACGCGCCGAAAGTGGGTCGCCAGAGTTGTGAATGAGGTCACTCACAGGTACATGCCTGACGTAAATGTCCGGCACTCAGACCCTGCGGCCGACCCCGTCTACTGAGCCACCCCTCCAAGATGGCGATTGAAGAAGGATGGTGGTGTTGCGCTTCAGTATCTAGCCGGACGGCAGGGTCACCAGTGCCTGGTTCCACAACGCAGCGACGGGTGCCGCTATCAGCCGGTCGCCGAACGATGTCGAGTGCTCGCCCAGATGGAGCACAATCCCCGCCGTGAAACGGTCCCCAAGCCGGTCGCGCAACCAGCGGAGATGACGGAAGTCGGCGGCATCGACAGTCGACGAGGACTTCACCTCGATTGCCGTAAGGCGGCCATCGCGCACCTCCAGCACGAAATCGATCTCGCGGCCGTCCCGGTCCCGGAAATAGTTGAGACTGATCCCGCGGTCCTGATTGGACAGTGCCTTGGTGAGTTCTGTTGCTACAAGGGTTTCGATGAGAGACCCCAGCACTGGGCTGCCCGGTCGACGTAACGCCGCGGCGTCGACTCCAACGAGGTGCGCCGCCAGTCCGGAATCGGCGATATACGTCTTCGGTGTCCTCGCCACCTTGGTGGTCAAGTTGGTCGACCACGCTGGGACCTGGATCGTGAGAAACACCGTGTCCAGATACGACAGGTAGTTGCGGACCGTCGTATGGTTAAGCTCGACAGTCCGGGCGAGGTCGGCGGTGACAACCGGCGAGCCAGCACGCGCGGCGACGAGGCTCAGCAACCGGGGGACGCTTGCCGAGTGCTGGACATCGGCGAACTCGCGGACGTCGCGTTGGATCACCGTCTGCAGGTAGCCCTCGAACCAAGCGCGGCGAAGGTCGTCGTGGGCCATCGCGGCAACCTCGGGGAAGCCGCCGGTGCAGGCCACGTCGAGGTAAGCCTCCCGTGACCAGGTTGAGCGGCCGGCGCTCATCACCTCCTGGGGTGCATCCGTCAGCCTGGCACCGATGTCGTCGGTAACGCCAGCCCGTTCGGCTACCGAGAACGGCCACACGTCAACGAACGCGGCCCGACCCGCCAGCGATTCCGACAATGTCGGTACGGTGAGGAACCTCGTCGAGCCGGAGAGAACGAACTGTCCGGGCGCGTTGTTCTGGTCTACTGCGTACTTGATCGCCAGCACCAGTGCGTCACCACCACGCTGGACCTCGTCTATGATCCGCGGAGTCTCACCGTATTCCACGAACGCCCGCGGATCGGCGCGAGCGGCCGCGAGTAGCGACGGGTCGTCGAGCGAGCGCAGCGACCCGCCGGCACGAGCCTGGAGCAAGCTGACCAGTGTGGTCTTGCCGGCCTGGCGAGGGCCGTTGACGATGACGACGCGAAAGCCGGAGGCGAGACGCTCCAGTCGGGCCAATGCTTGGCGGGGGACGAGGCCGGACATTTCTCGACGCTAGCAGTTTCGTCGAAAGATCACTAAGAGAATCGTCGAAGCAGTGGTACAGCTTTCGTCGAAAGATCATCGTTCATTACGTCGACGGGGTCCTCCGGCGACGTTGCAAGCGACTTTGCGTCCCAACGCCGAAAGGATGGATAGTCTCAGGCCCCCTCGGTGGGTGGATGTCTCCACGATCGGAAACCACGGGCGCATCGCCGTCCTCGCTCACCAGGATCACGGAAGAGACCGCGTCACGCAGCGCCCGCGCGGCTTCGGGCGGTAGGTGGCAGTCGGTGATGACGGTGTGAGCGGCGGAGAGCGGAGCGATATCGGCCAGGCCGACGATGCCCCACTTCGATGAGTCCGCGAGGACGATCACCTGACGGGCGCAGCCGATGAGGGCGCGGTCGGTCGCCGCCTCGGCCAGGTTGGGGGTCGTGAACCCGACGTGATCGTCCATCCCATGGACCCCGAGGAAGAGCTGGTCCACGTGCATGGTCGCGATCGTGCGGTCGGCGACGGGTCCGACCAGCGCGGCGCTGGGCGTACGGACTCCGCCGGTGAGGATGACCGTCACCTGGTTGGTCGGGTCGAGCGTGGCGACCGCGTCCGCTACCGCGGTTGAGTTGGTGACCACGGTCAAGCCGGGAATCGTCACGATAAGTCCCGCCATTGCCCACGTCGTGGTGCCGGCGGAGAGAGCGATCGCCGCACCGGGCTCGATCAGTCCCGCGGCGTGCGCGGCGATGGCGTTCTTCGACGCTTGCCCGAGCTGGCTCTTGGCGGCGAAGCCGGGCTCGTGAGCGACCTGCGCGGAGAGTACGGCACCACCGTGAACCTTGCGCGCCATGCCCGTCGCGACGAGGCGGTCGAGATCGCGCCGGATCGTCATATCGGAGACTTTCAGCAGCCCGGTGAGGTCGGACACCCGGACGGCGCCGGTACGGCGAAGCTCGGCAAGGATTCGCATCTGTCGTTGGTGAGCGAACATCAGCACCTCACATCAGCCGGTACGCCCCGCGGCTCGGCCTCGCCACAAAGCTCACTGGCGGCGCGTAGCCGGATCTCCCGTACGCCTGCGTGACGGCGGCCACGACGTCGCCAACCGAGGCGACCGTTACCATGGCGAGCACACAACCGCCGAAGCCGCCGCCCGTCATTCGGGCGCCGAGGGCCCCGTGCTTCAGTGCGATCTCCACCGCCAGATCGACCTCCGGCACGGTGATCTCGTAGTCGTCACGCATCGATATGTGTGACGCGGTCAACAGCGGTCCGAGGTCGCGGATCCGGCCGGCGCGCAGGCAGGACGCGGCGTCCAACACGCGGGCGTTCTCGGTGACGACATGTCGGACCCGGCGGCGCAGTACCGGGTCCGGGAGAGTGGTGAGCGCCTGCGGGAGGTCGTCGACGGCACGCAACGAGGCGACACCCAGGATCCTCGCTGCTTCCTCGCACGCACGCCGGCGGGCGGCGTATTCGTTGTCGACGTGGCGGTGTGGGGCCCGGGTATCGATGACGAGCACGGCGAGCCCCGCACTCGAGGGATCGCAGGCTATCTGCTCCGTAGCGAGACTGTCGCAGTCGAGCAGCAGCACGTGACCGTCCCGGCACAGCGTCGCCGCGGTCTGGTCCATGATCCCGCACGGGACACCCACGTAGACGTTCTCGGCACGCTGGGCCAATCGGGGACGGTCTGCGAGTGGGAGATCGAGTCCGCCCAGGTCGCACAGCGCTGACAAGACCGCGCATTCGAGCGCGGCCGACGAGGAGAGCCCCGAACCCGGCGGCACGTCGGAGTCGATGGCGAGCACCGCGGCCGACACGTCGAACCCGGCCTCGGTCAGAGCCCAGATCACACCCGCGACGTACGCGGCCCAGCCGGTGATCCGGCCCGGCACGAGATCGGCCGGCGTGAACTCGACGGCGGCCGGTGCCATCGTCGTCGTCACCGACCAGCGAGGTGGCCCACCGCACAGCCGGGCCTTCACCGTGGTCCGGCGGTCCAGAGCGAACGGCAGCACATACCCGCCGTTGTAGTCCGTGTGCTCGCCGATCAGGTTGATTCGGCCGGGTGCCGCCCACACCCCACGCTCCGACATGGTGGTGACTCTTGCATGCTCCGACGCAATTCAACAGATCACTGGGGGATTCTGCTCGACTCTGTTTGGTATACGCTGCCCGTACCCCAGGCAGCCGAGGAGACCATGCACCGCACCAGTGCCAGGCTCAGCGATGGCCGCGAGATCATCTACTTCAGCCGTACGCCGGGAAACCAGCCGCCGCCCGACGTACGCGAACTGGAGGCGCAGACCCTCGCATCCGAGGTGCGGTACGACCTGCAGACCGGGGACTGGATTGTCGTCGCCGGCCACCGGCAGACCCGCGGTCTCCAGCGCGGCGCCGATGACTGCCCGCTCTGCCCGAGCGGTCCGGGTCGGCCGACCGAGGTGCCCGCCGCCGACTACGAGGTGGTCGTCTTCGAGAACCGGTTTCCCGCGCTGACGATGGCCGCAGCAAAAGACTCACCCATACCTCGGGCGCTGCAGCCGGCCCTGCGGGCGGCCCCGGGTGCGGGACGGTGCGAGGTCATCTGCTTCTCCCCCGACCACGAGACAACGCTCGCCGAGATGAAGACCGACCGCGTCCGGCTGATCCTCGACGCGTGGACCGATCGGACCCGGGAACTCGGTCGGCTTCCGGGCGTCGCCCAGGTGTTCTGCTTTGAGAACCGCGGGCCCGAGATGGGCGTCAGCCAGTCGCATCCACACGGCCAGATCTACGCCTACCCGTTCGTGACGCCGCGGACGAGCCGGATGCTCCGGCAGATGCTCGACCATCAACGCACGTACGGCCGCAACATGTTCGACGACATCGTCGAAGCGGAACTGGCTGACGCAAGGCGGCTCGTACTGGCCGCGGACGAGTGGATCGCCTTCGTGCCGTTCGCGGCCCGCTGGCCGTACGAGGTTCATCTCTACCCGCGCCGACGGTGCCGTGACCTCACCGGTCTCGACGAGCCTCAACGTGAGGCGTTCGCCCCGGTCTACCTCGACCTGCTGCAACGATTCGAGCGACTGTTCGACGGACCGACTCCGTATGTGTCGGCGTGGCACCAGGCGCCGAACGTCGCCGGCGTGGACGACTTCGCGCTGCACCTGGAACTCTTCACCAACAGACGTGCCGCTGACCGCCTCAAGGTGCTCGGTGGGACCGAGGTCGCGATGGACGCGTTCTCCAACGACATCCGCCCCGAAGTGGCCGCCCAGCGCCTGCGCGAGCTGCGCGACATACCGGGCACCGGTCCAAGCGATGAACGTTCGTGGTTGTCAGGGCAACCACACATGCACAACGCTGCTGCGGCTCAACCGTGACTGGTGACGGAGCGGTAGGCGTCCTCGATCCGGGCGGCGAGGTTCACCTCGCCGGCGGTCAGGGCCTCGCCATCGGATGTCCTCAGACACACCTGGGTGTACCCGTCGAGTCTCCGGACGAGCGCCTGGACATGCAGCGCGTCGGAGACTACCTTGATCCGTTCGGCCAGGGCGGCGTGCTCGCTCTCATCGAGCCGCATGGTGCGTCGGATCTCCCGGTTATCACCGATCCACTCCTTGAGCTGCCCGAGAGCATCGCGCAGATCATCGCGGCCGAGAGGGGGCAACGTCGCACCTCCAGGGCAATCTGTGACAGCTTGTAACCAACTATTTACGGACCCGTTACGTCGTGACTCCAGTGTTACCTTTTCTTGAGCGGACGTCCATCCCCCTTTCCTACCGGGTCCCGAGCGGGGCGGTCATCCGGTGGGCGACCGGATCTGGCACGCTTGTCGCCCGTGCCTATCGAACGGGCGAAGCCCTTGATCATTGTCGGCGCCGCGATCGTGGTCGACGGCCGAGTTCTCGCCTGTGAACGGGCGGAACCTCCGGAGGTCGCCGGGCGGTGGGAATTCCCCGGCGGCAAGGTCGAGCCCGGCGAGACCGATGAGGAGGCACTCGTCCGGGAATGCGCGGAAGAACTCGGGGTACGGGTGAGCATCGGCGATCGCGTCGGCCGCGACGTGCCGCTCGCCCACGGACGGGCCCTGCTTCGGGTGTGGTTCGCCGAGCTGATCGAGGGCGAGCCCCGGCCACTGGAACACTCCGACCTGCGGTGGCTCGCTCCGGATGAGCTCGATTCGGTGCCCTGGCTGCCGGCCGACGCCCCGATCGTGGCCGAACTCGCCGCGGTGCTCACGGCGGCGAGTTGACCTGTCAGCGGTCGCCGTTCGGGTGCTGGTAGTCGATCGAGGAGGGCGGCAGGGGGAACTCGACGTCTTCGCCGAACGGGGAAGCGGCTCCCGGGCGGTCGAAGGTCACCTCGGTGACCGCCAGCTTGCCGTCGGGCGTGAGCGCTGGATCCGTGGGCTGCCGCTCGGGCAGGTGCCAGACGACCCCGGACGGCACATAGGGCGCGAAGGGTCCGGCCGGACGCGACGTCGCACCTTGCGTGTCGTGGACCGCCTCGGCGCCGAGCTGATCGCGCCGGAAGATCCTGCGGCCGAGCCAGACGATCGGGTCGTACTTGTTGTCGACGACGCGCTCCTTCATCGGGATGATGGCGTTGTCAGTGATCTTGATGTGCTCGGGGCAGACCTCGGTGCAGCACTTGGTGATGTTGCAGTAGCCGAGCCCCTGCTCCTCCTGGGCGAAGTTCTTGCGGTCCGGCTTGGTGTCCAGGGGGTGCATGTCGAGCTCGGCCGCCCGGATGAACAGGCGGGGTCCGGAGAACGCGTACTTGTTCTCCTCGTGGTCGCGTACGACGTGGCACGTGTTCTGACAGAGGAAGCACTCGATGCACTTGCGGAACTCCTGCGACCGGTCCACGTCGACCTGCTGCATCCGGTACTGGCCCGGGGCCAGACCCGCGGGTGGCGCGAACGCCGGAATCTCCAACGCCTTCTCGTAGTTGAAGGAGACATCGCTGACGAGGTCCCGGATCACCGGGAATGTCCGAAGTGGACTGACAGTCACCGTCTCCTCGGGTTCGAACGTCGACATCCGCGTCATGCAGCCGAGGCTCGGCTTGCCGTTGATCTCCATCGAACAGGAGCCGCACTTGCCCGCCTTGCAGTTCCACCGTACGGCGAGGTCCGGAGCCTGGGTGGCCTGGAGCCGATGGATGACGTCGAGCACGACCTCGCCGTCGTTCACCTCGACCCGGAAGTCTTCGAGCTGGCCGCCGTCTGCGTCGCCGCGCCACACCTTGAAGTTGCGTACGGCTCGCATCAGTGCACTGCCTTCCCGCTGACCGCGGCGCCGTACGACGCCATCTCATCCCTCGTGAGGTACTTGCCCATCTCGCCAGGATCGAAGAGGTCGAACAGATCCTGCCGCATCACCGGCACCGGCTGGCGGCTCAGCACGACCTCGCCTTTGTCCACTGTGCACACCAGGTTCACCGTGCGCCACTGTGGATCCATCGCCGGGAAGTCCTCGCGGGTGTGGCCACCGCGCGACTCCTCCCGCTCCAGCGCCGCCTTCGCGGTGCACTCCGAGACGATCACCATGTTGCGCAGGTCGAGCGCCAAGTGCCAGCCCGGGTTGTACCGGCGGCCACCGGTCGCCCGGACGCTCGCGATCCGCAGCCTCAGGTCGGCCAAGCGCTTGAGCGACTCCTCGAGCTCGTGCCTTCGCCGGATGATGCCGACGAGATCCTGCATCACCTGCTGCAGCTCGTGCCAGAGGTCGTACGGACTCTCACCCTCGCCCCGCTGCAGCGGCCCAAGGGCGGTCTGCATCGCCGACTGCACGTCCGGCTTCGCCACCACGGGCCGGGCAGCACCTAGCTGGTCGACGTACCGGGCGGCGTATTCGCCGGCCCGCTTTCCGAACACGAGCAGGTCGGAGAGAGAGTTGCCGCCCAACCGGTTGGAGCCGTGCATCCCGCCGGAGACCTCGCCCGCCGCGAACAGGCCGGAGACATTCGGGGTGGCGGCGCTGTCCGCGTCGACCTCGACCCCGCCCATGACGTAGTGGCAGGTCGGTCCTATCTCCATGGGCTGTTGGGTGATGTCCACATCGGCCAGTTCCTTGAACTGGTGATACATCGACGGGAGCCGCTTGAGGATGAACTCGGGTGGACGGCGGGAGGCGATATCAAGGTAAACG
>JBKPDY010000073.1:0-18048 GCA_046728155.1 Actinomycetota bacterium
CTCGGTGACCGATTCGCCCAGCGCCGGCATCGTTATAGGCGTGGCTCGGGCCGGGGCCGGCTGTGGCGACGGGGCCTCAGCTGGCCCGCGGGCAGGCTGAGGTTGGGCCGGAGTCTGGGAGGATGCCGGCTGGGCCGGCGCGGGCTGCGCCGGAGTCTGTGCCGGCGGTGTCGCTGCGGCCCGGGGCGGCGCGGGCGCCGCGGCGGGAGCCGGAGACTCCGCCGCCGGAGCAGCCGCAGGCGAGCCGGAAACCCCGGAACCCGTACCAATATCTTCCCCAACACCGGCGATGACAGCGAGTTCGGAGCCCACCTCGACGGTCTCGTCCTCGCCGACGACGATGCGCGACAGCACGCCGGCGGCGGGCGATGGAATCTCCGTGTCCACCTTGTCGGTGGAGACCTCGAGCAGGGGCTCGTCGACCTCGACCCGGTCGCCCTCGTGCTTGAGCCAGCGGGTAACGGTGCCCTCCGTGACGCTCTCGCCCAGCCGGGGCATGGTGACCGATACCGGCATGTCTGAAGACTCCTTCGTGGACGGTGGTGCTCAGGAGTGGGAGTGCAGCGGCTTTCCGGCCAGCGCCAGATGGGCTTCGCCAAGCGCTTCGCTCTGGGTCGGGTGGGCATGCACGAGTTGCGCGACCTCGGCCGGGTACGCCTCCCAGTTGTAGATCAGCTGCGCCTCGGCTACCAGCTCACCGACGCGGGCTCCGACCATGTGGACGCCGACCACGGGGCCGTCGGCGACGCCGACCACCTTGACGAAGCCGGCCGTCTTCAGGATCTGGCTCTTTCCGTTGCCGCCGAGGTTGTATGTGTACGCGGTCACCTTCTCGGAGCCGTACCGGTCCCTCGCGGCGGCCTCGGTCAGGCCCATCGAGGCGACCTCCGGATCGCAGTACGTGACCCGCGGGATGCCCGCGTCGTCGAACGCGGTGGGGTTGAGTCCGGCGATCTCCTCGGCGACGAAGATGCCCTGCTGGAAGCCCCGATGGGCGAGCTGGAGCCCGGGCACGATGTCGCCGACGGCGAAGACGTTGGGCAGGTTGGTGCGCAACCGCTCATCGGTGGGCACGAATCCGCGCTCCATCCGTAGGCCCTGCTCCTCGTACCCCAGGCCGGCGGTGGTCGGCCCGCGTCCGACCGCGACGAGCAGGAGTTCGGCCTCGAGCGTCTCGCCACCGGCGATGGTCACCCGCACACCGGAGTCGGTCCGCTCCGCCTTCTCGAACGGCGCGCCGACCTTGAACCCGATGCCTCGCTTGCGGAAGGCGCGCTCGACCGCCTTCGAACAGTCCTCGTCCTCGCCCGGTACCAGGCGGGGCAACGCCTCCACAATGGTCACTTCGGTGCCGAAGGAGCGCCAGGCGCTGGCGAATTCGACGCCGATTACCCCGCCGCCGAGGACCATCGCCGAGACCGGCACCCGGTCCAGGGTCAGCGCGTGCTCGGACGAGACGAACCGCTTGCCGTCGAGTTCGAGGCCGGGCAGCGTACGGGAGTAGGAGCCGGTCGCGAGGACGAGATGCCGGCCGGTGTAGCGCTGACCCTCGACCTCGACCGTGTCGGCGCCGACCAGCTTCCCGGAGCCGGCCACATACGTGATCTTCGCCGCGGTGACCAGCCCTTGCAGCCCTTTGTACAGGCGGGCCACGACGCCGTCCTTGTACGCGTTGACCGCGGCCATGTCGACGCCGACGAGCTCGGCCTTGATGCCGAACTGCTCCGATTCGCGCGTCTGGTCGGCGATCTCGCCGGCGTGTAGGAGGGCTTTGGTCGGAATGCAGCCACGGTGCAGGCAGGTGCCGCCCAGCTTGTCCTTCTCGATCAACACGACCGAAAGGTTGAGCTGAGCAGCCCGCAGGGCGGCGGCGTACCCTCCGCTGCCGCCGCCGAGAACCACGACGTCGAACTCGTGCCGCCCGGTGTCGGGTCCGCTCTCAGACATGGTGTGGCTCGCTCTCGAGTTGTGGCCTACTGGTGCCTCGTGAGCACCCGTGGTCATATTGTCACTCGGCGCGGCTACCGGCGACGCGAGGTCCCGTCCGGGTGCCGCGTCGACCACCACGGGAAGCTCCGACTCGCATCCGTCGCGTACCCTTGCGGAAGCCCTTTGCGGAGGCCTCGCGGAAGCCACATGGGATCCGCCCACCCCCAGGAAGGACATGTCAGTGGCCTGGTTCCGACGACGTTCAGCCGCCGGTACTCGTGCCGATCGGGGTGTGTCCGATCTGCAGCATCTCGAGAACTTCGTGCATACCCGCGCCGGGGTCGAGGCGTACCTGGAGCCCAGGACCACCGTCACCGAGCCGACCGTCATCCTGATCGCACACGATGGCGAGTGGACCCGGCGCCGGGTGCCGAGTCACCAGCACGTCCGGGCCTGGGGGCGCAAGATCGGCATTCCGGTGTACGACGTCGCCCTCACCGGCTACCCGCAGCGGATGCGTGACTTCAACGAGCGTCGCAAGGCGGCGGGCAACGCCTGACCGAGAGTGGACGAGGTGCGGACAGCCTCAGGGCGTCGTCATCCGTTGGCGCGATGTCCTCATCCGTTGGCGGCGATGTCCTCCACGAGGTGCACCAGCAGGCGTACCGGTACTCCGGTGCCGCCCTTGGGCAGGTAACCGGTCGGATCGCCGGAGTTGTACGCGGGACCGGCAATGTCGATGTGGGCCCACGCGCGTCCCTCATCGATGAATTCGCGCAGGAAAGCCCCGCCCTGCAGCATGTGACCGGCCCGGTCCATCCCCGCGTTGACCTGGGAGATGTCGGCCACCTCGGAATCCATCCCCTTGCGTACCTCGTCCGGAAGGGGCATCGGCCAGGCCGGCTCGCCCACCGCGTCGCCAGCCAGCCGGACCCGCTCGCACAGGTCGGAGTCACCCATCACCCCCGCGATCCGCTTGCCGAGGGAGATCACCTGGCCGCCGGTCAGAGTCGAGGTCTCGAAGAGGTAGTCGGGGTCGTCCTCCTGCGCCCGGACAATCGCGTCGGCGAGGATCATCCGGCCCTCGGCGTCCGGGTTGAGCACCTCGACGCGCTTGCCGCCGTACATCGTCACCACGTCACCGGGTCGGTAGGCCGTACCCGAGATCATGTTCTCCGCCATCGGGAGGTATCCGGTGACGATCACCTTCGGTTTGAGGGCGGCGACCGCGATCAGGGCCGAGGCGACTGCGGCGGCGCCGGCCATGTCGGACTTCATCTCCCACATGCCCTGCGCTGGCTTGACGGCGTAGCCGCCGGTGTCGAACGTGACCCCCTTGCCGACGAGGGCGACACGGTTCTTGGCCGCCTTCGGCGCGTAGGTGACCCGGACCAACCGCGGTGGCGCCTGCGAGCCCATGCCGACCGCCAGGATTGCACCGAAGCCGGCCCTGCGCAGGGCCTTCTCGTCCAGGACCTCGACCTCCAGACCGGCGGCGGTGGCGGCCGCCGCGACCTGGCTGGCGAACTGAGGCGGGCGCAACTCGTTGGGGGCCGCGTTCACCCAGTCCCGGGTGCGGGCGACAGCCGCCGCGATCGTGGTGGCGCGTTTGGTCTCGGTCTTCGCGATCTTGTCGCCGGCGTCGGCGACGTGCAGGGCCACCGACTTGACCGGATCCCGTCGACCGGGCTGCGGTTTGGTCTTGTATCCGGCGAACCGGTACGCCCCGAGCAGGGCGCCCTCGGCCACCCCACGCAGCACGGGTCCGGCCGCCTCGCCTTCAGGCGTGGGTAGCGCCAGGGTGACCTTCGCGGACCCGGCCAAGGACCGGACCGCCGCCGCTGCCGCCCTGCGCAGCGTCTCCGGGGCGTAGGCACCATCGGGGGGCACGGAACCGAGACCGACGGCGGCGACGACGGGTGCGGAAATGGTCCCGAAGGTAGCCAGCTTGGTGACCTCGCCCGCCGCGCCGGTCGCGCCCAGCAGAGCTAGCGTGGGGGCCAGTTCGCCCTCGAACGCCACCGCCACGCTCTCCGCCCCCGGCGCAAGCATGGGGCCACCCGGCGCGCCGTCGACGCTGTGCAACCCGACCACGATGGCGTCGACGGCAAGCTCGGCGGGATCGGTGTCGGATAGGGCGAGCGAGGTCACGCTGGGCTCCTGTCATTGGGACCATTCGGTGCCCACAGATGCTAGTGGTACCGTCCGGCCCGCGGGCCGGTAGTACGTTGCCAGCTATGGCCGACACGCTCCGCCGTTCGCCGCTGCATGACCGTCACGTAGGGCTGGGTGCAAAGTTCGCCGAGTTCGGCGGCTGGGAGATGCCGCTCGAGTACGCGGGTGGTGGTGTGCTGAAAGAACACGCCGCCGTACGGGAGGCGGTTGGTGTCTTCGATGTCTCCCACCTCGGCAAGGCGACCGTACGTGGCGACGGCGCGGCCGGCTTCGTCAACGCCTGTCTCACCAACGACCTGGAGCGGATCGGAGGCGGTCACGCGCAGTACACGCTCTGCTGCCAAGATGACGGCGGAGTCGTCGACGACCTGATCGCCTACCGTCATGGCGACGACCACGTGTTCCTGGTCCCCAATGCCGCGAACACCGCGGAGGTGGTACGCCGACTTCAGGCGGCCGCGCCGGGTACGGTCGCCGTCACCAACGACCATGAGAAGTACGCGGTGCTCGCCGTTCAGGGCCCGCGCAGCGCCGACCTGGTCGGCGACCTGGGCCTGCCTACCGACCACGACTACATGGCCTTCGCCATGGCCAGCTATGCCGGCGCCCCGTTGACGGTTTGCCGGACCGGCTACACCGGGGAGCATGGCTATGAGCTCGTCGTCGGCGTCACAGAGGCGGGAGCGCTCTGGGACGCATTGATCAGGGCGGGTGAGACGTACGGCGCGCGCCCGGTCGGACTGGCCGCGCGCGACACGCTCCGGACCGAGATGGGGTACCCGCTGCATGGCCAGGACCTCTCGCCGCAGATCTCCCCGGTCCAGGCCAAGCTCGGCTGGGCCGTCGGCTGGGACAAGCCCGACTTCTGGGGCCGGACGGCTCTCGTGGCAGAGAAGGCGGCTGGGCCGCGGCGGCTGCTGTGGGGACTCGAGTCACTGGATCGAGGCATTCCGCGTTGCCACATGCCCGTGCTGAAGGGCGACCGGGAGATCGGGGAAGTGACCAGCGGCACGTTCTCGCCCACGCGCAAGATCGGCATCGGTCTGGCAATTCTCTCGACGGCCGACGGCGGGGTGACCGCGGGTGACGAGGTACAGGTGGACATTCGCGGCCGAAGGTCGAGCATGCGGGTGGTCAGACCCCCGTTCGTGCCACCATCGGTACGCTGACGGCGTCATACACCGCCGAAGTCCTGTGTCCAGTACAGGCGGCCATCGGCGCTGCGGGCGATTCCGACGCCGATCGAGACCAGGCGACAGTTGACGATGTTGGCCCGATGGCCTGGACTGGCCAACCAGCCGGCCATCACAGCCTCGGCCGTCGGGTACCCGAGTGCGATGTTCTCCGCCCAGCCGCTGGACGTGTCGTAGCCCGCCGCCTGCAGCCGCGCGGCCGGGTCACCATGGCTGAAGTAGTTGTTCTGGGCCATGTCGGCGCTGTGTAGTCGGGCTGCCGCCAGCAGGTGTGGTTCCATCCGCATCGCGGCACAGTGGTTGGCGGCGCGCGCCGCGTTCGTCAGCCGGAGCACCGCCTGCTCGACAGCCGGCATGGGCGTGGCGGTCGGGGTTGAGGTGGTGGGCGCACGTGTCGGCGTCGTCCGGGCCCCGGGCGCGCGTGTGCTTGTCGGTGGTGCGATCGGCAAAGTGTCTACTGTGGACAGGCCGCCGGCTATCCCGGCCGCGCCCGGGCTCGTCGACCCAACCTGTGGTGAGTCCTGCCGGAGCCAAGTCATCAGGCTCGGCGAGTACGAAAAGGCGAGGACGAGGACGCCCACGAGCCCCAGGCCGACAAGGGCTCCGACCACGCGGCGCCGGCGCGAGTCCCGGCCGTGACGCCGATGTAGGGCCGGCATCTCGGTCGTCCGCGCCTTGATCCAGCCCATCCGGGCACATTATTGGTCGTCTTGTACCAGCCGCAAGCGACGAGCTATATCGATGCCGCTAGATAGATAACGGTCGTCGTCAGTTCGCAGACCGCCCCAAGGACATCCCCGGTCACGCCGCCGAGGCGCCGCTGTGTGTGCCAGACGACCACACCTCCCGCGCCGAGACCGAGCACCACCGCGAGCGGACCCTGCCAAGGACGATCTGGCACCGTCGGCACCGCGATCGCGGCGATCGCAACCGCCCCGCCGACCGCAGCGGGAAGGGGTACGGTCCCGGCGACGAGGGCGCCCAACCCGTCGGGTCGGGCGGGCAGCACACCGCGACGACAGGCTAACGCGATGCCCGCCCGCCCGCCGGCAACCGCCGCGACGATCCCGGCGGCAGCCGCGAGGATCCCGGTCGATGTCTCCGGCTGCGCCCGGCCGAGCAGTACCGCCGCCGCGGCCACCTGGGCAAAAACGACGAGAACCAGCACCACAACCCCGAACGGGCCGATGTCGGATCGCCGCATGATGGCGAGCGCGGCCTCTGGGTCGCGGTACGACCCGAGTCCGTCCGCGGTGTCTGCCAGCCCGTCCAGGTGTAGTGCGCGGGTGATTGCGGCCCCTATGGCCACGGTCACGACCGCGCCGACCAGCGGCGCAGCTCCGATCGCCGTGACGGCCAGCCCAGATCCCGCCATGACCAGGCCGATCGCGACACCAACGACGGGAGCCAGCGATATCGCGAGGCCAGCCGTGCGACGATCCACCGTCGGCGGCCGTAGGGGCACAAGGGTCAGCGTGGTGACGGCCATGCGAACGCCGTCGGCTAAGCGGCTCACCCGCGACGTGGACTGGGGAATCCGGGGTCCGCCATAGGGGACTCCACGTGACCCGACCTCACCTCAGGGACGCTTGCGGGGTCGTGGGCCGGCCCCGACCGCGGCTGTCGGTTCGTCGTCTCCGGTCTTGTCGGAGTCGTCTCCGGTTTTGTCAGAACTGTGGTCTGCGGCCGGAATCGCACCGTTGACTGCGCCAGTCGTGCTCGCCGCCTCTTTATCGGACACCCCCGGTGGGGCGGTGGTTCGGGGAGCGGGCGCCGGAGTGGCGGCAGCGGCAGGTGTCGACTTCTGCGCCGGCGGACCAGCGGCTGGTGTGGGCTTCGGCGCTGGCGTCGTTGCCGGTGTGGCTTTCGGTGGCGGGCTGGTGGCGGGTGTGGCCTTCGGCGCTGGCGTCCCTGCGGGTGCGGCTTTGGGTGGCGGGCTGGTGGCGGGTGTGGCCTTCGGCGCTGGCGTCCCTGCGGGTGCGGCTTCGGGTGGCGGGCTGGTGGCGGGTGTGGCCTTCGGCGCTGGCGTCGCAGCCGGTGCGGCTTTGGGCGGCGGGCTGGCTGTTGGTGTGGCCTTCGGCGCTGGCGTCGCAGCCGGTGCGGCTTTCGATGGCGGGCTGGTGGCGGGTATGGATTTCGGCGCTGGCGTCGCAGCCGGTGCGGCTTTGGGCGGCGGGCTGGTCGCGGGTATGGCCTTCGGCGCTGGCGTCGCAGCCGGTGCGGCTTTCGGTGGCGGGCTGGTTGCTGGTGTCGCCTTTGCCGGCGGGCTGGTTGCCAGCTCTGTCGTCGATGGCGCGGCGGCGGGCGCTACGCCGTTGTCCTTCACCGCCGACATCGCGCCGCTGTCCTCTGCTGCGGACGCATCCGCCGTTGTTTTCGGTGGAACCATCTTCGCGGATCCGGTACGCCCGGTCAGGGCGGTCTTGCCGCCTGCCTTCGCCGGGGCTTTCGTGGCCGTCCGGGTTGGAGCCTTCACCTCGGACTTCGCCGCGGTCGTCGGTGCGGGCCTCGCCTCTGGCCGTGGCTTGCCGGTCTCGGCCGGCTTGGCCGGCTTGGCGGCCGCCTTGGCCGGGGGCTCTGGGGGTTTCTCCCCCGTCCTGGCGGCGGCCGCCTTGGCCGGAACCGCGGTCTCCGGCGCCTTCGCCGGCCTCTCGGCAGTGGGGGTCCCGGGACGGGGCGGCGCCGTCGGCGGAGTCTCCAACGCCGGAGCCGCCGGCTCGCCGGCAGCCGTGGGTGTCGCCGCCACAGACTCGGCGGCAGCACTCGGTGTCACCGCCGCCGGCTCGCCGGCAGCACGTGTTGCCGCCCCCGGCTCGCCCGCAGTGGTCGGTGTCGCCGCGGCCGGCTCGCCGGCCGCGTAGGCGGAGGCGTACAGCACCGGCGCCGTCTCCAGCGTCGAGCCGGTGAAGGCCTCCTCCTCCGCCTGGTCCGCCGCGTGCGCCACACCGACGAAGACCTGGTTGCCGGTCGAGTCGAACCGGCTAGGCGGCTTAGGCTCGACCTCCTCGCCGGCACCGGCGAGGGTCAGCGCCGTCTGCAGCAGGGGGAGGGCGGCCAGCGAAGTCGCGCCCTCGCCCATATCGAGACATAGATCCAGCCACGGCCGCAACTGGAGCGAATCCGCAGCTAGCCGTACCGCCGGCTGACGGCCGGTGTCGGCGAGCACCACCCAGCTACGCGACTGAGGTGAGAAGTCGTTGGCCAGCAGCGCCGCCGCGGCCCCAACCGGACCATCGATCATGATCGGCGTGCGTCGCGCGGCGGCCCCGAGGATCAGGCCTGTCGCGGCCGCCAGGTCGGCGCCACCGAGGGCGGCCAGTACTGTGCGCGGGTCGCCATCACGATCGCGTACGCGGTGCAACGCGTCCCGCAGCGCGAGGCACCGCGTCATCCACGCGTTGTCGTCGTAGTACCCGGCCGGCGTCACGACGCGGCTCAACAGCATTGTCGGCTCGGCCCCGGTGATGGCCGCGACGACCGCGGCCGCGGCGACCGAGGCCCCTGCGCCGCTGCCGGCCAGCACCAGCAGCTCGATGCCTTCGTCGGCGGCGCGGTCGGCCTCCGACCAGCCCGCTCGCAGCGAGGCGTCCATCTGCTCAGGGGTGATCGCGTCTTCGAGTTCGATAGCAGCCGCGGCCGGCTGCCATTCGAGCGTCACGATTCCGGCACCGGCGTTGATCGCCAGGTGCTGCAGCGGCGCCGCGTTCCGGGGGTCCGGCGTGGGGCCGGCAACCACGCCGCCCGCGTGCGAGCCGGTGAGGAGTACGACCCTCGTCGAGAGCAGTGGCCGCGGATACGGCGTGCCCTGGACGGCGGCGACGAAGACGACCGCCTCGGCGAGCATGCCCAACGCGGCGATGGTCGGAGCGCTGACGCCGATGTCGACGGTGGACAGACGGTCGCGAGCGGCGGCGGCGGCCGCGTCGTCGGGCAGTGGAAGCACCAGGCCCGGATGGATGTCGATGTCAGGCCCGGTGAGCGTCGATGTCGGTTGGTCGGCGGAGGGCTGCACGGCGTTAGGTTACCCGCGCTGCGCGCCTAAAGCGTGCCTTTGACGGCCACGGCGTTGCCGGCGACGACGAGCACGACGACATCGCACACGGCAGCGATCGAGCGATTGACTATCCCCACCGAGTCGGCAAACGCCCGTCCGGCGGCAGTCGCCGGCACCAGAGAGAGACCGACCTCCGGACTGACCAGCACCAACCGGGCCGCACACCCCGACACGGCCGTACCGAGCTCGGAGACCAGATCGGGCCAGCAGAGTGCGTCGGTCGTCTCCATTACCGCGCCGACCCATCCGCCGAGGTCATCGACGAGGAGCGCCTCCCGTGACTCCGCGGTCGCCACGACATCGGTAAGCGCGAGCGGAGTGTCACCGATCTCGGTAGTGCGCCAATGCCCCAGCCGTCTGGCCCGGTGAGCGTCGATGCGCGCTGCCCACTCGGCGTCACCGATGTCGCGGCGGGCGGTGGCGACGTAACGCACCTGCTCGGCGTCGGCGACGAGATCCTCGGCGAACTCCGACTTGCCCGACCGGATGCCGCCCAGCACCAGCACGCGCCGCCATGCCGTACCCGTAGCCGACATGCCCGTACCCTAAGTCCGCAGACTAGGGTCGGTTGGTTGTGGCCGCGATGAAGGGACGGACGATGGGGTGGTCCTGGCGGTACGAGGGCGCCGACGGCGAGCGGCAGACCGGGCCCGGCGACTCGTTCCCCAGCCAGTCGGACGCCGAGTCGTGGCTGGGCCAGTCCTGGCGAGACCTGGTCGCGCAGGGAGTGGTGACCGCGGTGCTGGTCGAGGACGACCGGGTCGAGTACCGGATGAGCCTGCTGCCGGCGGGCGACTCGTGAGCTACGGGGGCTGGGACACGGTCGGTGTCGGCGTCCCAAAGGGCTCCTTCCGTCCGTCCGCCGTCTTCCTCGGGACTCTCGCCATCTGCGTCACCGGCGGCGTGATGGCCTGGCACGACTACGGCAGCCGGCAGTTCGACGTGTTCCTGTTCGTGGTGTTCGGCTGGATCGTCTCGCTGTCATTGCACGAGTACTCGCACGCCCTGTTCGCGTTCCACGGCGGCGATCGGGCCGTGGCCAACCGCGGTTACCTCAAGCTCAACCCACTCAAGTACGCCCATCCGGTGCTCTCGGTCGTGCTGCCGATAGCGTTCCTGCTTCTGGGCGGGATCGGCATGCCTGGTGGTGCGGTCTGGGTCAACCACGGCGCGCTGCGGAGCAAGAACGTGCAGAGCCTGGTCAGCCTGGTCGGCCCGGCGTCCAACTTCCTGCTCTTCGTACTGATGAGCGTCCCGTTTCTGGTCGGTGTCGACTACGGTGCCCACCTCACGTTCTGGTCGGGTTGGGCCTTCCTGGCCTTCCTACAGCTGACCGCCGCAATCCTGAACCTGTTTCCGATCCCGGGCCTGGACGGCGGCAACGCCATCCGGCCGTGGCTCAACCAGCCGTACGCGCACTACTACGACCAGTTCGCCGGCGTGGGCCTGATCCTGCTGTTCGCCCTGCTGTTCCTGCCCGTGGTGAACTCAGCCTTCTTCGGCTTCGTGTACACGGTCTTCGACCTGTTCGGCACGCCCAGCGGGCTCAGCAGCCTCGGCCACCTTCTGTTCGAGTTCTGGCGCCCGATCACGTTCGTGGACTGACGATCTCAGGGGCCGGCCAACACACACTACGGGCGGCGCGACGGGCTCTGGGTTTTCGCGGGGTCCCGCTCGATGACGGGATCGAGGGCCTCGTCGATCGCCTTGAGCAGATCGGCGTCGAGCGTCACACCGACGGCCTTGACGTTCTCCTCGAGCTGCGTCGGCCGGGTCGCACCGACGATGGCCGACGCGACGTTGGGGTTCTGGAGGACCCAGGCCAGGCCCATCTGGGCCATGCTGAGGCCGGCCTGCTCGGCCAGCGGGCGCAGTCGCTGCACGGCCCCGAGGACCTCGTCCTCGAGCAGCCAGGCGATGAAGTCCGCGCCCGACTTCTCGTCGGAGGCCCGGGACCCGGGCGGCGGCGGCTCGCCCGGTCGGTACTTGCCCGTCAGTACGCCCTGGGCGAGCGGGGACCAGACGATCTGCCCGACACCGAGCTCCTGACACGTCGGTACGACTTCGGCTTCGATCACCCGCCACAGCATCGAGTACTGCGGTTGGTTGGAGACGAGATGGATCTTCAGGTCGGTGGCCAGCTCGTGGGCGGCCCGGATCTGGGACGCTTTCCATTCGGATACCCCGATGTAGAGCGCCTTTCCAGCCCGCACGAGGTCGGCGAACGCCGTCATCGTCTCCTCGAGCGGCGTGGTGTAGTCGTACCGGTGCGCCTGGTAGAGGTCGACATAGTCGGTCTGGAGCCGGCGGAGCGACCCGTTGATCGACTCCAGGATGTGCTTACGGGAGAGGCCGCGGTCGTTACGACCGGGTCCGGTCGGCCAGAACACCTTGGTGCATATCTCCAGGCCAGAGCGCCGTTCACCGGCGAGCGCCCGGCCGAGTACGGACTCGGCCTTCGTGCCGGCGTACACATCGGCGGTGTCGAAGGTGGTGATACCCAGGTCAAGGGCGGCCCGGACGCACGCGATCGCGGCGTCCTCCTCGACCTGCGAACCATGGGTGATCCAGTTGCCGTACGCGATCTCGCTGACGAGAAGACCGGACGCGCCGAGATGACGAAAGTCCATGTACGCCACCCTAACCGGCGGTCAGAGCATGGGCCGGGTATCCGCCAGGAGTTGCTCCAGCTCGTCGGTGAGTGACTTCCGGCTCGGGTGTACGGCGTTCACCAGCGGCCGCCCGTCGCGCGCGATGGCACCCCAGCGGTGGTTGTGGTCGGTGAACAGGAACGCGACCGGATGGATCACCACGGTCGGGTACGCGAGCGGTACCAGCACCCGTCCGGTCCGGTCGATCACGCCCTTGCGCCCGCTGACCTCGACGATGGCCAGCCCTTCATCGGTGAAACCTTCGATGTACCGGCCGTCGGCCAGCCCGGTCGAGAAGGCGTCGAAGGCGAACTGGACGGCGAGCCGTCCGTTGCCTTCCACCGCTCCCCATTTGCCACGTTGGCGCACAATCGCGATGCCCCGCCGGAACGGTCGCACGTCGTCGAAGCCGCCGCTGATCACGACCCGGCCCGCCTTGTCGACGGCGTCCCAGCCGCCCTGCCCGTCGCGGGAGACCCAGGCCAGACCGTCGGAGAAGCTGCCAACGCCCAGGAAGCCGCGGCGCGGGTCGATGAGCAGGCGGCCCGACTCGTCGATGAGCCCCCACGTCTCGATGCCCAGTGGTCGCACCCAGGCGACCCCGTCCCGAAACGGCTGTACGTCCGCGAACTGCGGTGCGATCGGCCAGTTGCCGGCCGCGTCGACGAATCCCCACCGGTCGTACTGTTCGTCGAACGTCGGCACCGGGGGGCTATGCATCGACAGGATCTCGTCCCGGCTGCGCGGGTACGGTCCCCAGCCGCGGTCGGCCACCCGGCTGAACAACGCGTCCAGCGCGACCTCGGTCGCCGCCACGAGCTCCGGGTCACCATCGCGGCGCAGTTCGAGCGCCTTCTCGAAGTGCTGACACGCCTCGATGTAGCGGTCCTGCTCGAACGCGCACTTTCCGGCGTAGTGGTGAATGGCCGCTCGTAGTCGATCGGGCAGCTCGGAGGAGTTGGCCCGAGTGAACAGCCGGTCGGCCTCGTCGAGGTCGCCCAGGCGTACCAGGACGTTGGCCAGGCGAGCCTGGGCGACGGCGATGCGGCGCAACTGGCCGGTCGCCTCCGCATGTCCGAGGGCGAGCTTGGCGTCGGCATGGGATTGGCGGAGGTCGCCGACGATGCGACCGACGACGGCTCGAAGCCCGAGCAGCCGGGCCCGGCTGGGATTGTCGCTCGCGGCATTGATCCGCGCGGTCAGCGCGTCGCGGATCCGGTACATCTCGTAGATGTTCTCCGGCATCTCGTGGAGCGTCCGCGGGTCGTAGTCGATGTGCGCGCCGGCCAGAGCCGATTCCGGGTCGCCGATCGCTTCGGATTCAAGGCCGTGTATCTCAGCGACGGACCGGCTGGGCGCGGGTTGCGCGTCCGGCGATACCTCGTCGGCCTCGGATGCCGCCCGCCGCGGACGATACTCGTCATCGGCCCTTTCGTCATCGCGGTGCGTTTCGTCGTCCCGGTCGCGTCGGCCGGACGTGGCCCCACGGTTGTCCCGGTCGCGGCGTTCCGCGGGCTGTACCCGAGACCAGGGCATCGTGGGCACCGCCGCCCACGCGGGTCGGTCCGGCCGCTCGTCGTAGCGGTCGTCGCTCACCGTCCGCCTCACCTCGTCATCAAAGCCGTGCACCTCTGGCCAGGTGCCCAAACGCCCACATACTCCACCCACTGTATCGGTGCGTAGAGTCCCGGAGCCGGCCTGCGATGGGAGGTTACGGTGTGGGCGCCGATCTTGCCACAACGACACGTCACCAGGACGCGTCATCGGAACCGATGCCCCCTGGCACGCTGAGGACTGCCGGATGATCGTTTCCGTACAAACATTGAGCCTCGCTGCTCACTCGTACGGGATCCACATTGGACGGACGTAGCTGGTCAGTGATGCTCCATGACGAGCACGGCCCAGGTGCCCGACTCCAACGCCTCGTATAAGTGGGGCACGTCGCCCCGGAAGGTCGCGTAATCGCCGGCACCCAGCTCGACCGGTGCGTCGGCGGGCCCGGTCATCATCCGACCCGCGGCCACGACGAGGTGCTCGACGCTACCGGGGATGTGTGGCGCAGCATCGCGGACCGCCCCCGGCTCCTGGTCGATGACGTAGATGTCCCGCCGGGCGTGCGGCGTGCCCGCGGCGAGCAGCGTTCCGGCGTACGTTCCCTGTTCGGCGGGGATGCGAGGGCCTCGACCCGCCCGCACCACCCGGACCTGTGGCGCCGGTGGCTCGACCAGCTGACTGAACGGGACACCGAGGGCGACTCCCAGAGCCCAGAGCGTTTCCACGCTGGGGTTGCCCGTGCCGGACTCGAGCTGGGACAGGGTCGACTTGGCGATGCCTGCCCGGCGGGCCAGCTCGGTCAGCGAGAGACCGGCCCGGTCGCGCTCGCGCCGGAGCGCCGCTGCGATGGCGGCCAGCGGGGCTGAGCTGCCGACCGGGCTTTCCCCGTCGAAGGTCATGTTCGCTCCACAGGACGCTTTGTTCGGGTTGACGAACAACCGGTCCGCGTTCATCATATTGGACGTGAGTTCGTCTTGGCGAACACTGGACCGGCGACTGGTGCGTGACATCGCTGCCTTGGCCTGCGCGGTCGGCTTCGTCGGACTCTCGTTCGGCGCCATCGCCACCGCGAGCGGCCTGCCGGCGTGGGCGGTCGCGGCGTTTTCCCTCGTCGTCTTCGCGGGCGGCGCCCAGTTCATGGCGGTCGGAATGCTCGCCGCGGGGAGTCCGGTCGCCGCTGTCCTCGGCGGGCTCCTGCTCAACGCCCGTCATCTGCCGTTCGGAATGGCCATCGCCGATGTCCTAGCCGGCGGCTGGCGCCGCCGGCTGCTCGGCAGCCACCTGATGGTCGACGAGTCGGTCGCCTTCGCGCTCGCCCAGACCGAGCGCGCTCGCCGGGCCGGCGCGTACTGGCTGACCGGTCTGCTCCTCTTCTCGCTCTGGCAGATCGGCACCGTCGCCGGGATAGTCCTCGGCTCCGCGGTCGGCGACCCGGCCCGGTTCGGCCTGGACGCGGCCTTTCCGGCCGGGCTCATCGCGCTCATCCTGCCGCGGTTGGCCGACCCGGCCGCTCGCCGGGTAGCGCTCGTGGGCGGCCTGGTCGCGCTCGCCGGCACGTTCGTCCTGCCGGCCGGGCTTCCGGTGCTGCTTGCGCTGGCCGGGCTCTTCGCCGCGGGTCGCCCTCGTGCCATTCCGGCCGCCGCCGTGCCGACGGTGGGCGCGAGATGAGTCAGGCCACGCTCATCCTCGTCATCGCTCTGCTGGCCGTCGGTACGTATGGGTTCCGTATCGCCGGCGTCGTCCTGGCCGGCCGGCTGCGTCTCGCTCCTGGGCTCGCCCGATTGCTTCCGCTTGCCGCCGTGGCGCTCCTCACCGCGCTGGCCGTCACCGCCGCACTCACCGACGCCGGACATGTCACCGGCGTGGCCCGACCGGCCGGTGTGCTGGCCGGCGTGATCGCCGCGTGGCGGCGGGCCCCCTTCGCGGTCGTGGTCCTCATCGCCGCGGCGACGGCGGCGCTGCTCCGGCTCGCCGGACTACCGTGAGACGGGGTTCACATGTTGGGAACGGGCCGAAAGATTGCCGTTACCGCACCTGACACGCCGCCGCGCGTCGTTTCCGGTACCAGAACACCGATCAGTGGCTGGCTGTCCCAGGATATGAACCAGAAGCGCTAGATCTTCTCGCCGACCTTGACCTGTGGCCTCGGCATGCGGAGCTTGCGGAAGGACAGCGCCCGCATGATCCCGTAGAAGTAGTGAGACCGCGGAGGCGTCGAACTCTTCGGAAATCGCTCGGGCAGAACCCGCTTGATCCGGCGGCACAGCAGGACGTTATCCACGATCACGCCGAGGATGAGCACGTAGAAGAGCAGGTTCCCGGCCAGCCGGATCGGCACCGGGACTGCTCCCGACGTGATCAGGACCAGGAACAGCGCGGCCGGCATGAAGCCCCGGGAGAGGCTGTGGCGGGAATCCACGATGTCGCGGACCAGCGCCCGCTCCGGGCCCTGGTCCCGCGCCGGCAGGTACTCGGACTTCCCCGCCATCGCGCCCGCGCGGGCCTCGGCTCGGGCGTCACGCTCCTTTGCCCGCAGCCGTCGGTACGCCTCGCGCCGATTCGCCGGGGGCGGTTCGGCGGTGCGGCCACCCCCCTTACGCTTCGGGGTCGCCTGGCCGAGGTCCTTCTTGCTCGGGGTGTACCCACGGGGTCGAGCGAGGGTGCCGTCTTCTGCGGCGTCGGGCTCCGGGGTCGTGGCTTTCGCCGTTGCGGTCTTGGCCGGGCCAGCGAGCCGGTTGGTCTTCAGTGATGACGCCTTCGTCGCGGGCGACGCCGCCTTGGAAGCCTTGGTACCACTGGTCTTCGCCTTCCCGGCGCGGGTGTTCGCCTCCGCGACCGGGTCAGTCACGAGGTCACTGGACTTGCGGCGGAAGAGCGACGGCACGCGGTGAAGGGTAGCCGACGGGCTCTCGTCACCCAAGGGCAGGCGAGGCTCAGGGACGTTCGATGTGGGCGCCGAGCCCGGCCAGCTTCGCGTCGAAGTCCTCATATCCGCGGTTGATGAGGCTGACGCCGTACACCGTCGAGGTCCCCTCGGCGGCGAGCGCCGCGATCAGGTGGCTGAAGCCCGCACGTAGATCCGGGATCACCAGATCGGTGGCGTGCAGCTTGCTCGGTCCGGCGATGACCGCGGAGTGCTTGAAGTTGCGTCGGCCGAACCGGCACGGGGTGCCGCCGAGGCACTCGCGGTACGTCTGGATGGTGGACCCCATCTGGTTGAGCGCGTCGGTGTAACCGAGCCGACGCTCGTACACGGTTTCGTGCAGGATGGAGAGTCCATGTGCCTGGGTGAGCGCCACGACCATCGGCTGCTGCCAGTCGGTCATGAACCCGGGGTGCACATCGGTCTCGAGCGCGACCGCGCGCAACTCCTCGCCGGGGTGCCAGAACCGGATCCCGCCATCGTCGCCGTCGCGGATGTCGAGTCGGCCGCCGACGGACCGGAACACATTGAGAAACGTCATCATGTCGGCCTGGCGGGCGCCGCGGACGAGCACGTCACCACCGGTTGCCAACGCCGCCGCACCCCAGCTCGCGGCCTCGATGCGGTCGGGGATCGGGTGGTGGACGTACCCGTCGAGCCGCTGCACACCCTCGATCTCGATGACGCGGTCGGTGTGCACGGTGATGATCGCGCCCATCTTCTGTAGGACGCAGATGAGGTCGATGATCTCGGGCTCCACGGCGGCGTTGCGCAGCTCCGTCACGCCCTCGGCCAGAACAGCGGTCAACAGCACCTGTTCCGTGGCGCCAACGCTCGGGTACGGCAGGTCGAACTTGGTGCCGTGCAGACCGGACGGCGCTGTGATGTGCAGGCCCAGCGGGGTCTTGTCGACCACGGCTCCGAACTGGCGAAGGGCCGCCAGATGGAAATCGATCGGCCGATCGCCGATGTGGCACCCACCGAGATCGGGGATGACCGCATGACCGTTGCGGTGCAGCAGCGGACCGCACAGCAGGATCGGGATCCGACTCGACCCGGCATGCACATTGATCTCATCCACGTTGGCGCGCTCGACGTTGGTCGGGTCGAGCACGATCTCGCCCGGCGCGACGCCATCGCTGACCCGCACTCCATGCAGCTCCAGCAGCCCCCGCACGATCTCGACATCGCGGATGCGCGGTACGTCGAAGAGCCGGCTTGGGCCGTGCCCGAGCAACGCGGCCACCATCGCCTTCGAGACGAGGTTCTTCGCTCCCCGGACCCGGACCTCGCCGCGCAGCGGCGTGTGACCGTGGACGACTACTGCGTCATTGAGCGCGTTGGTCAACGCAAACCTCCCGCGGGTGGTTGTGGCGTTCCGGGGAGACGGACCGCCTGGAGTCGGTCGGGCACCGGAGGGATGGTGACACTGAGTCACCGCCTGTGCGCGTTGATGATCGTGCCTGGATCGACTCGCGGGGAAGCATAGCCCCAATACCGTTGTGGCGGGACACACACGACACGCCGAGCCGACTGCGTGCGAGCATCGCTGGGCCGTGAGGCCCGAGG
>JBKPDY010000074.1:0-17738 GCA_046728155.1 Actinomycetota bacterium
GTGGTGACCTGCTCGGTTCCGCGAGAGCTGAGCCTGCTGGACTCAAGTCCTGTGGGCGGCTCTAGGTTCCCGTGCTGTGATCGCGGCCACGTGTGTTCGCCCACGGCGTAGGTCAGGCGATCCGGCCGAGTCCCTACGGGCGAAGTTAGGTACAGACGCATGGAAACGATCACTGCCCCGAAATTTCGCAAACCGTAGCAATCCGGTCAAACGATATTGGTGACCGCTGGGGTTTGCGAGTGATTGCTAGGAGTTCGTGTCGTCGACCTCGAGCCGTGCCGATGAAGATCGCGATCGACGCCGATGACTGGCTCAGAACCCCTCGTCACATCGCGAGTTCTGGCCTGCCGAGACGTCGTGGTCCGACCGCGGGTTATGCCGAACGCGAGTGCTGGTCCCACATCCCGGGATCAGCGGGCGAAGATCGGCGTTGTGGTACCAGAAAGCACGCGGGTCGGCGCTTTCGGCGCGCTTGCCACGATCTTGCGATCGGTTCCAGCATGTTGACATCCGGCAATGCCGCGCTCGCTCCCGCAAGCCGCAAGCCCACACGTCCACCATTCGCCGAGCCAATGCTCGAGTTTGCAGATCCCATCCGGCTCCCTCAACGTGGCGGTGGCTTTCCCGCGGCGATCTTGTAGCCGAGTGGAGCACGGACAGCGACCTAGCCTCCTAGGACGCCGTACAAACGGTGATTGGCGCGACAACTCCCGCCAGCGCGCAGGGAGAACGAGCACCCGACCGCAGCGTCCGCTCGGATGAACCACGGACTATGCAAAGCGCGCATTCTCCGGACGGCTTCAGCCTGGACGGTGGACGTAGGCAAGCTCGATCGCGCGTCGAAGATCGGGCGGGTCGCCCAGATGGTCGCGAGCCACACGCTTGGGTACGCACATGCGCCATGCGTCAACGACGAGTTCAGTCATCTCGTCCTCGTCGATCGCGTCGAGCCAGACGCGTACCCAGTTGAATCGCATGTCGGAGGGCTGTGGCAGGAAGAACTTCTCCGGCTCGGACGCGACGAGGGCGGCTCGCTCCTCCTTGGGGAACCCGAAGCCCATGGAGAGCTCGTCGGCGGCCATCCCGACGTAGACGATCGACTTGATGCGGAACTTGATCCGGCCGTGGACGAGATGCTCGGACGTGCGGGGCAACGACAGGGCGAGGCGGCGTACCTCGGCGAACGTCACCATGACTGGCCTCCCTGCGGTTCATGCGGTCAGTTCCCGCTCCAGTGGCGTGCGGAAACGAGGTGTCACCCGGACCGGGCCGATCCATTGGGCGAGCTTGCCGGCAGCGGCGGCCACCGCTCTGGTGACAGCGGGGTCTACGGCTTCGAGCAGGCGGAATACAACATCACCATCTCGCCGCTGGGCCCAGCCGCCGATGATCCGACCCTGGGACCACACGGTGGGGCCGATGTTGCCCGACCGGTCGAAGAGGGCTGTGCCATGCGGACCGAGAAACCACGACCGGTCCGCCCAGCCCATCGGCGTCGGATCGAGAGCAGGCAGAAGGGCGATCCACGTCTCGTCGGCGGTCGGGGTGTGCTCGAGGTCGTCGGCCAGGATCAGTCCGGTCGCGTCGCCGATGTCAACCTCTACCGGCGCGACCTCCCCGAGTGCCCGCCTCACCTCGCCAAGGGTCCAGCCGGTCCACCATTTGAGGTCGGCCACCGTCGCCGGACCGAAGACGCCTAGCCATCGCCGGACCAACTCGACCCGGGCCTGCGCGGGGGGGAAGGGTTGCATTCCGCCGGGCAACCAGGCTTGTACCGCCGACCAGGTCCATTGGGTACTCGTCCACGAGCCGCGTGGCCGCCCGCGGACTGCCCGCCCCTGGGCCGCGAGCAGCAGCATGACCCAGCTGGTGATGTTTTGTTCGCCGCCGTACGCCTTCCCTTCATTGAGCCGGATGGACGTGCGTAGCCGCGGCTCATCGGTCGAGAGTTGCGTGGCGGTCGCCTCGCCCCGCGCGAGCAGTGCCTCGGCGGTGGACTCGGTCACCTCGTCGAAGAACGGTGCATCCGCGGTGCCGGTATCGGTCAGGAGCTGTACGTAGCGTCGCCGCAGCTGGACGGCGATCGCGTCGGTACACGAGGACTGGATCATCGGGGCGTCCTCGGTCGGGACGACGAACATCGTGCGGCGCATGCCAAGCATCCGGAGCAGACTGCGCTCGTCGTAGAGAGCGCGTTCGATGTCCGGTATGCCGACCGACGCCATTCGCGCCCAGATTGACAGGAACACCGTCGATGGATCGGTCGCGTGCAAGGCGAGCACAGACCTGGCCACGTCGAGAGGTGTCTGCGCTCCCACCGCGAGCCGGTGCCGTACCGCGAGGCGGGCCCTTCGCTCGTCCACGCCCATCGTCGGCATGCACCATGTCCTATCACCGCGCTCCGACAAGAACGCACGATCGCTGGCGAGACCGCGCGCGGGCTGTTCGGCAGGACGCCCTACCCGACCAACTGTCCGGGCAACTCCTCAAGCGCGATAGTCGGGGTTCATCAGTTGTCTCGTCACATCCCGGCAGACGGCCTCTGCGGTGGCGAGGCCGATGTCATTCGGCCCGGCGTCGGGAAATCGCTGCAGGACCGCGAGCGACCAGGTATCCGTCACCGCCATACAGTTGACGTGCCAGTTCTGGTCGGCTTCAAAGTCCAGCCAGCCGTTCTTGATGGCGATCGTGGCCGCCTCCGCCGGCGGGAACGCGTCCCGGATGCCGAAGTCGCCGTCTCCGCGGACGCCGCGCATCATCCGCAGGACCCACGGTGTCCACTGTGGACCTGCCGCCGTGCCGTCCGCGATGCAGTCCGCCATTCGCACGCTGTCGCGGGCCGACAGGCTGGTGAAGGTCCATCCAGCCACGCTGGCAGTGCTGTCGGTCAGCCGGCACAGGGTGATCAGGCGGCCGATGGAGGCCGTACCGCCGTTGCGCTCGTACACCCACTCGCCGGCATCGTTGTCGCTGTCCCGAATCATGATCTCGAGCGTGTACAGCTCCGACGCGCTCGGGGTCTTGCCCGTGGTCGCCGCACGGCGCAGGTAGTCCGCGCCGAGCCAAGCCTTGATCATCGAAGCGGTCCACGTCCGTACGGTCATTCCCGCCGAGCCCCAGATGCGCTTAGTACGACGATCCATCAGGGCCCAGGCGACGAAACCACCCGTCGCGACGCTAACCCGCGCGGCCCGCAGCCGTAGCGGTTCGAGCGCGGGCGGTGTCACATCGGTCGCCGGGGCGGTCACCGGGCCCATCGGAGAAACGGTCACCGTGGGGACCGTCCCCCCGGGTGCCGCGGTGCCGACCCGAGGGTGGGTACCGAACGCTGGCAGGTACCGGGCCGCCGCGGCGACCAACGCGACGACCACACCGACCACGACCAACGGCACCGCCAGGCGAACCCGCCGAGCCGAGTGGCGGGATCGCCGTCGCGAACGGCCAGTCCCTTGTGGACGAGCGGGCTCACTGTGCCGCCGCACGTCCGCAAACCCAGATTCAGCCGGCCGTCTGGGCCGAGGGAGTCTTGCTCGATGTGACGTCGGTGGCACGGACACGCGCAAAGTTAACCAGAGTGCATGATTGAATGCTCGCCGAGTAGCCGAACACGCGTACGAAGCCCGGGCGCGCCGTAGCCGTGACGGCGGTGCGATAGAGTACGCCGCGGCGTTGGCGGAGGCCGGCGCTGAGGAGGTTCGCGGGTGGTGGGACCGGGGGAGCCCGACAAGAGCCGGATCCTGACGATCCCCAACCTGGTCAGCTTCGCCCGGCTGCTCGGCGTCCCGATCTTCCTGTGGCTCTTCCTCGGCGTCCATCAGGACGGCTGGGCAGTCGTTGTCCTCGTCGTCGGCGGCTTCTCCGACTGGGTCGACGGGTTTCTGGCCCGGCGGCTAGGTCAGGTGAGTCGGCTGGGCGAGTTGATGGATCCGCTCGCCGATCGGCTCTACATCTTCGCCACGCTCGTGGCGTTCACCATCCGCGGCGTTGTGCCGCTCTGGTTCGCCTCAGCCCTGGTCCTGCGCGAGATCATGCTCGCCGTGTGCCTGCTGGTGCTGCGCCGCTACGGGTACGGACCGCCACCGGTGCACTACCTCGGTAAGGCGGCCACATTCATCCTGCTCTTCGCGTTTCCTATGCTTCTGCTGGCGCACGCCGAGCCGGGCGCCGCCGGCTGGGCGTATCCGACCGGCTGGGCACTCGGTTGGTGGGGACTCGTCCTGTACTGGGTGGCGGGGGCGATCTACGTCAACCAGGTGGTGGGCGCGGTGCGCGGCGCGCGCGGACCAACGGTGCGAGCCCTCACATGAGCCCGCCGAAGGTGAGCGGACCGGGCACTGACGGCCGCGGGTTCTCAGCCAACTTCCTCCTGGAGTTGTTCAACGACCCGCTCGACCCTGGCTACACCGATGCAGCCGATCTCCGCGCGTTGGTCGGACCACGGCCGCCCTGGCGGCGGCGAGGCGCATTCGGGCTTCGGATGATCCTCCTGGTCGTGACCGGCTTTCTCCTCGCCGTCGCCTACCGCCAGGCGGTGATTGCGCTCCCGGTGCAGAATACCGCCCACGCCGGCCTCGTCAACGAGGTGAAGGCTGCGCAGGCCCGCACCGACGAGCTGCAACGCCAGGCCGACGACCTGCGGCGGCGGGTGGGCGCGGCGCAGCGTGACGTGCTCGGCGGTTCGACCGATGAGCTGAACCGGATCCGGCGCCAGGAGGCGGGCATCGGCCTGGCCGCGGTCTCAGGTCCGGGGGTGACCGTCCGCCTCGCGGACGCGGCCGCTCCGATCGATCCGACGACCGGCAAGGCGTCGACCGAGAATGTGAACCGAATCCTCGATCTTGACCTGCAAGCGGTCGTCAATGCGCTCTGGGCGAGTGGAGCCGAGGCAATCGCGATCAACCATCAGCGGCTCACCGCGACATCGGCCATCCGTACCGCGGGCGACGCGATCCTGGTCGACTTCCGGCCCGTGGCCAGTCCGTACGAGATCAGCGCCGTCGGCTCCGACGAACTCGGCGACCGGTTCAGCCACACCGCCGCCGCTACCGCGATGCGTGGCCTCGTCGAGCAGTACGCGCTGGGGTTCGTCGTTCAGGGCCAGGGGGATCTGCACCTGCCCGCCGCGACCGGCCCGACGCTGCGGTACGCGCATCGCCCGGGCATGCCCTCGCCCTCCGGAGGTACCAGATGAGCCGCCCCCGGCCGCCGCTTCGGATCAGCGGCGTGGTCATAGCGGTGTTGGCTCTGATCGCAGGTCTGGTCGCCGGCCTCTACCTCCAGCCGACGGTGCCTATGGCACTCCAGCCCTATCTGCCGATCGCGGTCGTGGCCGCCCTCGACGCGGTTTTCGGCGGCATCCGTGCCTGGCTGGACGACGTGTTCGATGACAAGCAGTTCGTCGTGTCCTTCGTCTCCAATGTGTTGGTGGCCGGGTTCATCGTCTATCTCGGCGACCAACTCGGCGTCGGGGGTCAACTCTCCACCGGGGTCGTCGTGGTCCTCGGCGTCCGTATCTTTGGCAACGTCGCCGCGATCCGGCGGCACATGTTCAAGGCCTGACCGCCGTGCCCGAAGACAGCGATCAATCACGAGACAGCGATCAATCGCACGTACGGCGCAAGCGGATCTCCGCCGCGGGAGCGGTGATCGGGCTGCTGATCGGTCTGCTCGCGTTCGCACTCGTCGTACAGGTAGAGAGCAACACCTCGGGTGACACCGCGCTGGACAACGCGCGTCAGGACGACCTTGTCCGGATCCTCTCCGACCTCAACTCGCGCGAACAGCGCCAGCGCAACGAGATCAACACCCTGCAGAACACGATGGACCAGCTCGGCGCGGGCGCCCAGGGCCGCACGGCCGCCCTGGCCGAAGCGAGGCGGCGCGCCGACGAACTGGGCATTCTCGACGGGACGCTACCGGCGCAGGGTCCGGGTCTCATGATCACGATGACCCCTGGCCCGACCCCCATCCACGCCGCGACGGTGCTGGAGGCCGTGGAGGAGCTGCGCGGCGCCGGCGCTGAAGCCATGCAGATCAGTTCCCCTCGAGTCTTGGCAATCCGGATCATCGCCTCGACGTACTTCGTTGACAGCGAAAACGGCATCATGGTCGAAACGAGCCAGCTGTCCGGCGCCTACACGGTCACTGTCATCGGTCCGGCCGACACCATGCGCACCGCCCTCACGATCCCCGGCGGTGTGGCCGACTCGGTCGCCCGCGACGGCGGTACCCTCGCAGTCGACGAACCCGCCCAGGTGAACGTCACGGCCGTGCACCCCCCCGCCACCTTGCAGTACGCCAAGCCAGCCGGCTGACCACCCCTACCAGGCCCGAGCAGAGAGTTTGACGTGATTCCAGAGGATCTTCGCTATACCGACCAGCACGAGTGGGTTTCCGTCCGCACGAATGGAGTTCGGGTGGGCATCACCCACTTCGCTCAGGATTCCCTCGGAGACATCGTCTTTGTCACATTGCCGGAGACGGGTACCACGGTCGAGGCCGGCCAGCCGCTCGGTGAGGTCGAGTCCACCAAGAGCGTCTCCGAGATCTACGCGCCGGTGTCGGGCACCGTCACGGCGCGCAACGAGGAGCTCGACGGTAAGCCAGAGCTGATCAACTCCGATCCGTACGGGGCGGGGTGGCTCGTCGAGATTGATCCGGTCGACCCCACGGCCGCGGACGGGCTCCTTGACGCCGCGGCCTACGCCGAACTCACCGGACAGAGCTGATCTGAGCCGGCCGGACCGGGCTGACCTGCCGGGAAGCCCGGGGACATCGGGCGCGTCCGGTTGACCCGATGATTTGGGCGTGGCTACGCTCGCCGAGTCGACCGTTAACCAACGGTTGATAGTTGCTGCGTATGTGAGGTGATTGATGACGCGGCCCGACGACGAGTACCCCCCACTCGACGTCACCTCGACGCTGCACATGGGCTCCCTCGACGAGGTGCTCGAGGGAGACAGCGACGTCGTGCCCAGTCGCGTCGCGGGCTCTCTGCCGCCCGGCATGGCTCTGCTCGTGGTGCGTCGTGGACCCAATGCTGGGGCCCGGTTCCTGCTCGATCACGACCTCACGACCAGCGGCCGCCACCCCGACAGCGACATCTTCCTCGACGACGTCACTGTGTCGCGGCGGCATGCGGAGTTCCACCGCGGTCCGAACGCGTTCACCGTGCGTGACGTGGGCAGCCTCAACGGCACATATGTGAACCGCGAACGGGTCGAGTCCGCCACGCTCAACAACGGCGACGAGGTGCAGATCGGCAAGTTCCGGCTCATGTTCATCGCCGGACCTCGTCTCGACGACGTGACATAGCACGGCATCTGGTCGTACAGCGCGCTGACCCGGGGGGGACGGCGATGGTGATGCACTGGTGACGGCGAACCCGGCAGCCCAGGGCAGGGCAGTGAAGGCCCGCGGCCCCGATGGTCGGCCGGTGATGGGCATCGGCGAGGTGCTCGCCCGGTTGCGGCAGGACTTCCCCGATATCACCATCTCCAAGCTGCGCTTCCTCGAGTCTGAGGGCCTGGTCGAACCGTTCCGGGCGCCGTCGGGGTATCGGAAGTACACCGCGGAGCACCTCGACCGGCTCCGGTACGTGCTCACCGCCCAACGGGACTGGTATCTGCCGTTGCGGGTGATCCGGGAGCAGATCGCGGCGACCGATCGCACCGAGTACGCGGTCCACGCCGCTTCCGTGCCGACCCCACGTCCCGATCCCGCGCCCGTACCCCGGGGGGCTGCCGTGCCCGTACCGCTCGAGCCCTCCTCCATACCGTCCGCGACCGGTCACAGCGCGGATGGAAGCGAATCGCGGCTGACCCGCGCTCAGCTGAGCGAGCGCTCCGGCCTCGACGAAGCGGGCCTGGTCGACCTCGAGCAGTACGGCCTGCTACCGGCTGCGGTCTCCGGTCACTACGAGGGTGAGGCGCTGGCGGTGGCCAGGATCGCAGCGCGACTCGCCGAGTACGGACTGGAGGCCCGTCACCTCCGGCCGTACCGGACCACTGCCGACCGCGACGTGGGTTTGTTGGCGCAGCTGGTTCCCACACTGGCGCACCAGGGCGGTCGGGACGGCCGTCGGCGAGCCTTGGAGACGGTGGCCGAGCTGGCCGCGCTCTGCGCCCAGCTGCATGGCGCCCTCGTGCGCCACGGTCTGCGCCAGACGCTGGGTGCGTAATCCGCTGTACGTACGGGCTGGCTGCGTAATCCGCCGTACGGTTGGCCCACGCTGGCCGAGAGCGCACATTCGGTGCCAAGGCTCACTAGAGCCATCGTCGAACTGCGCGTGTACCGTTCAGAGGGAGAGGGCGCGCGCCCTGGTGGATGTCACATTCGGAGGCTGCGGTGCGTGAGCTGAGCGTGGTCGGGGTCCGGGTCGAGCTGCCCAGCAACCAACCGATCGTGCTGCTCCGCGAGGTCGAAGGCGACCGTTACCTGCCCATCTGGATCGGAGCCGTTGAGGCGACCGCGATCGCGTACGAACAACAGGGGGTCAAGCCCGCCCGTCCACTCACCCACGATCTGCTCCGTGACATTCTCGCCGCGCTCGACACCCCGCTGCAGGCAGTCGAGATCATGGAGATGAAGGAGAACATTTATTACGCCGAACTGATTCTCGGCAAGGGCGGCGTGCGGGTCTCCGCGCGGCCCAGCGACTCGATCGCGTTGGCGTTGCGGGTGGGAGCGCCGATCCGCTGTACCGAGCAGGTCCTCAGCGAAGCCGGGATCGTCATCCCGGACGAGCAGGAGGACGAGGTGGAGAAGTTCCGCGAGTTCCTCGAGCAGGTGACACCGGAGGACTTCGCCGGCTGAGGTCCGGGCGAGACCCGCATGGCGGCGTGTCGTAGCTGATGCACTCGGATAACTCCCGGTCGCGGCGGTAGTGTGAGGTTACGAACGTCGAGCGGGGAGGTTGGTCGCGCATGCAGCGGTCGGTGACACAGGACGACACGACGACTCTCGACGAGTCTGGCGCGACCGGTACTTCCGAGATGTCCGAGAATGCCGCCGCCGTGAGCGCGGCCGCCGCGGAGGAGAACGGTGGTCCAGCGGCGGAGCCGCGGGCTCGCAAGGGCGCGGCGACCGGCTACCGCGGCGTCACGGCCTTCGCCGTCGCCGGCATCACGTACCGCCAGTTGGACTACTGGGCGCGGACCGGGCTGGTGGTGCCGAGCGTCCGGGACGCGTCTGGCTCAGGCACGCAGCGGCTCTACTCCTTCCGCGACATCGTCGTCCTCAAGGTCGTCAAGCGGCTCCTCGACGCGGGTGTCTCGCTGCAGAACATCCGGAAGGCGATCGAAACGCTGCGCCAGTGGGGCGAGGACGATCTCGCGACGATGACCCTGATCTCCGACGGCACGACCGTCTACGAGTGCCGGTCGACCGAGGAGGTCGTGGACCTGCTACAGGGCGGCCAGGGCGTCTTCGGCATCGCGATCGGCGGCGCCTTCAAGGAGATCCAAGGCTCGCTGGCCGACCTACCGGTGACCAGCGCCCACGACGGTGACGCCGACGAATCCGCGACCGACAAGTCCACTATGGACGAGCTCGCCGCGCGGAGGGCCCGCCGCCGAGCCGGCTGAGGACGTGCCCTGCAGCGGGGCGCCGCGTCCGAGCCCGACCGTTGGTCAGGGCGGCGGCCGGGGAGTCTCAGGTCCGCCATAGCGGACTCCGACTGACCCAGCCGCTCGGACCAGGCAGCCATGGACACGCTGCGTCGATCCACATCGGACTTGGGCTGGGGGGGTCGTGGCCGCGGCCGTAGGCTCACCCGTGGTCGGTCAGGAAGCGGAGCGCGGACCGCCGGGGTGGGCACGGGTAGCGCTGCCCGCAGAAGCGGCAGCGGCGGCGAAGACCGAGCCAGCGCCAGTCGGGTCCGCCGACGTGGGTGCGGATGGCGAGATGGGCGCGTGATCTGTCCACTGTGGTCTCCAGACTAGGGTACGAATGTCGATGATCACAGTTGTCGATCAAGTCACTGGTAGGTAAGCGGTGCGGCCGATAGGTTTTCCCGTTCATTACTTGACGATCCGCGCCGATCAGTTGTGCCGATCGATGCGACTCGCCGGGCTCGCCTGCGCGATGAGCCACCGCTGGTGTGCAACGATTGTTCGAACGACGCCAGCAGGGGAGGTCCTTCGTGACAGGGGACGGACAGCTCCGGGATCGGATCGATCCCGCGCTGTGGCAGCGCGCCGACATGCGTACGGCACTCGCATCGCGCGATATCGCGATGGTGTTCCGGCTACTGCAGCGCGCCGGCGTGTCGCAGCGCCGCATCGCCGCGCTGACCGGCCAGTCACAGTCGGAGATATCCGAGATTCTCGGTGGCCGTCAGGTCGTCTCGTACGACGTGCTGGCCCGGATCGCCGACGGTCTGAGCGTGCCCAGAGGCCATCTCGGTCTCGCCTACGACGAGGGGACCGCGCAGCTCGTCGGCGTGGCGGGCACCCTGGACGAGGAGGACGGGCGGCTGCTGGCGCGACTCGCGGAGCTCACAGTCGGCACCGCCACGACCGATCCGCGCAGCTGGTCGCAGCCGTTCCCGGTGGCGTGGTCGCCGACGCCCGAACGTGTCGGCGCGGCCGACGTGAAGAGGCTGGAGGCAGCCACCGCCCAACTGCGCGCGGTGGACTACGAGTACGGCGGCGGCGCGTGCCGTGACGCGGCATTGGCGCAGGTCGGTTGGGCCCAACAGCTTCTGCGCGCGCAGGCGGGTGAGGAGAGCGGCCGCGCCTTGCATGTCGCTGTCGCCGACCTGCATCTGCTCGCCGGTTGGACCTCCTTCGACATCGGTCTGATCGGACCGGCTCGTCGGCACTTCGGCCGGGCCCTGGAGCACGCACGCTTCGCCGACGAGCATTCGCTCGTGGCGAGGGCCCTCTACTGCCTGGCTCGAGTCCACCTCCACCACGGCTGGGGCGGACAGGCGGTGCGGCTGCTCCAGCTCGGCCAGGTGGCCGCCCAGCAGTCGGGTCTCGGACTGGCGGCGGCGATGATCCACGCCAATCTCGCCTGGGCACACTCGGCGGCCGGCAACGAGCGGCAGGTTGTCACCGAGATCGCCCGCGCGCGGGACGAGTACGCCAGGTCCGTGACCGACGAGCCGCCACCGCCGTGGCTCGCCTTCTTCAACTCGGCCGAGCTGCAGGCGCTTCGTGGGATGGCCCTTGCCTACCTACCCGAGCCCACCGCTGCGCAGCGCGCCGAGGCAATCGACAAGTTCTCCCTCAGCAGCGCATTGCGGGAGCTGCCGATGGCCCGCTCGCGTACCTTCGAGCTCACCGCACTCGCCTGGATGCTGCTCGAGAACGGCGACAAGGATCAGGCGCTGCGGGTCGGGCACGAGGCGCTCGACCTAGCCTCGCAGATCCGCTCGCAACGGGTCATCGATCGGCTGACGCCGCTGAGACGCGCGCTGGAGCGTTACAGCTCCGACGATGATCTGCGAGGCCTCGCAGAGCGGATCCGGTCGATGAGCCGACCCGCCCGTGCCGCGTGATAGTCCACTGTGGATAACAACCCGTGCTGACGGCTCACAGGATCGTTGCTGTCACACGAAAAACCACGCTGCCCAAGGCTTTCGGTACGATGGCGACGAGCTCGGGGATGAGCTCGGCTACGCACCGTCAGTGGACCTCTGCCACAGGTTGACGTCTCCCTCGGTCGCATACGTGTCGATCTCGCTGAGTTCGGTGTCGTTGAGATCGAGGTTGCGTAGCGCCGCGATATTGTCCTCCAACTGTCCCACACTGCTGGCACCGATGATCACGCTTGTCATCCGGTTGTCGCGCAGCGCCCAGGCCAGGGCAAGCTGCGCCAATGACTGCCCGCGTCGGCCGGCGATGGCGTTCAGGCCACGTACCCTGGCCATGTTCGAGTCGGTCAGCATTTCGGCCGACATCGCGCCGCCGGTGGCGATCCGGGAGTCGGCGGGGATGCCGTTGAGGTAGCGGTCGGTCAACAGGCCCTGGGCCAGCGGGGAAAAGGCGATGCATCCGGCGCCGACATCCTCTAGCGCATCGAGGAGGTGGTCCCGCTCGAGCCAGCGGTTGATCATCGAATAGGACGGCTGGTGAATGAGCAGCGGTGTGCCCAGCTGAGCAAGGATGGCGGCGGCCGCACGCGTCGTCGCCGATGGATACGACGAGATCCCGGCGTAGAGAGTCTTGCCGGAGCGCACCGCCTGGGCTAGCGCCCCCATCGTCTCCTCGAGCGGTGTCTCCGGGTCCGGTCGATGGCTGTAGAAGATGTCGACGTAGTCAAGACCCATCCGCCGCAACGACTGGTCCAGAGACGCGGTCAGGTACTTGCGAGATCCCCACTCGCCGTACGGACCCGGCCACATGTCGTACCCGGCCTTTGTGGAGATCACGAGCTCGTCGCGGTACGGCTTGAAGTCCGTGGTGAGGACGCGACCGAAGGTGTCTTCGGCGCTGCCGTACGGCGGCCCGTAGTTGTTCGCCAGGTCGAAGTGTGTAACACCCAGATCGAACGCCCGCCGGCAGATCGCGCGCTGCGTCTCCAGGGGACGGGTATGGCCGAAGTTGTGCCACAGACCCAGCGAGATCAACGGCAACTTCAGCCCGCTCCGGCCACTCCGTCGGTAGGTCATCGAGTCGTACCGGTCTGGCGCGGCCTCGTACGTCATGATGATCACCCTAGCGACAAATACGCGACTGGCGAGCCCCGCCGCAACCGAGCCGATCCGCTGGTAGTTTTACCGGAGCCGGTACACCTGCGTGGGAGAGTCCGACGGGCAGAAAGTCCGAACGGCGCCGAAGGGGCAAATCCTCCCCGGAACCTCTCAGGCACCAGGACCACGTCGGGTAGGCGCTCTGGAGCTCGAAGCCGCCGATCAGCGGAGCCAGTGACAGAGGGGAGGACGTAGGGTCAACGTCCGAGCCTCCAGGAGCACAGGATCCATGAGCGGCGATCACACCTTTGGCCTCCCCTTTGCCGGCCGGCACATCGGGCCGCGAGCTGACGAGCAGCGACGCATGCTCGACGAGATCGGCTACGGCTCGATCGACGAGCTGATGGACGCCGCGATTCCCGAGGTCATTCGCGAGCACGTGGCGCTCGATCTGCCGCCGGCCGCCTCCGAGGCCGAGGTACTGGCCGAGCTGCGGAGTCTGGCGACGAAGAACCGCGTCGCGGTTTCGATGATCGGGCTCGGGTACTACGGCACGCACACCCCGGGTGTCATCCGACGAAACGTGCTCGAGAACCCCGCGTGGTACACGGCATACACGCCGTACCAGCCGGAGATCAGCCAGGGTCGGCTCGAGGCACTGCTGAACTTCCAGACGGTGGTGGCCGATCTCACCGGACTCGCCACGGCGAATGCCAGCATGCTCGACGAGGCCACCGCCGCGGCCGAGGCGATGGCGCTGGCCCGCCGCTCGTCGAAGGCGTCGAGCAACGTGTACGTCGTCGACGCCGACGCGCTGCCACAGACGATCGCGGTGATCGCTACCCGCGCCGAGCCACTCGGGATCGACGTGCGGGTGGTGGACACCACGGATCCGGCCGACCTGCCCGATGGGTTCTTCGGCCTGCACCTGCAGTACCCTGGCGCGTCCGGGGCGCTGCGCGATCACGCGCAGCTGGTCGAGATGGCGCACGCCAGGGGGGCGCTGGTCACGATCGCCGCCGACCTGCTCGCGCTCTGTCTTCTGCGATCTCCCGGCGCCGTCGGGGCCGACGTGGCGGTCGGGACGACACAACGGTTCGGGGTACCGATGGGCTTCGGTGGCCCCCACGCCGGGTACCTGGCCGTCCGGGCGGGGCTCGAGCGGATGCTGCCGGGACGGCTGGTCGGCGTCAGCCGCGACGCCGACGGTGCCACGGCGTACCGCCTCGCATTGCAGACCCGCGAGCAGCACATCCGCCGGGAGAAGGCGACAAGCAACATCTGCACCGCACAGGTGCTGCTCGCCGTCATGGCGAGCATGTACGCGGTCTACCACGGCCCGGAGGGCCTACGTGGAATCGCCACTCACGCCCATCGGATGGCCGGGCAGCTCGCCGCGGGACTACAGGCCAACGACATCACGGTCGAGCACCCGTACTACTTCGATACCATCACCGTCCGAGTCCCCGGTCGGGCCGCCGGCGTCGTGGACGCGGCGGCCGCGGCGGGCGTCAACCTGCGGCTCGTCGACTCCGACCGGGTGGGGATCGCCTGCGACGAGACGACGACCGAGGATCATTTGCGCCGGGTGTGGACGGCCTTCGGCTGCGCCGACGTCGACATCGCGAACCTGAAGATCGAGCCGTCGGTCCCGGCCGAGCTGCTCCGACGCGATGCTTATCTCACCCATTCCGTTTTTCACGGGCATCGCTCCGAGACCGCGATGCTGCGCTACCTGCGCACGCTCGCCGACCGGGACTACGCGCTGGACCGGGGCATGATTCCGTTGGGGTCCTGCACCATGAAGCTCAACGGGACCACCGAAATGGAGCCGGTGACGTGGCCGGAGTTCGCCTGGATGCACCCGTACGCGCCCGAGTGGCAGACGGCCGGATACCGCGAGCTGGTCTCTTCGTTGGAGGCCTGGCTGGCCGAGCTCACCGGGTACGACGCTGTGAGCGTTCAGCCGAATGCCGGCTCGCAGGGCGAGTTGGCCGGGTTGATGGCGATCCGCGCGTACCACCGCGCCAACGGCGACGCGAACCGGGACGTCTGCCTCATCCCGTCCAGCGCGCACGGAACCAACGCGGCGAGCGCGGTGATGGCCGGGCTGCGCGTGGTTGTCGTCGCGTGCGACATCGACGGCAATATCGATCTGGCCGACCTCGACCGGAAGGTCGACGCCCACCGGGACGCCCTCGCTGCGATCATGGTCACCTACCCGTCGACGCACGGCGTGTATGAGACCGGGATCGCGCAGCTCTGCGCCAAGATCCATGACGCCGGTGGCCAGGTATACGTCGACGGGGCGAACCTCAACGCGCTTCTCGGATTCGCCAAGCCCGGCCGATTCGGGGCCGACGTGTCGCACCTCAACCTCCACAAGACGTTTTGCATTCCGCACGGCGGCGGCGGCCCGGGCGTGGGTCCGGTCGCCGTCCGGGCGCACCTGGCGCCATACCTACCGGGTCACCCGCTGCACCCCGTCCACGAGACGGCCGTCGGCCCGGTCTCGGCGGCGCCCTACGGCTCGGCGGGGATCCTGCCGATCCCATGGGCGTACCTACGACTGATGGGTCCGGACGGGCTGGCCCGGGCGACCGGCGTGGCGGTGCTCGCGGCGAACTACGTGGCGGCCCGTCTGCGCGACCACTACCCGGTGCTGTACACGGGCACCAAGGGCCTGGTGGCCCACGAGTGCATTCTGGATCTCCGCCCGATCACGAAGGCGAGCGGCGTGACCGTCGACGACATCGCCAAGCGCCTGGTGGACTACGGCTTCCACGCGCCGACGATGTCGTTCCCCGTCGCCGGAACGCTCATGGTCGAGCCGACCGAGTCGGAGGATCTCGCGGAGCTCGACCGCTTCATCCACGCGATGATCGAGATTCGGCGTGAGGTGGACCGGGCCGTGGCAGGCGACTGGCCGGCCACCGACAACCCGCTGGTCAACGCCCCACATACGGCGGCGATGGTCACTGCTGACAATTGGGATCATCCGTACCAGCGGTCGGAGGCGGCATATCCACCCGGTGTCGACCCGAAGAGGAAGTACTGGGCGCCAGTTCGACGGATCGACGGCGCGTACGGCGACCGGAACCTGGTCTGCTCATGTCCGCCACCGGAGGCCTTCGAAGCCTGAGCACCGAGGGTCGGGGCGAATGGGGGAAAATCGGCGACCGCGGCTACGCGGCCGCGGTGCTCAGATCGTGGCGGGGAGGAGGGTGTGCGGTGCCGGACCGCGGTGGGGCTCGATGCAGCTACCGTCGGGAAGGAGTTCGCCGGTGTCCTCGAACATGATCACGCCGTTGCACAGGAGGCTCCATCCCTGCTCCGGATGGCAGGAGATGACTCGGGCGGCGTCACGGTCGACGGCGTCGGCACTCGGACAGGGGGGTTGGTGCTCGCACATTTCTTTGTTTTCTCCGATTGTGGGTGTTGCCGAGGTCACTGTGACCAACCACGCAGGCTACTCCTGAAAACCGCTCGCCTTCGAGCAGGTGACGGCAATGTGTCGCCACAATAGGCCCTTCGGATGACGATGCTCCAACCACATGGCCGATGGTTCAACACCATTTTGGTAACGGCGTGTAACGATACCTGGGAACGCTCCCGGTTGGAGTGGCGTCTGACGGACGGCGGAAACCCTGCCGTCATAGCGGAATCCTTCCTAGCCGCGCACGGGGTGGGGTTACCCATCTTGGCACAGAGCCAACGTGCAAACGCGGACAGTTACCATTATGCCGCGGCGACCTGCGGAGCGACAATCTTTGTGTCGGCCGCCGGCGCCGCGGCGATGCGGGGCCTTTTCGGTTTCCCGCCGAGCCCGGCACCATCGATACCCGATCTGGTTGTCGTTGTTTACGGCCACGGTTCTCCTCCCGAACTTTCGTTAAGGAATTCGCCGACGCTTGCGGAGGCGAATCAGCCTGGCAGGTCGCCGACGCTTGCGGAGGCGAATCAGGCTGGCAGGTCGGCGTGGAGCGCCGTCCGGTTGGATCGCGCAGCCGGCCGGCCGGCGACGGATCACCCGTGGTGGGTCGGGGAGTGGACGCCGAGCTGGACCCCGCGCCAGCACCGGTGCGCCGTCGCCAGTGTCCGCGATGCGATCGCCCGCGGCGACGTGTACCAAGTCAACGTCGTCGGACACGCTTCGGCGCCCTACCGGGGTGATCCGAACGCCGCGCTGCGCCGGGTGAGGGGCCTGCCGGGTGCCGCGTACGGACAGGTGCTCGCTGGCACGGGATGGGCGATCGCGTCAGCGTCGCCGGAGATGCTGGTGCGGGTGATCCGTGGTCCTGATCGCGGCCATACCATCGAGACCCGTCCGATCAAGGGCACCCGGCCGGCCACGGCCGCCGGCCGGTATGAGCTGCTCGCGTCGGCAAAGGAGCGGGCCGAGCACGTCATGATCGTCGACCTGGAGCGCAACGACCTGGCCCAGATCGCTGCCGTCGGTTCGGTGGACGTGCCGGAGCTCTTCGCGGTCCGACGGTGGTGCGACCTCTGGCAGGCGCAGTCGCGGGTGGTGGCGCGGTTGGCCGACGGGGTCGGCCTGGCCGACCTCCTCGTCGCCGTGCTGCCCGGTGGTTCGGTCACCGGTGCGCCGAAGCTCGCCGCTCTCGCCGAGATCGCCGGCTTGGAGCCGGTGGGGCGCGGGCCGGCGATGGGAGCGCTCGGGTGGATCGACCACCGCGGCCTTGACCTCGGCCTGACGATCAGGACCGTCGCCGCGGCCGACGGGCGGGTTCACCTCTGGGCCGGTGGCGGCATCACCTGGGACTCCGATCCGTCCGACGAGGTGGCGGAGGCTGAGGCGAAGGCGGCGCCCATACGAGCCGCGCTGGCGGGACCCGAATGGTCGCCAGCCCGACCGAGCCAACCCGTCACGGGCTGACGCTGAACAGCGCCGTGAGCAGGACCTGGTTGATGTCGAACGACGTCGGCGATGAGTATGTCGAGGCCTTGGTCGAGTCGGAGATCCGCCGCAGCACAGCAGAGTCCGCCTTAACTCCGAGGCCGATCGTTATGATCTTGACCCGAGTACTGCCCTGGCCGCACTTGCTCTTGAGCTTGCTCGCCAGGTCGGAGAGGGTGAGGC
>JBKPDY010000075.1:0-23440 GCA_046728155.1 Actinomycetota bacterium
GGTCCCGAGTCGGGAGAGGCTCGCCTCGAGGCTGCGCCGTACGCCGTCCGCGCTGAAGTCCCAGACCCTCCGATGCGTGGCGGGCACATCGAATCCGTTGGCGAGATCGGTACCGCCGCCGCCGACGGGCTCGAGGAGTCGCCCCACCTTTGTGGACACTACATATGAGCCCCGCGGATGGCTGGCGAGGGCCTGGCCGAGCCGCCGCTCCGAAAGCCCGAGCCCATAATGTGGAGCGGTATCGAAGTAGCGAATTCCTGCTTGCCAGGCGGTGACGACCGTGGACCGGGCAAGGTCGTCGGAGACGGACCGGAACAGGTTCCCGATGCCGGCGCCACCCAGCCCCAGCTCCGTCACGGCGAGTGTGCGCTTCATAGCACGCTACCCATCTCGTCCTCTGCCAAGATCCTATGTCACATAGGATCCGAGCGTGAGGAGGTAGCGACATGGCTGAGTTCGATGGACTCGTCGCCGTGATCACGGGTGGGGGCTCCGGGATCGGCGCTGCCAGCGCCGACCTGTTGGCCGAGCGGGGCGCCGCGGTTGCCGTCCTCGATCGGGAGCCGGGCACGGCGCATCATCCGGTAGCCGCGGACGTGACCGAGTCCCTCGACGATGCGATGGCACAGGTGGTGCAGGCACTCGGCGGCATCGACATCCTCGTGAACTCGGCCGGGATCAGCGCGGTCGGCACGGTCGAGCAGAACACCGACGACGAGTGGCACCGCTGCCTCGATGTCAACGTCATCGGTGTCGCCCGGTCGTGCCGCTCCGCCCTGCCATACCTACGCCGCTCGAAGGCGGCGGCGATCGTCAATGTCTCCTCGATCGCCGCGACCGCCGGCCTGGTCCGTCGGGCTCTCTACTCGGCGACCAAGGGAGCGGTCCACGCGTTGACCCTCGCGATGGCCGCGGATCTCGTCGCCGAAGGGATACGCGTCTGCTGTGTCGCGCCCGGCACGGCCGATACACCGTGGGTCGCCCGGCTGCTCGCCCGGGCCGACGACCCGATCGAGGAGAGACGCAAGCTCGCCGCTCGCCAGCCCATGGGTCGGCTGGTCACCGCGGCCGAGGTGGCCGCGGCGGTGGCCTACCTCGCGTCGCCGCTCGCGGGCGCCACGACAGGCACATCGCTTGCGGTCGACGGTGGCATGTCCGGCCTCCGGCTGGTCCGCTGAGGACTGATCGATGGTAGGTCAAACAGCCGGGGCGGTCGGCATCCGTAGGACCCAGCGGTACGCCTGGACCAGTCCGGAGTCGAACGCCGCCGCCGATCCCCACAGGAAGATACGGAACCTGCGGTAGAGCCGCTCCCCCCACCGCTGGACGATCTCGTCGCGAGCGGCGTCGAGCCGGGTCGCCCATTCGTGGCAGGTGAGGTAATAGTTGTGCCGGTCGTCCTCCACGCTGATCAGCTCGAATGGGGAGCGGGCAACCTGGCGTAGGTAAGAGTGCAGCAGAAGCGGCGAGGACTCCCCCGGATAGACATAGCGGCTCATGAAGGTGGATACCCGGTGCTTGGCCCGCATGGCCAGCGCGTCGAGGTAGACCCGCCCGCCCGGTCGGACCAGTTCGGCGTACTTGCGCAGGGTCGCCTTGTAGTCGGGCAGGTGCTCGGTGACACCCATGTTCACGATCGCGTCGTACTGACGCGGCGCCCGGTAGGACAACACGTGTTGGCGCACGACGGTCGCCGGCAGGTCGTGGCGAGCGATGAAGTCGCTGAGAAATTGTTCGGACTCCTCGGCCAGGGTCAACGTGGTCACCTCGATCCCCCGGCGGCCGGCGTACTCGACGAACGCGCCCCAGCCTCCGCCGACCTCCAGGACGTGGTCGCCAGGCTTCGCCCCGATCGCCTCCAGCGCCAGAGCCATCTTGCGGGTCATGGCGTCCTCAAGCGGCTCGTCGTCGCGGCTGAACACGCCCTGGGTGTAGCACCGGTGTCGCTTGTCCATGAATGTCAGGAAGAAGTCTGACTCCCGGTCGTAGTGGGCCGAGATCGACCGTTGGTCGTGCTGGATCCGGCCGCGCACCAGTGCTGGGGCGAAGCGGGTCAACCACGCGATCGGATGGACATCGGAGAAGAACTTGCGCATCCGCAGCGCCGTCATCACGTCACCGTCGACATCAAGGTGACCGTCGAGGTAGGCCACCGCCACCTGCAGCTGGTCCAGCGACCTGACCGCCTGCTGGCCCCTCGCGTCATTGACCACGATCGTGAAGGCCGGTTCGTCGGGTCCGAAGCCATGCTTGGTGCCGCCCGGCATGACGACGGCGAAGGACACGCTCGGCCGGCTCGCGAAGTAGGACCGGTACCGCCTGCCTAGCCTGTCCACCACGTCCGAACCCTGCATGGACTGAATGTAGCCGTACGGGTCACGGGATCAGGACGGCGGCACCGTTCACTCGATCGCCGGCAAGATCCGCGACGGCCCGGTCGGCCTCGGCCAGGGGGTACGGTGTCGTCGTCACGGCGAGCCGATGGCGACCGGCGAAGTCGAGGAACTCGTGACCGTCGGCGCGGGTGTTCGCCGTAACACTGCGTAGTGTGCGTTCCTGGAACAGGTGGTGCTCGTAGTTGAGCACCGGAATGTCGGTCAGGTGTATGCCGGCGATGGCAAGTGTCCCGCCCCGGTCGAGGGCTTCGAGCGCCACCGGCACGAGATCTCCCACCGGCGCGAAAAGAATCGCCGCATCCAGCGGCTCGGGCGGCGAAGCATAGGCGTCGCCTACGGATGCTGCCCCGAGATCGAGGGCGAGGCGGCGCGCCGACTCGGCCCGCGTCAGCACGTGTACACGCGCACCCTCGGCGATCGCTACCTGGACGGCCAGATGGGCGGACGCGCCGAACCCGTAGACCCCGAGCCGGCCGCCCGGCGGCAACTCAGCCCGTCGCAGCGCCCGGTAGCCGATGATTCCCGCGCACAACAGCGGAGCCACCTCGGCGTCACCGTAGCCGTCAGGCAGCCGGTAGACGTAGTCCGCCGGGGCGACGGTGTACTCGGCGTACCCGCCGTCGGCGTCCCAACCGGTGTAGAGCGAACGCGGGCACAGATTCTCCGCGCCGCGCCGGCAGAACCGGCAGGTCCGGTCCGTGTGCCGTAGCCAGGCGACCCCGACCCGGTCGTCGACTGCGAACCCGGACGAGCCCGCTCCGACCCCGGCGACGTAGCCGACGACCTCGTGGCCGGGGACGACGGGCGAGGCGTGCGGGGGCAGGTCTCCTTCGATCACGTGAAGATCCGTCCGGCATACGGCGCAGGCCGCCACCCGGATCAGCAACTCCCCCTCGCCGGGCTCGGGCACCTCACGTGTCACGGACTGCAGCGGCCGCGACGCCAGCGGACCGGGCCGGTCGACCTGCCAAGCCAACATGGACACCACCCGATCATTGTCGCCGTTACCACCCGTGAGGGTGAGAGATCCGGGCTCGTGAAGGGCGGTCGACTATTGTCAGGATCTCCGTACGCTTCGGGAGAGCCGTGGACAACGAACTCGCAGCCGCCGGGCGGGACCGTGCCGCGGACGATGCGGACGCGAGCTCCGCCCACCCGGCCCCACGGCACCGGCTGCGACGGGCCGTACCCGACCTCGTCGCCGTGGTCGCGCTGCTGTGCCTGATACCCGTTGTGCACAACGTGCCCAGCATGCTCGCCCAGCCGTACTGGCTCGATGAGGCCTGGGTTGCGCTCTCGACCCGGGCGTCGCTTGCCGACCTGCCGTCAATCAGTTCGCTGACGCCGCTCGGCTGGTCCGTTCTGCTTCGGCTCATCCCGGATCCGGACCGGTTGCGGATATTGACACTGATCTTCGACGGGTTGACCGTGGGCGCGGGGTACGCCTTCGGGCGCGCGCTGCGGTGGCCCTCCGCCGCCCAGGCAAGACTCGCCGGGCTCGCCTGCGCGGGGGCCGTTCTGCTCCTACCCGCCCAGCAGATCCGCCACGACCTCAAGCAATACACCGCGGATGCCGCCGTGACAATCGGGCTCCTCGCGCTGGCCGCGTGGGCCGAGTCGGCGTGGTCCCGCCGCCGGCTCGCGGTCATCGTCATCGTGGCGACGCTCGGCCAGCTGGTCAGCCACGTCGCCGCCATCGCTTCGCTTGCGGTGTTCGGCGGGCTGACCCTGGCGTCCGCAGTACGGCGGCTCTGGCGCCGCTCCGCCGAAGCGGTCGTGGCGGGTGGGCTGGCCGGTGTCATTGTGGCGGCTATCGAGTGGACACTCTCGACTGGCAGCCGGTCACCGGGACTGCTCACCTACTGGGCTCCATACTTTCCCTCGCCCGCTGACCTACTCGGCTACCTGGGACGACGGACCGCTGAACTGTTGCCGTACCTGGGAGTACCACCCATCGGTCTGCTCGTGCTGCTCGGCTGCGGGCTGATGACTATCGGGCGACACAGCAGTGGCGCTCCTCTGATCGCAGTCATCCTCCTTCCGGTCATCGCCATCGTGCTCGGCGCGACCCGCGTCTACCCGCTGCTCGACCTCCGGACGTCTCATTTCCTGCTCGTCACCGTCGCCGCCGTGGCGGGCATCGGTGTCGCCGGCGTGGCGGTCGCACTGAGTGGGCGTCTGCAGTACAGCCCTTACCGCACACCGATCGCGGCCATGTTGACGCTCGCTGCAATCGGCGTCTACGCGGCCACGAATGCCGGTTGGTATCGATTCACCGGCGAGGCCCCAGCCGTGCCGATCGTCGCGGCCATGGTGACCGAGGACGTACGCAGCGCGACCTGGTACGTGCGGGCGCATCGAGCGCCGCAGGACGTGATCCTGTTGAGCACGCAGGCCCGGTACGGCGTAGCGTTCTACTGGAACGACGCTCCACTGCGGACAGTGCCCTACCCGAACACTCTTGGCTGGGCGCCCGTCATGCCGGTCGACGCAACATTTGTTGTTGTCGCGGACAGGAGCCCCGACGCGATCGCGGCCGGCGTCCGCGAAGCCGAGAGCATCGCCCGGCGCAACGGCCGGACCGCGCGCGTGTGGCCCATCCGTACACATTGGACAAGCGAGGCCGCCGCCTGGGCCAGCGCCCTCGCCGGCCAGCCGGTCCAGCTGGTGACCAGTGGCGTCGAACCCCTGGCGGTCATCGCTCCACGCTGAGCCCGTCCGCGTGGCGGCTCGTCCGAATTGTCGACAGGGCTGGCTTTCCTCCATGTAACCTTCACATGCCGTGCGGGCGATCTGCACGAACTGTCCCTAGGCTGCTGCTCATGACACGCACCGCGGATGCGCCCGCGTGAGCGCCCACCAGCGCCGGATTCTCGTAGTCGAGGATGAGCGCACCATTGCCGAGTCCATCGCGGCTCGTTTGCGGGCCGAGGGCTTCGCGGTGGAGCTCGCGAAAAAGGGGCTCGCGCCCGCACCGGTCGACGGCGCGCTGCGTGGGCTGCTGGGCGTGTTGGCGGTCCTCAGCCTCGTCGTCGTGGGACCGATATCTTCGTAGCGGTATCATCGACCTGGACTACCTCGCCACGCTATCCGTGGATTCGGTGCCGGCGCTGGACCGGCTGCCCGAGCCCGACTGTTCCTGCGTCCTGTTCCGGATCGTGATGTCCGCCGATGAGTACACCACACCGGGCCCACGCGGGTGGACCCTCGACCGTTACCTCGCCGACCGCGTACTCGCCGCCCGACCGGTCATCTCAAATTCCTGTTCGGCGGCCGCCACAAGGTGAACCCACTGGTCCCGTCACATCGCTCGGGCGAGGCGATTCCCAACAGGGGAGATCCGGCCCGACAAAGGCTCGCGTACCGGCGTGGCGTGGTGGAGATCTGTTTCTTCCGCCAAATGATGAAGTTAAATGCACTTCGTCGCGGAGGAAACAGATCTTATGCACGGCACCGCGGTCAGGCCATCCGCGACATCCGTGGAGGATGCAGCCTCGGCTGGTCCTCGGTGCCCACGATGCGGGTGAGGATTTGCGCCGGATCGGCGAACCTTCTCGTTCGCCGTACGGCAGCCGTCGTGGTCGACAACAATCGGCCCCGTGACTATTACCTATGCGCCAGGTCGGCCGAACTGGGTGGACCTCGGCACCAGTGACCCGGCCGCGGCATCGTCGTTCTACGGTGCGCTGTTCGGCTGGACGAGGCAGGAGCTCGGACCCGAAGCGGGCGGCTACAGCCTGGTCCGCATGCACGGCAAGGATGTCGGTGGAATCGGGCCCATGATGGACCCCAAGCAAACGCCGGCATGGTCGGTGTACCTTGCGACGACGGACGCCGACGAGACCGCGGCCAAGGTCGCCGAGAACGGCGGCAGGATCGTGACGAGCCCGATGGACGTGATGGACCAGGGGCGGATGGCCACCTTCATCGACCCGACCGGGGCTGCCTTCTCGGTGTGGGAGCCGGGCGAGACAACCGGCGCGGAGGTCATCGACGAACCCGGTGCGATGTCGTGGGCGGAGCTGATGACCTCCGATCTCAACGCGGCCAAGCACTTCTACCCGGCCGTCTTCCCGGTCGGCGTACGCGACGTCGCCATGCCCGAGGGCGGCACCTACTCGTTGCTGGAGACCGGCGGCGAGAGTGTGGCCGGTGCCATGGAGATCCCTCCGAGCATGGGGTCGATGCCGTCGCACTGGTCGGTCTACTTCGCAGTCGACGACTGCGATGCCACGGCCGATCGGGCGATCAGCCTGGGCGGCAGCGAGCACATGCGACAGGATTCCATGGCCGGACGGTTCGCGAGTCTGACGGACCCGCAGGGCGCCTCGTTCTCCATCATCACGCCGAACCCGGACTATCGGCCCTGACGCCCTCCTATCGCAGGGTCGCGCGCAGGGCCTCTACGATCCGATCCTGCTCCGCGTCGGTCAGATCGGCCGGAAACGGCAACGACAGGTGCTCGGCGTGGAACCGTTCCGCGACCGGGCAACTGCCGCGCCGGTAACCGAGGTCCGCGAAGACCGGATGCGAGTACACCGGGGCGTGGTGGACGTCGACGAGGACGCCTGCGGATCGCATCCGGTCGTAGACCTCGCGCCGGCGTCCACCGAGAATCCGTACGGCGTAGTGCTGCCACGCGGGCTCGACCCAGTCACGCCGCGCGGGCAGGAGAAGCCCGTCGACGTCGTCGAGCAGCTTGCCGTAACGCTCGAAGAGTTCCGTCCGACGCGCGTTCGTCCGGGCTACGCGACGGAGCCGCATCCGCGACAGACGCCCGAGCGGGGTGGCGAGCCGGTAGTCGAGGCCGAAGCTGTGCGCTTCCTTCGTCTGGCGTCCATGTCCGTCCACCAGTCCTAGGTGGCGGAACCGGCGGGCGGCGGTGAGCATGGCCTCCTCGGCCACGGCGAGGGCACCGCCCTCGGCCCGATCGGCGCCGATCGCGAAGGCGGTCAGGTCGGCCAGGCCGCCGGTCGGCACCCCTCGGTAGGAGCCGCCGAGCGCCCCTTCCGCCACCAGGACCAGGCCGGCCGCATCGGCGACGCCGCGCAGATCGTCGTACTCGGCCGGGTGGCCGGCGTAGTCGAGCGCCGTCACCAGCCTAGTCCGGCTGGTCAGGGCCGCCGCCACCGCGACCGCGTCGACGTTCGCGGTGTCGTCCTCGACATCGGCGAACCGGACGCGGGCACCCTGGGCCACGGCAGTGGCGGCACTGTCCACAAGCGACATCGCCGACATGATGACCTCGTCGCCCTGCCCCAGACCCGCTGCGGCGTACGCGACATGAAGCGCGGCACTCGCGCCGCTGACGGCGACGCACGAGACTCCGCCGGTCCACATCGCGAGGTCCTCTTCGAGTTCCTCGACCACCGTGGGCCGCCGCACGTCGACGCCGCTTCCGAATGTCACCTACCGCCAGCCGATCCGGGCGTTTCGCCCTTTTCTCAACCAACGCGCGGCGATTGAGCCCGTTACGGGACGGCCTGGCGACGCTCAGGCCGAGACCTGCTCGACCAGGTCGGGCGAGACGTTTCCGCCGGAGAGGATGAACACGACCCGGGCGCCGGGGTGAGCCCGTACGGCGTGCCAGAGCATTCCGGCAACCGCGGCCGCGGCGGCCGGCTCGGCGAGCACCCGCTCCTCCCGGATCAGGATCGACAGCGCGGTGAGGATGATGCTGTCGGGCACCCGGACGATGCTGTCCACAAAGGACCTGATGTGAGCCAACGGGATGTCGCCGGTGATGGGCGCGGTCAGGCCGTCGGCGATCGAATGCGGTGCGGGCTGGGACTCCGGCCGGCCTGCGGCGAGGCTGCGGAAGACAACGTCGGCGCCTTCGGGCTCGACTCCAACGACGCGGGCAGCCGGCCGCAGCTGCTTGACCGCGGCGGCGACCCCGCTGATCAAGCCACCTCCGCCGACCGGAACCACGACGAGGTCGACCTGGGGCGATTCCGCGACGAGTTCCAAGCCAACCCCGGCATGCCCGGCGACGATCGCTACGTCATCGAACGGGTGCAGCAGGGTTAGCCCTCGTTCGGCGGCAAGCCGTTGCGTCGTACCAACGAGGTCCTGCTCGACGAGGATCACCTCGGCGCCCAGCGCCCGCGTCGCCTCGATCTTGACGGGTACCGCCCGGGCCGGCATGCAGACGGTGACCGGAACACCCAGAGTGGCACCGACGTGGGCCACCGCCGCTGCGTGGTTTCCGGCCGAGAAGGCGGCGAGCCCGCGACGCAGCATGGTCTCCGACATGCTCAGGGCCGCGTTGAACACCCCGCGCACCTTGAAGCTTCCGGTCGGCTGGTCCAGCTCGCGCTTGAGCCACACGTCGACACCCAACCGGTCGCTGAGCGCTGGCGCGGGGATGAGCGATGTCCGCCGCACGTGGCCATCGATCCGCCGGGCCGCGGCGCGAGCTTCGTCCAGTGTGGTCAGTGGGCTGCTCACCAGGCTCATCACCTCGACCTTCGGGTGAACCCTACCCGGGTGTGCGGCTCTGGTTACCGAGGGGTAGGCAACCACTTGGCGTTCCGGTACGGTCGGTCCACGACGAATCCGTCCGGAGGTCCCGATGTACGAACATGTGATCGTCGGCGCCGGCTCGGCCGGTTGCGTACTCGCGAACCGACTCTCCGCCGACCCGGGTGTACGCGTCGCGCTCGTCGAGGCCGGCGGGCCGGACCGCAAGCAGGAGATCCACATTCCGGCTGCCTTCAGCAAGCTGTTCAAGACGCCGTACGACTGGAACTTTACGACCACGCCGCAGAAGCACCTCACCGATCGGGAGCTCTACTGGCCCCGCGGCAAGGTGATCGGCGGCAGCTCATCGATCAACGCGATGATGTGGGTACGAGGCCACCGGGCCGATTACGACGGATGGCAGGTACCGGGGTGGAGCTACGACGAGGTACTCCCGTACTTTCACCGCATCGAGCGCCGGGTCGGCAGCAACTACGCCGACACGTACGGCACCGGCGGTCCACTCTGGATCGAGGAGCTGCGCGACCCCAACCCGTTGACCGCCGCCTTCCTGGCGGCGTGTGCCGAGTCAGGCCTCACCCGGCTCCACGAGCTGAACCAGCCCGACAACACCGGCTTCGCCCCGACACCCGTCACCATCCACAAGGGACGACGGTTCAGCGCCGCGGACGCGTACCTGCACCCCGCACGGGGGCGAACCAATCTGCACGTGATCCCGGATGGGTTGGTCGAACGGGTCCTGCTCACGGACGGCCGGGCGACTGGCGTCGCCTACCGGGACCAGGGCGGGCAGACCCATGAGCTGGGCGCCAGCCGCGAGGTGGTCCTCGCCGCCGGCGCGATCGGGTCGCCGCACCTACTGATGCTCTCCGGGATCGGTGATCCGGACCAGCTCGCCGCGGCCGGAGTGCGCCTCGTCGCCGCGTCCCCCGAAGTCGGGGCCAACCTGCAGGACCACCTGGCGTCCGGATGGATCGTGCACACGCCGACCCGGACCACCATGGTCGATGCGGAGAAGCCGAAGCACGTCATCCGGTACCTGCTCGCCCGACGGGGCATGCTGGCGTCCAATGTGGCCGAAGCCGTCGCGATGATACATACCGAGCCCGGCCTGGCCGGCCCTGACATCGAGGTGATCTTCGCTCCTGTTCCCTTCCTCGACCACGGCGCCACCGAGCCGCCCGGACATGGCTTCACCCTCGGCGTCGTCCTGCTGCAACCGGAGAGCACGGGGCGCCTCACCCTGATCAGCGCCGACCCGACGGTTCCGGTTGAGATCGATCCGAACTATCTAGCCGATCCCGATGATCTGCGGCGCATCATCAGGGGCGGCGAGGTAACCCGGACGATGCTGACCGCGCCTTCCCTGGCGCAACATGTGGGCGAGCCGATGCGCCCCGATCACTGGCCGGTCGATGACGTCGAGATGGAGCAGATGGTGCGTGCGCACGCCGAGACGCTCTACCACCCGGTCGGGACAGCCCGGATGGGTACCGACGCGGAGTCGGTCGTCGATGAGCATCTGCGGGTCCGCGGCGTCAGCGGCCTGCGCGTCGCGGACGCCTCCGTCATGCCGCGCATCATCCGCGGTCACACCAACGCCCCCACGATCATGATCGCCGAAAGGGCAGCGGAGTTGATCTCACAGCCCGCCACGACCGGCTGAAGATCGGTGTTCCAGCGTCAGAGGTGACGGTTGAGGAACTCGAGCAGGATCGGGTTGAGCATCGCCGGCCCTTCGATGCTCGGCAGGTGGCCGGCCCAGTCGAGGTGAACATGGCGAGCCGCTGGTATATCGGCCGCCAGCGACTTGGCCACCTCGATGAAGTACGGGAGGTCGTGCGCGCCCGATACGACCAGCGTCCGGGCCGTGATGGCTGTGATGTCGTACTCGACCGTTACCGGCTCGATGTCCGGAGCCGCAAGCTGAACCTCGAACGAGTGCCGCTGCATCCGGGCGACCAGTTGACGCGCGCCGGCGTCGGCTGCTGGGCCGAGAAGGGTCGACACATTCAGGGACACGGCGGCGTCGAGGTCGCCCGCCTCCAGCAACTCAGCCTCGCGGGTCCAGAAATCCTCGATGTCCGGGGTGGCCGGAAAACCAGCGCGCGCGGCGCACAGCAGAACGAGGGCTGCCGCGCGATCGGGCCACCGTGCCGCGAACTCCTGGGCGACCCGGCCGCCGAAGGAGCTCCCGACGATCGCCGCACGCGAGATCCCACGAGCGTCAAGGACATCGCGGAGGTCCTCGGCATGGTTGTGTGGTCCGGTGGGTGCCGGCGTCTCCCCCGCGCCCCGGAAGTCGACCCGCACGAGCCGGTATCCGGCGGTCAGGAGCGGTTCCCACTGCGGCTGGAACATCCGCCGGTCGGCGACCGAGGAGTGCAGCAGCGCGACCGGGTCGCCCGAGCCTTCGAGGTCGTGGGCGATGAGCACCCATGGAGCCTACTGGCGGCAGCAGGGAACCACGACGGTGTTATCTGCCCCTGCGGCCGTATCGTTGCGCCCAACGGGCACGACTTCTTACGATCGTCCGCAGGACCAGTAGGGCCACGATGGCGACGATCTGGCCGCCCATGACCAGACGGTTGACGTCGACGGCCGGCTGCCAGCGCACCGAACCGTTGCGAATGACGAACGCGCCGGCCGGCTTGGCTCGCAGCCCGAACCCACCTCCCTCGCCGGAGCCGGGCTCACCGCCCTGGTTTCCGGATCCGCCGCCTGCGCCGACGGTAGCGGCCGGGATCACGGTCAGGCCGTCACGTTCGATCGGGGACACGAAGACCTTCTCCGCCGTACTGGCAACGCTCGAACGGATGACCTCGAGCGGATTCGTCATCGTAGGCATGCCCATCATCCTTCGTGGCTCGAGAACCGGATCCCCCATTCTCCGTCCGCTCGGTACGCCGGGTCAGGCGGATCGACCAGCCCAGCCAGGCTGCACAGCCTCATTCGTACGACGGCACACCGGGCAACGAGCATGGCCACAGCAGCCTCGACAACCGGCGTTGACCACTATGGACTCATCGCGCGCACTGAAACGGAGCCCGCCGATCAGGCCGGCCGGCGGGCTCCGAGCGGTCGTGACCTACGCGCTGCACTTCGTCGCGAGGTCCTGCAGTGCGGCCTGCACGCCGGCGACGTCGTGCGACGCGAACACGGCGGCCACCGCCGCCTTGCAGGTGGCGAGGGTCTCGCTCGCGCGTTGGCCCTCGGCGGCCTGCTGTTGTGCCGTCTGCAATTGCGCCTTCGTGTCGTTGAGCTGCTTCGTAAGGTCGGCGACTTGGGCGTTCGCCGCGGTCACCTGGTTGTTCGCCTTGGTCGTCTGGTCGCGCTGGAGTTTGTAGAGGTACGCCGCGAAGCCGCCGGCGAGAAGAACAAGGATGAGCAGGACCGACAGGACGATCACGGCGCCGCTGCCCCGCCTAGCCGGGGCCGCGACGTGTGCTGGGGCTGCTTGGGTGACCGTCGCTGGCTGGTACGCCACCGGGGCGTCGGCCGTGTGCACATACGGCGCCGACGCGGCCGCGGGCGCCGGCACCTCGGCCGCCGGCGGCGGTGTGGGCGTTGGGACTTCAGTCGCGGGCACACGCGCCGGTGCCTCCGCCGGCGCTTGCGCGGCATCCGCTGCCTCAGCCGGCGTTTGGGCGGCCGCGGGCGTCTCGACCGCAGGCGGCGCGGGCTGCGCCGGTACGTCGGTGGTGGGGGGTGGGTAGGCGGGCGGTGCCGGAACTGCCGCGGCCGGCTGTGTCGGGTGATCCGCCGTGACCGGCGGGTGAGCAACGGGGCCCGTCGACGATGGGGTTTCGGTATTCGACGGCTCGGCCGTGGGTGCGGTGCCGTCTCCAGGGTTGGTCATCGGTCTCCTTTAACGTGACCCTTTAGATCCGGTCAGGGACAGTAACGGCATGGACGCCGGGACGCGACCCCCTGATCGGCTGGGTTCGTGGCGGCGTCACCGACCCAAGTCGGTACGAAATAGCAGATCTCGAGCGTCAGCGGAGACGATCGGCTCAGCAGCAGCGGCGGCTACAGCGCGACATACAGCACAAGACGGTCAACAGGTGGCGACCGCAAGCTCATCCGCGTCCACATCGGACGCCGATGTGCGGACCCGGTCCGCGACCGAAACCCGGCGTACCGGGCGCGTCGTGGCGAGCAGTGCCACGAGGGCCCCTATCATCCCGGCCGCCACCACGGCACCCATCGAGAGAGCGCTCGTACCTAGCGCACCGACGAGCGGCGCGGCCAAGGCGCCCACGCCGAACTGCGCGGCTCCGAGCAGTGCGGCGGCGGTCCCGGCCGCATCGCCGTAACGGGTCAGGGCCAGCGCCGGCGCGTTCGGAATCGCCAGTCCGGCCGTGGCGAGCACGACCCACAGCGAGACCATGACGGCGACCATCCCGCCGATGCCGGTCGCGGCGACCCCGACCAGCAGCAGAGCGGCGGCGGATCCGATGGTGAGCGCCCAGGTGAGCACCTGCTGCGGCGTGAACCGGTCCAGCAGCCGGGCATTGAGTTGGCTCGCCGCGATGAGTCCCACCGCGCCCGCCCCGAAGACCAGCCCGAACTGTTGCTGGCTCAGCCCGTACTGGTCCTGATACACGAACGACGAGCCCGAGACGTACGAGAAGAGCGCGGCCAGACTGAGTCCGGCCACGAGGATAAGGCCGACGAACGTGCGGTCGCCCAGCAAGCGGCCGTACGTCGCGACCGTGCTCACGACACCGCCGCGGCGGCGGCGCTCGGGTGGTAGGGTCTCCCGCAGTCCGAACACGCCGATCGCGATCAGGGCCAGCCCGACGACGGCGAGTGCCGCGAACACGCCCCGCCAGCTCGTCCAGCGCAGCACGACGCCGCCCAGCGTGGGAGCCAGGATCGGCGCGACACCCATCACCAGCAAGAGACGCGAGTAGATCTTCGCCGCCGTCGTGCCTGCGAAGAGATCGCGCACGACCGCATTGGCAACCACCCCGGCGGCGGCGGCGCCGAGACCTTGCATGACACGCAGTACGCCGAGCACGGCCACGTTCGGCGCCACGACGCAGAGCAGGGAGGCGACGACGTGGACGATGAGGCCGGCGATGAGCGGGCGGCGGCGTCCCAAGGCATCGGAGACCGGACCGATCAGAACCTGACCCAGCGCGAGACCTGTCAGCGTGCCGGTGAGCGTCAGCTGGACGGCGGCCGCACCCGTATGGAGATCGGTGGTGATGGCCGGAAGCGCCGGGAGGTACGTGTCGATGGTGAAGGGAGCGATAGCGATGAGTGAGCCGAGCACCACTATCGTTCGAACGCGATCAGCGCTGCTCAGCTCCGCTGCGGGCGCGTCCCCGTCCGCCTCTGCGGCAGTTGTCATGGGTGCTCTTCCCATAGCCATAGACGTTGACGAAACAACAACTCCACCTACGGGCAACTCGTACGACGGCCCGCCATTCCCGGCCGTGGCCGACCGATGGCGCACGTCACATCCGGTCTTGCGCGGCCCGGCCGGATCCGTTGCACTATCCGCATGATGCGGGTGCGTAGCGCAGGTCAGGCCCTACTCGTCGCGACCGTGCTCGCCCTCGCCGGTTGCGGATCCAGCCCTCCGGCCTCGCCTGCACCGCCGGCTTCGAGCAGTGGGCCGACGACATCGGCGAGCCCCGGCGACAGCGCGTCGGCATCGCCCACCGCATCGCCGGGTGAGGTGGTCGAGTTCAGCGTGGATGGTGCCGGCCCGTACCAGTTGGGCACGAAGCAGTCCGACCTGCAGGCGGCCGGGCGACTGGACGCCATCGGTCCCGGCCCACAGGGCTGCCCCGACACCACAACCGCCCGTGGCACCGGCAAGTGGACCGACGTGCACCTGTCATTCCACAAGGATGGAACCCTCTTCCTGCTGGAGAACCAGTCCACCTCCATACCGACGCCGTCCGGGGCGTACCTGGGTACCTCGTTGGCCGACCTGAAGAAGATCTACGCCAAGACGACGAACGAGAGCCTCGTCCGCGGCCAGAACACGGCTTTCCTCGTCATCACCATCTCGGGCCGGGGAATCCTGTTCGTACTGAGCTCGATCCAGACCGTGACCTCGATGTTGGCCGCGGACGTGAGCTACCTGCGCTCCAACTTCGTCAACGGGACACCGTTCTGCTAGTCCACAGTGGATACCGGGGGCACACCCGCCGAACCATGATCGCACGCTCTGCCGGATTGCCATGACTCAAAGGGAATCCGGGTAAGGGCTGGCGCCGGCGGCGATCCGGGCGAGCATCTCGCGGTGGTACGCCCGCGTCGCCCGGTACACGCCGGACCCGAAGCTGACCCTGGCCACACCGAGGCCTGCCAGCTCGGTCAAGCTGGGCGCCGAGGGCGTGAACAGGACGTTGACCCGTCCGACAGCCTCAACCAACGTACGAATGGCGCCGGGCTCGGCCAGGACGATGGGGAAGACGCAGTCGGCGCCGGCGTCGCGGTAGAGCTGTGCCCGGCGCAGCGCGTCGTCGAGGCGTTGCTCCGGTGTCCCGGAACCGTGCAGGAAGGTGTCGACACGCGCGTTGATGACGAGATCGAGTCCACTGTGGTGGATGGCGGCGCCGACGGCAGAGAGCAGGTCGGCCTGCTCGTTCGCGTCCACGACGGCACCCGCGTGGGGATCGGAGTCCTCCAGGTTGCAGCCGACTGCACCGGTGGCACAGAGGCGTTCGACGAGTTCCTCGGGCGCCATTCCGTACCCGCGCTCGATGTCGGCGGTCACCGGAACCCGCACCGCGTCGACGATGCGCGCCACCGCGTCGAGCATCTCGGCCACCGGGGTCATCTCGCCGTCGGCGTACCCCAGCGATGCGGCGACAGCGGCGCTGCTGGTCGCGACGGCAGGGAAGCCGGCGGCCACGACCGTACGGGCGGAGTCCTGGTCCCAGGCATTCGGCAGGATCACCGGGTCGCCGGGTACGTGGAGCGCCCGCAGCGCCGCCGCCCGCTCACGGAGCGCCACCGCGGGGTCGGCCGCGGCCGGAACACGCGTGCTCACGGCAGTGGCCACGGTCGTGCGGTGGCTCCCAGGCGGTTCCATGCGTTGATCACCGTTATCGTCCAGATCAGTTCGGCGAGCTCCACCTCGGTAAACTCGACGGACGCGCTGGCGAAGACCTCGTCGGAGACCGGCCCGTCGGTCAGCCGGGTCGCCGCCTCGGTCAATTCCAACGCGGCCCGCTCACGGGCGGTGAAGACAGGGGCCTCGCGCCACACGGCAAGCAGGTGGAGGCGTCGCTCGTCCTCACCCGCGGCGCGGGCGTCACGAGTGTGCATGTCCACGCAGTAGACGCAGCCGTTGAGCTGTGACGCGCGCGTGCGTACCAGCTCCAGCAACGACGATTCGAGGCTGGTCTGGCGAGATGCGGCGTCGAGAGCGTTCATGGCCTTGTTCATGCGAGGGGCGAGAGCGTCGACGGCGAGTCGGACGCCGGGGACCACGGGAGCGGTTGTCGTTGTCATACCAGCCACGCTACGAGGGGCAATGGCCTCGCGATAAGGTCCAATTCCGTGGCAATAGACTGGTCCACTTTCGGAGTCGATCTGCACCTCGAGAGGACCGTGGGCGCCGGCCGGCGATCCGGCCTGGAAAGGGCATTGCGCGACGCAATCCGAGCCGGGCGGCTCGCGCCACAGACGCGGTTGCCGTCCACGCGTGCTCTCGCGGGGGAACTCGGCCTCGCCCGAGGCACCGTGGCCGCCGCTTACGACCAGCTTGTCGCCGAGGGATACCTGAGCGCGCGGACCGGATCCGGCACCATCGTGGCGGACGCGCCGGCGAGCCCACCGCGGCCCGCGGTCCGGGTCGCCGAACCGGCGCGGCCGCGGTTCGACATGCGGCCGGGCAGCCCTGATGTGTCGACCTTCCCCACGGGAGCGTGGATCCGGTCCACGCGTCGGGCACTGGCGCGTGCGCCAGCCTCGACCTACGACTACGGCGACCCGCGCGGCCACGTCGTGCTGCGTACCGCCCTGGCCGAGTACCTCGGGCGAACGCGGGGCGTGGTCGCCACGGCTGACCACATCGTCGTCACGGCCGGATACATCCAGGCATTGGCCCTGCTCGCGACGGCTGTCGCACCGGGCACGATGGCGATGGAGAATCCGGGCCTCCCCCATCACCGCGACGTTGTGCGACGTTGGGGCGCGACGGTACAAGCACTGCCGGTCGACCGCACGGGCGCCCGCACCGATCTACTGACCACAATGGACGTACGGGCAGTGGTGCTGACCGCGGCCCATCAATACCCCACCGGTGTCACCCTCCATCCGCTGCGTCGCCAAGCCGTGCTCGCGTGGGCAGAGGTCCACAATGGTCTCGTCATCGAGGACGATTACGACGGCGAGTTCCGCTACGACCGCCAACCGGTCGGAGCCCTGCAGGGATTGGCACCGGACCGGGTCGCCTACGTGGGCACCGCGTCGAAGACGCTCGGGCCGGCCCTGCGACTAGGGTGGCTGGTCCTGCCCGAGCGGCTGATCGAGCCGGTCGCGTCGGCCAAGCAGCACACCGACGCACACACCGAGACCATCGGCCAGCTCGCACTCGCCGACCTCATCACCACCCACACGTACGACCGGCACATCCGCGGCTGTCGAGCCCGCTACCGGCGTCGCCGGGACCAGCTCGTCGAGCGCCTGGAACCCTTGGCACGACGGGGTTTCGACCTGCACGGCATCGCGGCCGGCCTGCACGTGATGGTCGGCCTGCCGAGCGATGGTCCGGACGAGGAGCAGGTCATCGCCCGGGCGGCGGCTCGCGGCCTGGCCCTGACCGGACTGGCCGAGCACTGGCACGCCCCGGATGAGCACCCGAAGGGCATCATCGTCGGATACGCCACTCCCAACGAGGGCAGTTTCCCGGCCGCCCTCGACACCCTGGCCCGTACCCTGCGCGCGAGCTGACCTCAGGAACGCCGGGCGCGCGCTCGCCGTTTACCCTCGTGCATCGCCTGCACCCGGGCGATCGGTATGGCGTGGCCCTCCGCCACCAGTTCGTCGCTGAGGCGCTGCCGCTCGGGAAGCATCGAGGACCACGGGTCGCCGCCGGCCATCGCCCGCGGGGCCGTGTGCAGCGTGAAATCGGCCGGAGTGATGCTCGGCAGGTCGTCCCACGAAACTGGAAACGATACCGGGACGCCAGGCCGGATGCGTGGGCTGTAGGCGGCCACGACGGTGGCCCCACCGGCGCGGGTCGAGTCGATGAAGACCTTGCCGCCACGGTCCTCCCGGATGAACGCCGTGGTCGCCAGCGACGGGTCCACCCGCTGTGCCCGTTCGGCGATCGCCCGGGTCGCCGCGGCAGCATCCTCCAACGTGTGCCCGGCCACTGGAACGAAGACGTGCAGGCCCTTGGCGCCGCTCGTCTTCACCGCCCCGGTCAGTCCGAGATCGGCCAGCACCTGCCGCACCAACAACGCGGCCTGCACGGCAAGGGCGAACGTCTCGCCAGCGGGCGGGTCGATGTCGAGGATGAGGAAGTCAGGGTGCTCCCAGTCGGCCGTGCGCACCAGCGTCGGGTGATACTCCACGGCCCGTTGGTTCGCGAACCACAGCAGCGTGCGGCGGTCGTCGCAGAGCGCGTAGGAGACTTCGCGATGCGAGCTCTCCGCCCACAGCGAGACCGTGCGGATCCAGTCGGGGGCGTACTTCGGCAGGTTCTTCTGCATGAATGGTTCCTGCCCGGGGCGCACCCGGATCACCGAGAGCGGCCGGTCCCGCAGACCCTTGAGTATCGGTCCGCGGACCCCGTCGAGGTAGTCGATGAGATCCCGCTTGGAGGCTGACGCGCCCTCGAAGAGGGGCTGGTCGAGGTTGGTCAGCTCCACGCCGTCACGGATATCGTCGGCGGTCTTCTTCGCCACGGTCAGCCTTCCCCGATCGTTCGTACGCGCCGCAGCCTACCTGCCGTTGCGCCGATAATGGCGCGTGTGAGCGAGACCGGGCGGACCGAGGCGTTCAGCGACGGCGTCTTCGCCATCGCCATCACCCTGCTCGTGCTCGATCTACGGGTACCCATGCGCGACACCCTGCACGGCTCGCTGGCCCGCGCGCTCGGCCACCAGTGGCCGGCGTTCGCGGCGTACGTGACGAGTTTCCTCGTCATCGGCATCATCTGGGTGAACCATCACGGTGTCTTCGAACTGATCGGTCGGATCGACCGGCTGGCCCTGTTCCTCAATCTCCTCCTGCTGATGACGGTCGTCGCCATCCCCTTCACGACCGCACTGATATCGGAGTACCTCACCGACGGCGCCGATGCCCGTACGGCTGCGCTGGTCTACTCGGCCGTGATGCTGGCGATGTCGGTCGGCTTCGCCGGCCTGTACTCCTACGTGGCCCACCGACCGGCGCTGCTGGCCGACGGCGTGGATCCGGTCGATGTCCGGGCGTCGATCGTGCGGTTCAGCGCCGTCGGGACGGGACTCTACGTCGGGACGCTTCTGGTGGCGCTGATCAGCGCGCCGCTGTGCCTGCTCGCCCACCTACTGATCGCCTTGTACTACTGCTTCCAGCAGATCCGACCGGCCGGGGCCGCGTAGCGGTCAGGCCGGTACCGCGAGCGGCCCGGGCGGCTGGGTCATGCGGAGTCCCCTATAGGGGGCCTGAGACTCCCCAGTTGCCGACCACGTGAGGCATAGATAGCCTTCTTCGGTTCCAAGATCCAACAGGGCATCGAGGATGTCCAAGGAAAGTGGGCATTTCCCGATATTCTGTTGGATCATGCGCACTGCGAACGGCGTGCACGCCGGTGGCCTCAGCTCGCGTGACGCAGCCAGACGGCCGTGTCGGACGGGAGACCGTCGCCGTCGAGCCGGCCGCTGGCCAGGATCAGCTCCCGGTAGGGCGGTATTCGAACCGTGGTCGCGGAGAGGTTCACGACGCAGACGAACCCGTCGCCCCGCGTGAAGGCGAGCACGTCCGGCCGCGAGGGCAGCCATGTCAGCGGCCCGTCCCCGAGCGCGGGATCGGCGCGATGCCGGCGGAGCGCATTACGGTAGAGCTCGAGCATCGACGAAGGGTCACCTTGCTGGGCGGCGACCGTGTACGAACGCCACTTCGCCGGTTGGGGCAGCCACGGGGTGGCGGTGGCATCGCCGGGGCTGAACGCGAATGGCGGCTCCTCACCCGACCACGGCAGCGGAACGCGGCAGCCGTCGCGCCCGGGGTTGGCCCCACTGGTCTGCCAGAACATCGGATCCTGACGTAGCTCATCCGGGATGTCCTCGACCTCGTACAGGCCGAGCTCCTCGCCCTGGTAGATGTAGGCCGATCCGGGCAGGGCGAGCAGCAGCAGCACCGCGGCCCGGGAACGGCGCGTACCCAGCTCCAGGTTGGTGTACGCGCCGAGTTGGCGGTAGTCCAGCGAGAACCGAGTATCGGCCCGGCCGTAGCGAGTCACGTGCCGGACAACGTCGTGATTGGATAGTACCCAGGTCGCCGGCGCCCCCACCGGGGCGTGCAGCGCGATCCCGTCGTCGATCACCTTGCGCATCGCCGACGCGTCCCATGGACAGCCGAGGAAGTCGAAGTTGAATGCCGTGTGCAGCTCGTCCGGGCGAAGATAGAGGGCGAACCGCTCGGGAGCCTCGGGCAACCACACCTCGCCGATGAGAGCCCGCGGCTGTTCGTAGCTGTCGGCGATCCGTCGCCACGCCCGGTAGACCTCGTGCACCTCGTCCCGGTCGGCGTATGGATGGGGCAGCGGTGGATCGTCCGGGTCGAAGTCGGCCAGGGCCGGGTCCTTGATCAGCAGGGCGGCAGAGTCGATGCGTACGCCGTCGGCCCCGCGGTCGAACCAGAACCGCAGCACGTCCTCGAACTCCTGGTGGACCGTGGGGTTATCCCAGTTGAGGTCCGGCTGACCGGGTGCGAAGAGGTGCAGGTACCACTCACCGTCCGTGCCGTCCGGATTCTTCGTCCGGGTCCACGCCGGACCACCGAAGATGGACGACCAGTTGTTCGGGGGCAGCTCCCCGCTGTCCCCTCGTCCCGGCCGGAACCAGAACAGGTCCCGCAGGCTCGAGCCCGGGCCCGCTTCGATCGCCCGTTTGAACCAGGGGTGGGCGTCGGAGCAGTGGTTCGGCACGATGTCGACGATGATCCGGATGCCGAGCGCGTGTGCCTCCTGGATCAACGCCTCCGCGTCGGCCAGGGTGCCGAAGAGCGGATCGATCTCGCGGTAGTCGGCCACGTCGTAGCCGGCGTCGGCCATCGGTGAGGCGTACCACGGGTTGAACCAGACCGCGTCGATTCCGAGTCCGGCCAGGTAGTTCAAATGGGAGCGGATACCGACGAGATCGCCGACGCCGTCGCCGTTGCCGTCCGCGAAGCTGCGCGGATAGATCTGGTAGATGGCGGCGGAGCGCCACCACTGCCCGGCGAGCGGCGCCCCGGGTAGGTCGGGGGCTTCGGTGTCACGCACGGTTGTACCTGCTTCCGGTTGGACGTGTATGCCGGGAGTTTGGTCGGATGCCGAGAACCGTCAGCCTTTGAGACTTCCCGCGGTGAGCCCGGACATGATGTTCTTCTGGAATATGAGAAAGAAGAGGATCGCGGGGATGGCGGCGATAACGGCCGCGGCGACGACGACGTTCTGCCCCACCCCGGTGCTGAACGCATAGATGCCCACGTTCACCGTCTTGGAGTCCGGTCCCGGCTCAACCAGCAGTGGCCAGAGGAAGTCCTTCCACGTCGTCGTGACCGAGAAGATGGCGACGACGCCGATGATGGGCCGCGAGATCGGCAGTACGACCGACCACAGTGTCCGAATTGGACCGGCGCCGTCGACCGCCGCGGCCGAGAGCAGATCCTCCGGTACCGAGTCGAAGAACCGCTTCAGCAGGAACACGTTGAACGCGGTGGTGACCGCCGGCAGCCAGATCGCCCACGGCGTATCGAGCAGGTTCCAGTCGGTGAACGGCATGCCCTTCACCGTGACGTACTGCGGGATCACCAGCACGGTCGACGGGATCATCAGTGTCGCCAGCATCAGGCCGAGGGCGATGTTGCCGAACCTGGGGCGCAGCTTGGAGAACGAGTACGCGGCCGCGACCTGGAAGACCAATTGGAAGGCGAGCGCGCCGGCCGCGTAGTAGGTCGTGTTGAGCAGCAAGCGGCCAAGCTCGATATCCGTCCAGGCTTCCTTGTAGTTGTTGAGGTTTGGATTCTGCGGGAACAGAGTCGGTGGGATCTGGGCGAATTCCCGGCCGGTCTTGAGACCGCCGGTGACCATCCAGTACAGCGGGCCGAGGAACGCCAACGAGAACAGCGCGATGACGCCGACGAGGAGGATCCAGTAGGTGCGTCGTCCACTCGGGCGATGCAGTCGAGCCGGCGAGATGAGGGTACGGTTCGACGTCTGTATCACGGCCATGTCGTACCCTTCTAATCCTGCTTGGGGCTCAGCCACACGTACAGGGCCGAGAAGACGATGAGAACGAGCACGAGCATCACGCCGAGCGCAGCGGCACCGTTCAGGTCGTTCTGCTTGAAGCCGTGTTGGTACATGAGGTACACGAGGCCGGTCGCGTGATCCTCGACTCCGTTGCCGCCGGCCAGGATCAGCGGCTCGATGAAGAACTGCATGGTCGCGACGACCTGAAGCAGGAACATCAGCGACAGGACCAAACGGGTCTGTGGGATCGTCACGTGCCAAACCCGCCGGATCAGGCCCGCCCCTTCGAGTTCGGCGGCCTCGTACAGCTCACCCGGAATGTTCTGCAGGGCGGCCAGATAGATCAGAGTCGTGCTGCCCATGTTGAGCCACGTGGACGCGATGACCAACGACGGAATCGTCATCGGGATCGACTGGACCCACTGCGACGTCGGCAGACCGATCGCCTGCAGGATCGTGTTCAGCAGGCCGGCCTGGCTCGGCTCGTAGAGGTACTTGAACAGGAAAAGCCCGGCCGCCGGGGGCAGAATCACCGGAAGGTAGACCAGTGCCCGTAGGTATCCCTGCGCGTGGCGGAACTCGTTGAGCAGCACCGCGGTGAGGAACGGCAGCGCGTATCCGAGCAGGAGCGCGAGAATCGTGAACTCGAGCGCGTTGCGCCAAGCGGCCGAGAACGCCGGATCGTTCCAGACCCGGATGTAGTTGTCCCACCCCACCCAGGTCGTGACACCGCGACGGGTCCGCTGGAAGCTCATGAAGACTTCCCGGATCATCGGGTACCAGGAGAAGACACCGAAGCAGAGCACCGCGCCGAACAGGAACGCCCAACCGGTCAGGTTGTCGGTCAGCTTCCGGCGGCGACCACCCTGTGGCGTGCGCGTCACGGATGTGACGGCGAGTCCGGGCTGGGCCGCGCTCGGGATGACTGATGTGACCGCCATGATGTGCTCCTGGATGTCGCTTCACGGATCCCGTGTTGAGCATGATGCGGGGGCCGGATGACCCGACCCCCGCACCGTGGTGACTCAGGATCCGCTATTGGCGATGACCGCCTGGATCTTCGTGTTCGCGTCCTTGAGCAGAGCGGCCGGGTCCGCATTGGGCTGCGTCAGCACCGCGCCCATGGCGCCGTCGAGGATCGCGTAGA
>JBKPDY010000076.1:0-27132 GCA_046728155.1 Actinomycetota bacterium
GGGCGGCACGCAGGGCCGGGGCGGCCTGCCCGGAGCCCATCACCTCGGCCGAGGTTCGGGCCCAGTACCCGTCCTCTTCGAACAGATCCCGCAGCGCGGCCCGGATCTCGGCCGGGCCGAGCTGGCCTACCCGGGTGGAGAGCGCTACGACGAGGGCCGCCTGCCGCAGCAGGATCTCGGGAGTTACCGGGTCGGCCGACGCCAGCGTAGCGACGGCGCGACCCTTCGGGTCGGAGTCGCCGCCGAATTCGCGCAGGGCCAGCGCCCTCGACCCGGGCGAGGCGGAGACCGTGCCACCGCCGATGACCGTACGCCCGGCAGCGAGCAGCTCACGCTCGGCCGGGCCGAACCGACCGAGCAGATCGCTCCACCAGGTGCCGAACTCACGGGCAACGATGATCACCCGGATCCCGGTGGGTCGGCCGCCGTTGGCCACGGTCGCCACCAGCTCGTACATGTCGCCCCGGGTCTCCGCGTCGTCGACGAGCACGAGGGCCCGCCGCCCGTTGCGGGCGGCGGCACTGACGGCGTACGCGCCCAGGCCGGGCCTCGCCCAGCCGGCCGGCCACCGCTCGGCGACCATGCGGTCGGCCACATCGCCGGCGAGGCGGGTCTTGCCGACCCCCACTGCGCCCTCGACCAGCCACAGCGGCCGATCGCCGGCACGGCACCACTGCACCATCGCCGCGATGGCCCGCTCACGCGGATCGTTCTCGTCGGGTCCCGCGTGACCCATCCGGACCCGGCCTCTGGCCGGCACCGGCACGACCGCCGATCGCCAGGTCAGTTGCTTGCCGTTGTCCACGCAAGCGATTCTGCGGCACGGGTGCTACTACGAGAAGTCCGGGTCGGACAGAGGTCAGGGTCAGGTAGACGATAGGACACCGGCGGCGAGCCCTGCCACGAGCAGTGCACCCAACAGCACCCGGTACCAGACGAACACGATGATCGAGTGACGCGACACGTACCGCAGCAGCCAGGCGATCGAGGCGTACGCCACGACGAAGCTCACCACCGTGCCGACGGCGGTCGGTCCCCAGCCCACGGTCATGCTCACGTCGTGTCGCTTCGAAACGGCCTCATACAGGCCGGCCGCCGTCAGCGCCGGTATGCCGAGGAAGAACGCCATCCGGGTGGCGGTGACCCGGTCGAGGTCGCGCAGCAGGCCGGCCGAGATGGTCGCGCCGGACCGGGACACACCCGGTACCAGGGCGACCACCTGGACCAGGCCGATCACGAGACCATCCATCATCGTCATGTCATGCTCGTGCCGTTGCTGGGTCGCGGCCCGCTCGGCGAAGACCATCACCGCCGACCACACGATCAGGCCGGCGGCCACCACCCACAGGCTGCGCAGGTGCTGCTCGATGACGTTGCGGAGGGCGAATCCGATCACCGCGATGGGGATGGAACCGATCACCACCGCGGTCGACAGGCGCCACTCCGCCGACTGGCGCGCCGCTGGGCTCAAGACGCCGCGGACGAACGAGACCACGATCCGGACGATGTCCCGCCAGAAGTAGATGATCGCCGCGGCGATGGCTCCGATCTGGATGATCGCCGTGTACGCGGTCACGGCCACGTCGTCGGTGTGGATGTTCATCAGGCTCTCGGCGATGGTGAGGTGCCCGGTCGAGGAGATGGGGAGGTACTCCGTAACGCCCTCGACAATCCCGAGGACGATCGTCTGCCACCAGTGCATCGCGTCAGCCCGCCAGCCCGGACCGGTCGTACGCCTCGGACGTCCGGCGAAGAGTCGCCACGGCCGTGTCCAGATCGGGGTCGTACACGGCCACCGAGAGCGTGGTCACGCCGGCCTCGGCGTAGCGGCGCATCCGCGCCGCTATCCGCTCCATCGGCCCGAGTAGCGAGGTCTGGTCGATGAACTCGAACGGGATCGCGGCTGCGGCGTCACGGTGACGCTTGCCGAGGTAGAGGTCCTGTACCTCGCGCGCCGCGTCGCCGAAGCCCATCCGTACGGCGAGCTGGTTGTAGAAGTTCTGCTCCCGGCTGCCCATACCACCCACGTAGAGGGCGGCGTTGGCGCGCAAGGGCTCCGCGCACGCGACCGGATCGTCACCGAAGACGACCCCGGCCGTGGCACAGACGTCGAATCCGGTCAGGTCCCGGCCGGTCCTGGTCCGGCCGGCCACGATCGAAGCGAGCATGGAGTGCTCCGGGGAGAAGAAGATGGCGAGCCAGCCGTCGGCGATCTCGCCGGCGAGCTCGAGGTTGCGCGGGCCGACCGCCGCCAGATAGATGGGCACCGACGACCGGTACGGATGGAAGCCGAGCTTGAGCGGCTTACCAGGCCCCTCCGGCAGCGGCAGCGTGTAGAACTCCCCGTTGTAGGAGACCGTCTCCCGGGCGAGCGCCGCGCGGACGATATCGACGTACTCGCGGGTGCGCTGGAGTGGTCTGGCGAACCGAACGCCGTGCCAGCCCTCGGAGACCTGCGGCCCGGAGACACCGAGGCCCAACCGGAACCGGCCCTGGCTCACGGTATCGATGGTCGCCGCCGTCATCGCGGTCATCGCCGGCGTGCGGGCCGGGATCTGCATCACGGCCGCGCCGAGGTCGATCCGCGAGGTCTGGCCGGCGATCCACGCCAGCATGCTGGGCGAGTCCGACCCGTACGCCTCCGCGGCCCAGACCACCGAAAACCCGAGCCGTTCCGCCTCTTGAGCCAGGGCCAGATGATCCGCCGGCCTGGTCCATGCCGCCTGGTACCCCAGATTCAGTCCCAACCGCATGAGAGTCCTTCCTGTCCGGAGTCGACCCAGCGTAGGGGAACCCTGGTCGCGACCAGAACCGTGGGGCAGGATGCACAGATGGACTACGAATACGTGCCGTTGCGGTTACCAGCCCATGTCGACCGGACGACCGCGACGGCGCAGTTGACGATCGCCGCCGAGTACTCGGGCTGGGAACTGGCGCGGGTACGCCTGTTCAGCAACGGCACCCGCCAGCTGCTGTTGCGTCGGCGGCGGACCGAGTTCGCTCAGCCGGCCCTGTCGTACTAGTGCGGTCGGCACGAATCATTCCAGCTCGCCTCCGCGCTCGCTCATTCCAGCTCGCCTAGTCGTCGGTTCCGGCGAGCGAGCGCTCGTCAAGGCGACCGAGCACCCGGTCGGGTTCACCGATCCGGAAGGGCGCCTCCGGGCCCGCATCAGCCTCCTCGTGGCCCTCCGCGTTGAGCGGCCGGCCGACCTCGGCCACGACCACGACGCCGTCGAGCGGTTCCAGCTCCTGTACGTCGAGCATGCCGAGCGAGCCGTCTCCCGACTGCAGCAGTTCCAGGATCGCGTCCGCCACCGCGATGATCGGTGCGTGCGACTCGCCGGACGGCGCCACCGGCCGACCCTCCTCGGCCAGGTGGAACAGGGCCGAGGCGCTCGGGATCCGGTAGTCCCGCCGCTGGCGGACCGACACCACCCGCGGGTACGGATCGTCGGCGGGCAGCTTCACCTCATCGTCGGAGTCGCCGGAGACGACCGTGCCGAGCCGACCACCGGGCGCCTGCTCCGGCGAGATCGCCTCCAGGTCCCACGGCGTGACTTCGCCGAACACATCGTTGAGTAGGTCGTCGTAGTCGTGCGACGCATTGTTGAGGCCGACGTAGGCGTCCCAGACGGAGTCGTCGTCGGGCTGACCGTCAGCGGCGATCACCGCGGCGAGATGGTGGCGGACCGCGACCACCACCCGTTCGAGCGCGGCTTCAACATCGGCGATCCGGTCGGTCATGTCCACTCACCTCCGCGCTCGCTCCGCTCCTCGGGCCTGACGGCCCTGCGATGCTCACTCGCTGTCGGCTCGGTCATCGGTGCCCCTCAACAGGTCGTGAGCAGCTGATCGAGTACGCGCACGCCGAACTGTAGTCCCTGCACCGGGACCCGTTCGTCGATGCCGTGGAAGAGCGCGGCGAAGTTGAGCTCGGCCGGCAGCCGCAGCGGAGTGAACCCGAAGCACCGGATGCCGAGTCGGGCGAAGGCCTTGGCGTCCGTACCCCCGGAGAGCATGTACGGCACGGTGCGTGCGACTGGATCCTCCCGGCGCAGCGCGGCTCCCATCGCGGCCACCAGGTCGCCGTCGAACGTGGTCTCGATCGGCGGCTGGCGCTCGACGATCTCGATGTCGAGGTCAGGGCCGACGACCTGGCGGAGCTGGTCGAGGAACGTGTCGTGCTGGCCGGGCAGGGTCCGGCAGTCGATCGTCGCCGACGCCCGGCTCGGGATGACATTCTCCTTGTAACCGGCGGCGAGACGCGTCGGGTTGGCGGTATTGCGGACGGTCGAGCCGATCACCGGTGCGATGGTGCCCAGCTTCGCGATCGCGGGCTCCGGGTCGTCGAGATCGATGCTGATACCAAGGATCTGCGAGAGTTCGAGCAGGAACGCCCGTACCGTGTCGGTGAGAACGACGGGGAAGCGGTGCCGGCCCACCCTGGCCACCGCCTCGGCGAGCGTGGTCACCGCATTGTCCTCGTGCACCATCGACCCGTGCCCGGGGCGTCCCTTGGCATGCAGGCGCAGCCACGTGATGCCCTTCTCGGCCGTCTGGATCAGGTAGAGGCGCAGGTCGTCCGAGATCGTGTAGTTGAACCCGCCGACCTCGCCGATCGCCTCGGTGCAGCCCTCGAAGAGGTCGGGGTGGTTCTCCACCAACCAGTGCCCGCCGTACTGGCCGCCGGACTCTTCGTCGGCTAGGAAGGCCAGCACGAGATCGCGTGGCGGCATGCGACCCTCGCGGCGCATCCGGCGGACCACGGCGAGCAGCATCGCGTCGAAGTCCTTCATGTCGACCGCGCCCCGCCCCCAGATGTAGCCGTCGGCGATCTCCCCCGAGAACGGAGCCACCGACCACTCGGCGGCTTCCGCAGGCACGACGTCGAGGTGACCGTGTACGAGCAGCGCACCGCGGGTCTCCATGCCGGGCCCGGTGGGCCGGCCCGGGAAACGGGCCACGACGCTGGTGCGTCCCTTGGCGCTCTCCAGTACGGCCGGTTCCAGCCCCACCTCGGCCAGCTTCGCCGCGACGTACTCGGCGGCGACCCGCTCACCGGCGGAGGTGGTCGTGTCGCCGGTGTTCGTGGTGTCGATGCGGATGAGGTCCCGGCACAACTCGACGACCTCGTCCTCGGCAATGTCCTGGTTCGGGTTCACGGGCCGTTCATACCACTCGCGAAAGCTCAGGGAGCCATGGGGCGGTTGCGCCGCCATGACAGCGACACACGTACGGTGACGCACGGTCAACAGTTGCCGCTGCCGCACCACTCCCGCCACCGCCAACCCGACCGAGGTCGACCCGATGCAGCCAGATCCGCTCACGACGCATTTGTAGCCGGCAGACGCACCTCGGCTCGTAGCCCCGGATGAGCGTCTACAAGGGACACTGTCCCTCCGTGTCGACGGACGAGCTCACGCACGATAGCGAGACCGAGGCCCGCTCCCCCCGCGTCGCGTGCCCGCGCGTCGTCGAGCCTGGTGAATCGTTCGAACACCCGGTCCCGATCGGCCTCCGGAATACCGGGTCCGTCGTCGGTCACCGTCACCAGGGCGTCCGCGCCCGCTGCGCACGTACCGACGGTCACGGTGGTACGGGTATGCCGGACGGCGTTGTCGAGCAGGTTTGCCAAGACCCGGCCGAGGGCGTCCCGGTCACCGACCACCCACAGTGGACGGGTGAAGGGCTCCACCCGCACGGAAGGGTACCGGCAACCGATCTCTCTGACCACAGTGGACAGCTCAACGGCCGACGCCGTGGGGAGCTTGGTCGAGGCGTCGGAGCGGGCCAGCAGCAATAGATCGTCGACGAGCCGGGCCAGGCGGGTCGTGTCGGCCAGCAGGTCGTCGGCGACGGCCGGCCAGTCCACCGTGTCGCCCAACCGCCGGGCCACTTCGAGCTGGGTTCGCATGTTGGTCAAGGGGCTTCGCAGTTCGTGGGCGGCGTCGCCGACGAACTCGCGTTGCCGCAGCCGGCCACTATCGAGCCGGGCGAGCATCCCGTTGAGAGTGATCGCGAGTCGGTGGATCTCGTCGCTCCCGTCGGGCACCGGCAGCCGCCCGGACTGACCGGTCCCCGTGATCTCTTCGGCTCCCGTCCGCAGCGCTTCGACGGGTCGCAGGGTAGCGCCGATCACCCGCCACGCCACGGCCGCCAGAACCAGCACAAGTAACGGAAACACGACGAGCAGGGTCGCCCGCAACGCGTGAATGCCCTTGAGCGCGTCCGACATGGACCGTCCGACGAGGACGGTCTGCGGATCGTTCGCGGGACCCGCACCGACCGCGACCATCCGCACGTCACCGTCGAGTCCGAGCCGATCGCCCGGAATGAAGAGCTTGGCTCCGACAGGGGGCCGGGCCAGACCCAACTCCTGCGGGTACAGCATCGGCACGAGCCGGTCCGCGCCGATGGATGCGGCCCGCACGCGGCCCTTTGCGTCGACCACCTGCACCAGTGCCGTGCCGGCGACAGGCACAGGCTGAGGCAGGGCGCCGGCGTTCACCAGTGCGGCCACGTCATGCGCGGTCCGGTCGAGCTCGGCGTCGACCGATCGTTGCAGGACGATCCCGAGGACGGCGACGAGGACGAGCCCACCGGCAAGAAGACCGGCGCACAGCCCCGTGATACCGATGATCATGAGTCGCGCGCGCAGCGTTCGGCGGCGCCACCACCTCATGGTGACGGCACGAGGCGATAGCCCGCACCGCGTACGGTCTCGAGAATTCCTCGCCCCAGTTTGCGGCGCAGGTACCCGACGTAGACCTCGACCGCGTTCGGCGCGGTTTCCTCACTCGCGTCCCAGACGTGGTCGAGCAGTTCGGTCTTCGACACGACGTCACCCGCCCGGCGCATGAGGTACTGCAGCAGCCCGTACTCGCGCGTGGTGAGAGTCACCTCGGTGCCGGCCAGGGTGACCCGTCGGCTGGCCGGGTCGAGCGACACCTCTCCGACGGTCAGCACCGCGGGACGTTCCGGCGCGCCCCGGCGCAGCAACGCCCGCAACCGGGCGAGCAGCACCACGTACGAAAACGGCTTGGTGAGGTAGTCATCGGCGCCGCAGTCGAGCCCATCGGCCTGGTCGTGCTCGCCGTCCTTCGCCGAGAGCATCAGGACCGGCAGCCAATGCCCTTCGGCCCGCAGCGCCCGCACCAGCCGGTAACCGGACAGGCCGGGCAGCATCACATCGAGGATCATCGCGTCGTACTCGCCGTGGCGGGCCAGGTCGAGTCCGGCGATCCCGTTCGCGGCGGTGTCCACGGCGAATCCCTCGGCCTGGAGCCCGCGCTGCAGGGCCGACGCCAGTCGGACTTCATCCTCGACCACCAGCAACCGCACGCCTCATAGCGTGCCATGCGAGAGCACGTGCGGCATCGTGGCACTCAGCCAACTCACAGTGCGATCGAGGGAGTATGGCTCCATGTCCGTCCTGACTTCCCGGCCAGTCCTGCGCTGGCTCGTGCCGGTCGCAGCGGCGCTCGCCGTGCTCGGCGGTGGCGCGGCGATCGGCGCCATCACGGCCGCCGCCGACCCGAGCCTGCCGTCGCGCAGTCCGGCCCAACTCCTCGTCGACCTGCAGACCGCCCGGCTGGACGGCCTCTCCGGCACCATCGTGGCCCGGGCCGACCTTGGCCTCCCGGCTCTACCGACCACCGCCGGTGGCTCCGACCTCACGACACTGCTCTCCGGCACGCACACGTTGCGGGTCTGGTACTCCGGTCCGGACAAGGCCCGGGTGGCGCTGCTCGACACACTCGGTGAGACCGACGTGATCGCCAACGGAACCGACCTCTGGACCTGGTCCAGCCGCCAGAACAAGGCCACCCACCGCACGATCAAGGACGGCGCGGACCTTACCCGTCCGCGTGACCTGGTCCCGACCGGCGCGTTCACGCCGCAGCAGGTGGCCGACATGGCGCTCGCCGCGATCAATCCCACGACCGAGGTAACGACCCGCGACAGCGTCAACGTCGCCGGGCGTGACGCATACGAACTGGTTCTCGCGCCGCGCGACCAGACCTCGCTCGTCGGCTCGGTGCGCCTGGCGGTCGACGCCGCGGCCCACGTACCCCTGCGCGTTCAGGTCTACGCCCGGCATGTTGCGTCGCCATCGATCGAGGTGGCGTTCACGCAGGTGAGCTTCGCCCGCCCGGATCCGGCCGAGTTCACCTTCAACCCGCCGCCCGGCACGACGGTCGGCCCCGGGAACGACTCGACCGGCCGGGAGCCCGGCAAGGCCGCACCGTCGGCTCCGCCACGCTTCGCGGTGATCGGCAGCGGTTGGACCAGCGTGCTGGTCGTGCGGCAATCCGATTCGACGAGCGCGGATCCACTGCAGGGCCTGGTTCGCGGCCTGCCCTCGGTCAGCGGCTCCTGGGGTAGCGGCCGTCTGCTGACCAGTAAGCTCCTCACTGTCCTTCTCACCGACGATGGACGCCTTCTCATCGGTGCGGTGGCACCGGAGCGGCTCTACACGGCGGCTGCCGACCCGGCGGCGAAGTTGCCCTCGTGACACCGAGCCGACAGCGAGTGAGCATCGCAGGGCCGTCAGGCCCGAGGAGCGGAGCGAGCGCGGAGGCGAGCAGACAGGCACCGAGCCGACAGCGAGTGAGCATCGCAGGGCCGTCAGGCCCGAGGAGCGGAGCGAGCGCGGAGGCGAGCAGACAGGCACCGAGCCGACAGCGAGTGGGCATCGCCGGGCCGTCAGGCCTTCCTCGGGGTCCCCGCGGAGACGTGGAGCGACGCGGAGCATCTGCGTGGGGTGGGGGCCCGAGTCCCCGCGGAGACGTGGAGCGAAGCGGAGCTGCTTCGGCGAGCTTGCGAGCCGAACAACGCGGCACTTCGTGGGGTGGCAGCAGCGGAGCGAGTGCGGAGGCGAGGGGATGACGGTGCTCGCGGTCAGCAGCTCAGGGCTGACGAAACGCTTCGGCCGCCACGTGGCGGTCGACGGGGTCGACCTTCGCGTCCCCTGTGGACAGGTGTGTGGCTTTCTCGGGCCGAACGGATCGGGAAAGACGACGACGATCCGGATGCTGCTCGGCCTCGTCCGACCGACGGGCGGCACGCACAGTCTTCTGGGCGAGCCGATGCCGGCCTCGGCCGCCGCGGTCCTTCCCCGCGTCGGGTCCCTTGTGGAGGGTCCGGCGTTCCACCCGTACCTGTCGGGCGCGGACAACCTGGCTCGGCTCGACGCGGCCGACCGGTCCGCCGATCCCCGAACCGCCCGGGCCCGCATCGCCACCGCCCTGGAGCGGGTGGGGCTGCTCGCGGCGGCCGGCAAGCGGTACCGCGCGTACTCGTTGGGGATGCGCCAGCGACTCGCCCTCGCCGCGACGCTGCTACGTCCGCGAGACCTGCTCATCCTCGATGAACCGACCAACGGGCTCGACCCGCAGGGCACCCGGGAGGTGCGCGCCCTGGTCGCCTCGCTGGCCGGCGAAGGCGCCTCCGTCCTGCTCTCGACCCATCTGCTGGCCGAGGTGGAGCAGATCTGCACGTACGTCGCGGTGCTTCATCGCGGCCGGCTGGTTGCGCAGGCTCCACTGGCACGTCTGCGGGCCGATGCCGCACCCCGCGCCCGGGTGGCAACGGATCGGCCCGAAGATGCGGCCCGGGTACTGCGGGAACTGGGCCTCGCCGACGTCCAGGTGCGGCAGGGCGAGGCGAGCGGCCTGCTGGGCGACCTCGCGCCGGAGAAGGTCGTCGCGGCGTTGGTACATGACGGGGTGGGCGTCCGGGAATTCACCGTCCCCGCTCCGGATCTGGAAGAGCTCTTCGTGTCCCTGACGGGCGAGGGTTTCGATGTCAGCGGCTGAGGCGACCGTACGGGCAGTGCCGCGGAGACCGAGCACCCGGTTCCTGCGCTCGGAGCTGAAGCTGATCTTCGGTCGCCGCCGCAACTGGGCCGGCATGGGCGTGCTGGCCGCGGTCCCGATCCTGATCACGATCGCGATCAGAGCCGGCGGGGACGGCGGTCGAGGCGACGGGGGTCCCGACTTTTTCGCGGCCATCACGGACAACGGATTCTTCGTCGCGTTGGCCGCATTGACGCTGGAGATCCCGCTCTTCCTGCCGATCGCGGTCGCGGCCATCTCGGCCGACTCCATCGCCGGCGAGGCGAACCTGGGGACGCTCCGCTACCTCTTGACGGTTCCGGTCGGGCGGACCCGCGCGTTGCTCGTGAAGTACAGCGCGATCGTCATCTTCGCTTTCACAGCCACTGCTCTCGTCGCCGGCGTCGGAGCCATCGTCGGCCTCCTCGTCTTCGGCGGCGGTCCGGTGACCCTGCTATCCGGCACTCAGATCCCGCTCACCGCTGGGCTGGCCCGGCTCGTCGTCATCTGCGGGTACGTGGCGGTCGGCCTGTCCGCACTCGGGGCGCTGGGCCTGTTCGTGTCGACCCTGACCGAGCAGCCCATCGGCGCGACCATCGCCATCGTGATGCTCAACGTGATCAGCTTCATCCTCGACTCCATTCCACAAGTGAGCTGGTTGCATCCGTACCTGCTGACGCACAACTGGCTCGCCTTCGGCGACCTGCTGCGCGATCCGGTTCCCTGGGACGGCGTGGAGCACGGCCTGATCTCGGCCGCCGCGTACGCCCTGATCTTCCTGAGCGCGGCCTGGGCCCGCTTCGGTGGTCGCGACGTGACGAGCTGACGGGGTAGGGCCGTTCAGGCTGCCTCTGTGTGCGGTCGGGTTCGCGTGCTGAGTGCCCGGTGAAGCACGGCCAATGCACGCTCGGCCTCGTCCCGCTCGACTGGGGCGTTGCGTTCAGTGATGTAGGCAAGCAGCGCCGCTCTGATGACCTCGGAGCGCTTCAACCCATCGAGATCAGCGATGCTGTCGAGCTGGTCCACCATGGACACCGGAAGCCGGATGCTCGCCAGCATCATCGGTTCGCCGGATCGAGACGGCGCGACCGCCTCGGTGGTGGCGGTCGTCCTGGCCAGTAAGGGCGACAGGTCTTCGTTGGAACGGAACCATGCGAGGATCTCATCCTTGGTCATGTGATCGAAGTCCGGGTTGGTCACAGAACCCTCCTTCTCCATTCGTCGAGCGCCGGCCCAGAGACAGCCCGCACCGCGACGATTCGATACGTGCGCGTGTGCCTCGTACCGTCGCAGAAAACCGCGATGACACGAGCGCTGTCGGCCATTCCCACGATGAGCAGAAGGAGATCGCCCAACCGCGCTTCGTATCGCAGTCCGGGTGGAGCGTGCAGCGCCTGCTCCACTTCGTCGACCGCGATCTTCCGCGAGCGGGCATCTGCGAGACCGGCGCTCGTCCAGACATAGTCACGGTCGACCATTCGTAGACCGTATCACATTGTGATACGTCGGACGCCACGGCTGGGGAATCTCAGATCCGCGGTAGGGGACTCCCAGTGACCCAGCCGGACGCGATGGCTTGCCCCGCGGCGGCCCTGCCGTCCTGGCAATTCGGGCATGTCGGATACGGATAGTGGGCAACGCCTGGCACCCGTCTAGGACTGGTATGGCTGTGGCGACCTTCACGAAGGTCGCTGTTTGGTTTGGCGCGCCGTGTGCCACCGGGCAGGGTCGGTGCCTTGTGCGCCAACCCCGGCGTACTTCCCCCACACGCCGAACGGAGCACTACGTGTCCCGAGCCCTCGCCGGCGCGCTGCGCGCGATCCGCGACCGCCTCGCCTCGTTGTCCCACTTTCAGCGCTGGATCGGCGGCGGCGCCGCCGTGGCCGTCCTGGCTGTTACGGCCACCGCCATCGCTTTCGCCCCCGTGCCGTCGCCAGCCCCCGCCGCCCGTCCGGATGCCGACGCCGTACGGGTCGACCAGCGCGCAAACCGCGGCACGGCTCGGAGCCTTCCCCTGACGCCTCAGGTGGCGCCGTCGGCGACGCTGACACCGAAGCCGGCGGCCACGCTCGCCGGCCCAGCCGTGCCGAACCAGCCGGCGCCACGGCAGACCCGGGTGGATCCGAGGCCGCTGGCTCCCGCTCCGGCCGGGTGCGCCGGCTACGCCGGCGTGAAGCTGATCGCATGTCGTCTGCTTCCCTCGTACGGCATCTCGATCAGCCAGATGGCCGCGCTGGTGCCAATGTGGCAGCGGGAAAGCGGCTGGAACTACGCCGCCGCCAACCCGTCCGGCGCCTACGGCATTCCGCAGGCGCTGCCCGGCAGCAAGATGGCCACCGTCGGTAGCGACTGGCGCACCAATCCGGCCACCCAGATCCGGTGGGGGCTCTCGTACATCAGGTCGGCCTACGGCTCACCGTCCGCGGCATGGTCGTTCTGGCTGGCCCACGGCTGGTACTGAGCCGTTGGCCGGGTAGGGTCTGACAAACAGTGGCCGCTCGGCCGAGCAGGACGGCCGGAGAGTGGCCCGATGCTGGGTAGTCACGTCTCTATCTCCCGTCTGGATACCGCTAGATGACCTCCCGCCGAACCCGCGTCCGGTCGACAGTCGCCGCTCTGCTCATCTCACTGATCAGCCTGTGGGCCTTCGCCGGCTACATAACGGTTCGGGCGGGACTGCACCTATGGTCGGTCGCCATCCTCGACGACGCGGTCGGCCGGCCGATGGGCGATCTGGTCACCGCGCTGCAGGTTGAGCGACGCGTCTCGGTTGTCCACCTCGCCGACGGCGATGCCGACCTTGGCGCGGTCACTCGACCACGTTCCGATACCGACCGCGCGGTCGTTGGTCTGCGGCAGGCCGGTGCCGGTTCGCTCGCCCGCTGGGCCAGCACGCCACAGCTCGACACCTCGGTGCGCGCGCTGACGGCCGGGCTGGGCGGCCTGACGACGATCAGGTCCACAGTGGACCGAAACGCGAGCTCGGCTGCCGTGATCCAGCTGGCCTATACGGCGTTGATCGATGACGCCTTCCGGGTGTACGACCAGCTTCGCCAGGTCGATGGCGCCACCGCGGCGTACGCGGGCCCGGCCCGGGCGCGGGAGGTCCTTGCCGAGGAGGACTCGGTAATGTCCGGGATCCTCGCCGCGGGGAAGCCTGAGCCAGGGACAACGGCGGAGTTCACCCAGCCCGTCGGCGCATGGCGCACGCTCTACGCCGAGGCAATCCGGCAGCTCACCCCGGCGGACCGCCCCGGTTACGACCGGGTGGCGGCCGGAAGCGCCATCCACCAGCTGACCCAGCTCGAAGATGAGGTCGCCGGTACTGGTGGCACAGCGTCGTTACGCCCTGTCCAATGGCGCGCCGCGGTCGATCCGGTGTTGGATCAGCTGGGTCGGGCCGACGCGGACCTCTCGGCGGCGGCCCGGGCGCGCATGTGGCCGCGGGCGATGGTGGCCGCCGGCGGGGTTCTGCTCGTGGTAGCCCTCGGCTTCGTCGCCATCTTCGCCTCGCTCTCGATCTCGGTCATCACCGCCCGCCGGCTGCGCGCCCTGCGCGACGCTGCGGACGAGCTGGCCCTGCGTCGCCTGCCGGGCGTCGTGGAGCGGCTCGGTCGGGGCGAGACCGTCGATGTGGCGGCGGAGTCTCCGCCCTTGGAGACCGGACGCGACGAGATCGGCCAGGTCGCGGGCGCGTTCAACCGGATGCAGCAGACCGCCGTCCGGGTCGCCATCGAGCAGGCCGAACTGCGTCGTGGCGTCCGGGATGTCTTCCTCAGCCTGGCCCGCCGCAGTCAGGCTCTCCTGCATCGCCAGCTGGGCCTGCTCGACACGATGGAGCGACGGGCGGCGACGCCGGACGAGCTCGCCGAGCTGTTCCTGGTCGACCACCTCGCTACCAGGATGCGACGCAACGCCGAGAACCTCATCGTTCTCTCTGGAGCCACGGCCGGCCGGATCTGGCGAAAGCCGGTACCGATGGTCGATGTGATGCGCGCGGCATTGGCCGAGGTGGAGGACTACAGCCGGGTCACCGTTGTGCCGCCGGCGCCGTCCGCACTGATCGGGCCGGCCGTGGGCGACGTCATCCACTTGCTGGCCGAACTGGTCGAGAACGCGGTGTCGTTCTCCCCGCCGCAGACCGGGGTCCGCGTCACCGGCGCTGGCGTCGGCGACGACTTCGTCATCGAGGTTGAGGACCGCGGCCTCGGCATGAGCGAGACGCAGCGCTCCGCCGCCAACAAGCTGCTGTTCGACCCGTCAGAGTTCGCTCTGACGGGTACCGCTCGGCTGGGGCTCTTCGTGGTGGGTCGAATCGCGGCGCGACATGGGATCCGGGTCGTGCTGCGGGAATCACCGTACGGCGGGACGACGGCGGCCGTCGCGCTGCCGGCCGACCTGATCACAGAGCCGGCGCCGGTCCGGCCGCCCGAAGAGCCGCCGGCCCGTCTCACCCCGATCGGCGCGCACCCCGGTCCTCGCGGGCCCAGCCCGTCCGAGCCGGCCGCCGTGACGCCCTCCGGTCTGCCCGTACGGCGTCGTCGGAGTCCGGTCAACGAGTCCGAGCCAACCGCAGCCGCACGCGGCGAGCCCGCCGTGGCCGCCGGTCGGGCGACACCGATCCCGCTGCCCGGCATGTCGCTGCTCGACGGCATCGACGGGGTGGCCGCGGGCGAGCCTCCGGGATGGCCACCGCACCCCGACACCGGTCGTGACGGTTAGGGACGCGGGCCGATCCGCCCTATGGTGGTTCACCATGACGGTTGCCGATCCTGACGAGACCGGGTGGGTCGACGAAGCGGTTGTGCGGCCCTACGCCGTCACCCACGGTCGCACCCAGCCGGTCCGTGGAGGCTTCGACCTCATCACGCAGGTGACGGCCACCCGGACGTTCGGTGACGCCATGGGCGGCAAGCAGCCGGAGCACGCGGCGATTCTGCGACTGTGCCAGAATCCAACCTCGGTCGCGGAGATCGCCACGCACGTGGACCTCCCGGTGGGAACGGTCCGGGTGCTGCTCGGCGATCTGCTCGACCGCGGCCTGATCCGGACGCGCTCGCCCGTACCAGCCGCGAACCTACCCAACGACCAAGTGTTCAAGGCGGTCCTCGATGGTCTCCGCGCCCTCTGACCAGTACGTCCTCGACGACGCTCCCCCGGTTGCGGTGAAGATCGTCGTCGGTGGCGGGTTCGGCGCCGGCAAGACCACCTTTGTCGGGGCCATCAGCGAGACGATGCCATTGCTCACCGAGGAATACCTGACCGACCGTAGTGTCGGGGTCGATAACACTGCCTCGGTAGAGCAGAAGGGTACGACGACCATCGTGATGGACTTCGGTCGCATCACGATCAACCACAACCTCGTCCTCTACCTGTTCGGCACGCCGGGCCAGGAGCGGTTCCTGTTCCTCTGGGACGAGCTCGCCCTGGGCTCGGTCGGCGCGGTCGTTGTGGCCGACACGCGCCGGCTGGCCGACAGCTTCCCATCGGTCGACTACTTCGAGCGCCGGGGCACGCCGTTCGTTGTGGCTGTGAACTGCTTCGACGGCACCACGGAGTACACGACGGACGACGTGCGCACGGCCCTGAATCTCGACCCCGAGGTGCCGGTGCTGCTCTGCGACGCCCGCGAGCGCAACTCCGCCAAGGAGGTACTCATCGCGTTGGTCGAGCGGGCGATGCAGGCGCTGCGTACGCAGCGAGGTTCCGCATAACCTGTGGCCGGTCAGGGGATCCGGGCTACAGCCCCGTACACTGACACGTCGGCAGGCGCCGGTCGTGGGTCCGGTTGGTCCTCAGCCCGCCACTCACTGACCATTACGACGCCCGGCTCGACCAGTTCAAGTCCGTCGAACAGGGCGGCGAACTCGCTGCCGCTGCGAGGCCAGACATCGGTCTGCCCGGACGCGAGCATCTCGTCGTAGAGGTCCGCCACCCTAGGAGACAGCACGTCTTTGGTGGCGTTGCTGGCGACCAGGTAGCTCCCCGACGGCAGCCCCCCGATGAGGCGCCGGACGATCGGGAGGGCCGCGCCATCGCCGTGGATGAAGTGCAGGACGGCGACGAGCATCAACGCGACCGGCCGCGACAGATCCAGGATCCCGAGATCGGAGACCTTGGACAGGATCTCGTCGGGCTCGCGCAGGTCCGCTTCGACATAGGCGGTTGTGCCTTCCGGACTGCTGGTCAACAGCGCCCGGGCGTGCACCATGACCATCGGGTCATTGTCCACATAGACGACTCGAGCCTCCGGCGCGATCGCCTGGGCGACCTCGTGCGTGTTGTCAGCGGTCGGAAGCCCCGTGCCGATATCGAGGAACTGGCGGACGCCCGCGTCGCCGGCGAGGAAGGCCGTCGCGCGGCGCAGGAACCCTCGGTTCTCCCGGGCCGCGATGGGGATGCTCGGCCACGCCGCCGCGATCCGGTCGGCGGAGGCACGGTCGGCGGCGAAGTTGTCCTTGCCGCCGAGCCAGTAGTTGTACCGCCGGGCCGGATGCGCGACCGATGTGTCGAGTCGGGCGCGCAACTCCCGCGAGTAAATGTCGTCGACGGTCACGGCTGATTCCTCTCCCCGCTGATCAGCGCGAGTCAGCCTACCCTGCGAAGCGCGGACATCGACAACGGCGAGGGACTCGTTCAGCTCTTGGTTTCGGCGCGTTGAACCAAACCGATCAGCGCTTCCAGTTCGGCGTCGACGCGGTTGAAGCGGCGCTCGGTGGCCAGTTCGAAGCGGTTCAGTTGCCCCGGGTCTCGGCCATCTCAGGTCGAGCCTCGTATCGACGCCGTCAAGCCTCGAATTTGACATCGGTGCGCGACTGCGCCTTGACGATGAGTTCACCGGCCAGCCGCCACAGCTCAGCCGTGCTCTCGTACTGCTTCTGAGCTGGATCCTGGATCGCCGCGATCAACTTCGCTCTCCCTGAGGCTCACCGTCGACGCCACGATAGACCATCCCCCGCACCCGTGGTGTGGGTGAATCGGCGACTGTGGATAACCGTCAGCGAGGGTTCCCGTCGATCACCGCGACCGGCCAGGGGCTAGGGCAGGGCTGCATAGAGGTCGACCGGGTTCCCGTCCGGGTCGTGCAGAGTCGCGTACCGCTGGCCCCAGAAGGCGTCCCACGGTTCGTGGTGCCCGCGGTAACCCGCCGCGACCATCCGCGCGTAGACGGAGTCCACTTCGGACGGTGACCCGCACTCGAGGGCCATGCCCATCCCGGAGCCGCCTGTCGGCGGCTGCCAGTCGGGCTCGAACGAGCGGATCGTCTCCCGGGTGTCGAACATCAGCCTGATACCGCCGTCGAGGGTGACATCGGCGTGGGGCTCGGCATCGGCGCTCGCCGGTATGTCCAGCCCGAGCGCTCGGTAGAACGCGAGCGACCTGCCCATATCGGCGACGACGATCCCGAAGGCATTGAGTCGTGGTGTCATGCCGACAAGCTAACCGGCGGGACCGACAATTCGTCGACGCCTGCGGAGACGAATCGGACGAGCAACTTCGTCGACGCCTGCGGAGATGAATCGGACGAGCAACTTCGTCGACGCCTGCTGAGACGAATCAGATGCTCGACTTCGCCGGACCGAGCGAACGAGGGCTCCCCAACCGGGTCCGTATCCAGGACGCTATCGGTGTGCGTACACAGGTCGGGATCATCGGGGCGGGGCCGGCCGGGCTGCTGCTCGCCCATCTGCTGCATCTTCAGGGTGTCGAGTCGGTCGTCCTGGAGAGTCGCAGCCAGGAGTACGTGCAGAAACGGGTCCGAGCGGGCGTACTGGAACAGCCCACCGTTGAGCTGCTGCGGGAGGCAGGTGTCGCGGAGCGGCTCGACCGCGAGGGCCTGGTCCACGGTGGCGTGTCGCTGCGTTTCGAGGGCGCGGACCACCGGATCGACTTCGCCGAACTCACGGGCCGGACCATCACCGTCTACGGACAGCAGGAAGTGGTGAAGGACCTCATCGCCGCCCGGACGGGGATCGGCGCGCCGATCGAGTTCGAGGTCTCCGATGTCAGGGTGCACGACCTCGAGGCCGACCGCCCCAGGATCACGTATAGCGACTCCAGCGGCGTGGCGCGGGAACTCAAGTGCGACGCGATCGCGGGCTGCGACGGATTCCACGGCATCACCCGGGACAGTATCGCCAGCCGTCTCACCACGTACGACCACACCTATCCGTTCGCGTGGCTGGGCATTCTGGCCGAGGCGCCGCCGTCGCATGAGGAGCTCGTTTACTGCTACCACGAGCGCGGCTTCGCATTGCACAGCATGCGCTCGCCCCGTATCACGAGGCTCTATCTGCAGGTACCGCCGGACGAGGACCTCGCCGCATGGTCCGACAACCGGATCTGGGCGGAGCTGCACCACCGACTGGCCCGGGACGGCTTCACCCTCACCGAGGGTCCCATCCTGGAGAAGGGGATCTCGGGGATGCGCAGCTTCGTGATCGAGCCGATGCGGTACGGGAGGCTCTTTCTCGCCGGCGATGCCGCGCACATCGTGCCGCCGACCGGCGCTAAGGGGATGAACCTCGCCATCGCCGACGTCCGGCGCTTGGCCATCGCTTTAGGGCGACTGTTGCGCGATGGCCGGGCGGACCTCGCCGACGCCTACAGCGACGCGTGCCTGCGTCGCGTCTGGCGGGCCGAACACTTTTCCTGGTGGATGACCTCGATGCTGCACCGTTTCGCCGACGCCGACCCGTTCCAGCAGCGGCTGCAGGTCGCCCAATTGCGGTACACCACCAGCTCCCGATCGGCCGCCACAAGCCTCGCCGAAAACTATGTGGGCCTGCCGTACGAATCCTGAGTCCCCCTGGTCCCGCCAGCCCCACGGTCACCAGACAAACCGGCTAATAGACGGCGAAAGGGTGGGGATTGAGGGACAATTACCCGGTAGACCGGCAGAGGTGCCGGCCCGTAACACCAGACGGGGGTTTCGAGATGGCACAGAGCAGCACAGCCCGGGCCTGGGCACGGGGCGGCGTGGTCATGGCCGCGACGGCCCTGCTCCTGATCGGTATCTACCAGATCTTCCTGGGCATCGCGGCGATTGCGAAGAACCAGTTCTTTGTCGTTGGCGCTAACTACGCGTACACGATCGACACCACGACCTTTGGCTGGATCCACCTCGGCATCGGCGTCGTGGCCGCGCTGACCGGTCTGTTCCTCTTCACCGGTCAGTTGTGGGCGCGCATTCTGGGTGTCGCGCTGGCCGTCATCTCAGCGACGGCGAACTTCTTCTTCCTGCCGTACTACCCGATCTGGTCGGCTTTGATCATCGGCCTTGACGTGTTCGCCATCTGGGCGATCGTCAATGCGGGCAGCCGGGAGATGGCCGAAGGCGGAATGGGCATGACTTACGGCGCGTTCGCTGGCGAAGCCGAACAGGCTGGCCAGCGCTGGCCGTCGACGAACCAGCCGACCGGGCGCCACTGGGCCGGCGAACCGGCCAAGGAGGGGATGGCCGACCGAGCCGCCGCCGAGCGCGAGCGGGCTGAGGCCATGGCTCGACACGGCCAGCAGCCCACGGGTGGCCAGCAGCCCACGGGTGGCCAGCAGGGCACCGGCCAGTCCGGCCCGCCGCGTGACCCGGGGACGCCGACGTCGTCGTAGCTCGGCCGCACTGTCAAAAGGGGCACCCTATTTGGACGAAAACGTCAATAGGGTGCCCCTGCTTGCGCCTCGACGATTTGCGCCTCAGCGAGTTACTCGGGGTCGGGCCGATCGTCCACCGGCGCCCGCCGCCGCTGGACGTCATCGATGAGGATGACGAAGGCGACGATCGCGCCGACTGTCACGCTCAGTAACCAACTGTCATCCGTACTCAGTAGCGCCACGACCGGACTGTTGATCGCCAGGAGAAGGAAGCCCACCCAGGCCCAACGGCGCTGGATGCGGGTGAGAATGCCCTCGTGCCCACGCACCGGGCAAGTGTCTTCACTTCGGACGCCACCCAGCTCATCTGAACGGACAGCATCTGTCGACGATCGTGCCGGCAATGCTTGCGGACGGCCCGACCTGGGTAGTTCCCCGCCACCCCGCCACCCCGCCACCCCGCCACCCCGCCGCCGTGCCGACCCTGAAGCCGCGAAACTCACTGGTCGAGACGTGTGCTTTCGTGCCTATCCTGGCGACTGCCATGACCACGCTCGACGCCGACCTCCGCGCCCGCCTGGCCGGCCTCACGCTTCGTGACGAGCGACGGCTCGCTAGGCGGCTGGATGGCGTACCCAAGATCCGCGACCTGGCCAAGCGGCAGGCCGCCTACGAGGACCTCTCGGCCCAGATATCGACCGCGCACTCCCGGCTGGCGAGCCGTGTCGGTCCGGCCGTCACGTACCCGGAGGAGCTGCCGGTCAGTCAACGCCGGGACGAGATCGCAGCGGCGATCCGGGACCACCAGGTGGTCATCGTGGCTGGGGAGACCGGCTCGGGAAAGACGACCCAGCTTCCCAAGATCTGCCTGGAGCTCGGGCGCGGCGTCCGCGGGATGATCGGACACACCCAACCGCGGCGCATCGCCGCCCGTAGCGTTGCCGAACGGGTCGCCGAGGAGCTGGGGGTGGCACTGGGCAGCGTGGTCGGTTACCAGGTCCGATTCACCGGTCGGGTCGGCGACGCGACCATGGTCAAGCTCATGACCGACGGGATCCTGCTGGCCGAGACGCAACGTGACCCGCTGCTCCTCGGCTACGACACCTTGATCATCGATGAGGCCCACGAACGAAGTCTCAACATCGACTTCATCCTCGGCTACCTGAAGCAGCTCCTCCCCCGCCGACCGGATCTCAAGGTCGTCATAACCAGCGCGACCATTGACCCGCAGCGCTTCGCCGTCCACTTCGGATCGTCCGGTGTGGATGCTCCCGTCGTCGAGGTATCCGGGCGCGTATACCCGGTCGAGGTCCGCTACCGCCCCCTGATCGACTTGACTGAAGATACCCAGGAGGACGTCGTACGCGACCAGGTCCAGGCGATCTGCGACGCTGTCGGCGAACTCGTCACTGAGGGTACCGGCGATATTCTTGTCTTCCTCTCCGGTGAGAGGGAGATCCGGGACACCGCGGATGCGTTGCGCCGGCTGAACCTGCGCCACACCGAGATACTGCCGCTCTACGCGCGCCTCAGCGCCGCCGAGCAGCACCGCGTGTTCCAACTGCACACCGGCCGTCGCATCGTCCTGGCCACGAACGTCGCCGAGACCTCGCTCACCGTCCCCGGCATCCGGTACGTCATCGACCCCGGAACGGCTCGCATATCGCGCTACAGCCAGCGCCTCAAGGTGCAGCGGTTGCCGATCGAGCCGATCTCGCAGGCTTCGGCGAACCAACGCAAGGGGCGGTGCGGACGCACATCCGACGGCATCTGCATCCGTCTCTATGACGAGGCTGACTTCGACGCCCGCCCCGAATTCACGGATCCGGAGATTCTGCGGACGAACCTCGCGTCGGTGATCCTTCAGATGACCTCGCTCGGTCTCGGCGATCTGGCCGCCTTTCCGTTCGTGGAACCACCGGACCGGCGAAGCGTCGCCGATGGCGTCGCGTTGCTGCACGAGCTGGGGGCACTCGACGACGGCCGGCTGACCCCGCTCGGACGGCGCCTCGCCCAGCTCCCGATAGACCCGCGCCTGGGCCGGATGCTGCTCGAGGCCGAGGACAACGGATGCGTTCGCGAGGTGCTCGTCATCACGGCGGCACTGTCCATTCAGGACCCCCGTGAGCGGCCATTGGACCGCCAGCAAGCCGCCGACGAGAAGCATGCCCGTTTCCGCGATCCCGACTCGGACTTCGTCGCGTTCCTCAACCTCTGGCGCTACCTACAGGAGCAGCAGCAGGCTCTGTCGTCCAACCAGTTCCGCAAACTCTGCCGGTCGGACTTCCTCAACTATCTGCGGGTACGGGAGTGGCAGGACCTCGAGAGCCAGCTCCGCCAGGTCGTTCGGGGCTTGGGGGTCGTGCTCAACGACGAACCGGCGCCGCCGCAGCGGGTCCACATGGCGCTGCTAGCCGGGCTGCTCTCACACATCGGCGTCAAGGATGTCGTGGCCGACAGGGACAGGCCGGACTATCTGGGAGCTCGGGGCGCGAGATTCTCGATCTTCCCAGGCTCCACGCTGTTCCGCCGGAACCCCCGCTGGGTGATGGCGGCCGAGCTGGTCGAGACCAGCCGGCTGTGGGCCAGAGTCGTCGCGAAGATCGAGCCACACTGGGCCGAGCGGATCGCCGGGCACCTGGTCAAGCGCAGCTACAGCGAACCGCGATGGGAGCGCGATCAGGGCTCGGTCGTCGCGTCCGAGAAGGTGACCCTGTACGGGCTGCCGCTGGTCACCGGACGCACAGTCCAGTATGGACGCATCGATCCGGTCCTCGCCCGGGAGCTGTTCATCCGCCATGCCCTGGTCGAGGGTGACTGGTCGACCCGGCATCCGTTCTTCCACGAGAACCGGCAACTGCTCGAAGAGGTTGAGGCGCTCGAGGCACGGGCACGCCGGCGGGACATCCTGGTCGACGACGAGGTCCTGTTCACCTTCTACGATGACCGCATCGGCGCCGAGGTCGTCTCGGCCCGTCATTTCGACAGCTGGTGGAAGCGGATCCGGCGCACCGAGCCCAACCTGTTGAGCTTCACCACAGCCATGCTCGTCAACGAGCGCGCGGCCGGAGTCGACAAGGCTCATTATCCCGACACCTGGCACCAAGGTGACCTGGCGTTCCCGCTGACGTACCAGTTCGAGCCGGGCATCGACGGCGACGGTGCGACCGTCCATATTCCGCTGGCGTTGCTCGGCCAGCTGACCGCCGACGGCTTCGACTGGCAGATTCCGGGCCTGCGCGAGGAACTCGTCACCGCACTGATCAGGTCGCTGCCAAAGGCCGTACGGCGCAACTTCGTCCCGGTACCCGACCATGCCCGTGCGTTTCTCGACTCGACCAAGCCGGGCGAAAGAGGGCTCCTCGACGCGCTCGAGGCCCACCTACGCCGGAACACCGGGGTGGTCATCTCCCACCGCGACTGGGATCTGGAGAAGGTGCCCGAGCACCTGAAGATCACGTTTCGGGTGGAGGACGACGGCCGGACCGTGGCCGAGGGCAAGGACCTCGCATCGCTACGTCGAGAGTTGGCGCCGAACACCCGCGAGGCGGTGGCCGAAGCGGCGGAGGGCGTCGAGCGCGACGGGCTCACGGCGTGGACGCCGGGTACCCTCGCCCGCGTCGTCGAACGCCGCCGGGCCGGGTACGCCGTGAAGGCATATCCGGCGCTCGTCGACGAGACCGACTCGGTCGCGGTCCGGGTCTTCGAGACCGAGGTGGATCAGGCCCGCTCGATGTGGGCCGGGACCCGGCGCCTGCTTCAACTCGAGGTGCCAACGCCAATTCCGTTGCTCGCCAAGCGGTTGAGCAACCAGGTCAAGCTCGGCCTCACCCGATGGCCGTACGGAAGCGTGCCTGACCTGCTGGAGGACTGCGTCCGCGCGGCGATCGATGCCATCATCGCCCGCGAGGGCGGACCGACTTTCGACGACGCGGCGTACCAGCACCTGCGAGAGGTCACCCGGGCCGATCTGGCGGCCGTCACCGTGGCGACCGTGACCGCCGTGGAAAGGGTGGTTGCCGCGGCGCAGGACGTCCGCGCCCACCTAGCCCGGCCGGTGCCGCCGACCCTGGCATTGTCCATTGAGGACATGCGCGCTCAGCTGGTCGCGTTGATCCAGCCCGGCTTCGTCACCGCCGCCGGCCTAGCCCATCTGAGTGACCTGCCCCGGTACCTGCGCGGCATCGAGCTCCGCCTGGAGCGGCTGCCGAGTAACGCGGCCCGTGACCGCGACTGGACGCAGCGCGTGGCGTCCGTACGCGCCGAGTACGAGGCGCTGCTCGCCGACCTGGCGGCCGGACGCCGCGAAGACCGCGATGTCCGCGAGATCCGCTGGATGATCGAGGAACTGCGGATCAGCTACTTCGCCCAGGAGTTACGCACGCCGTACCCGATCTCCGACGTACGGATCTACCGCGTCCTCGATGGTCTCGTGAGGTGATCGAGCTGGCCTAGGCCGCGGTGGGCTTGTCCGCCGGGCCGAGGATCTCGTCGATGAGCCCGTACTCGCGGGCCTGCTCGGCCGTGAGGACCCGCCCGGCGTTGAGGTCGTCCTCGATGCGGCTGCGCGGTTGGCCGGTGACATCCACCAGGCGCAGTGCCATCTCCTCCAGCTCCCGCAGGTACTGTCCGGCGGCGGCGGTGACCTCGTCGGCGGTTCCGGCAACGGTGGCGACGCGTGGCTCGGCAAGGCGGATCCGGGCATGTCTGAAGGCGAGCCTGCGCTTGGCCGCGGCGAGAATGGCGACCGCGGCGCCGCCGACCTCCGAGGTCACGACCGCGTGCACCGGTGCGCGCAACGTGTCGATGGCGTCCACGATCGCGAAGGCGGCGGCCAGCTCGCCATCGTGAGCGGACATGTGCAGCTGCACCGTCTCCGTCCCCATGGTGTCCAGTGTCAACAGGGCCGCCGCGACCTGACTCGCCGTCGAACCGTCCAGGGGTCCCCGCAGGACGACGATCCGCCGGTCGAAAAGCCGCTCGTCGAGCCACGCGGAGAGTCGCTCGCCATGACCCGGACCGGCCGGCTGACCGGATGGCACGTGCCACGGATCCGGCCGGTATGGAAAGGGCTCACGGCGCAGATGTATGGCAGCCACACCGGTACCGTACCGCGCCGCCGGTCGGACTCCATACGCCGATAGCGAATCGAGCATCACGGCCGACCGTAGGGCCGGATGGCCGAGACCGTCAGGCAGGCGCGGCCAGCGCCCCGGCATACTGGCACCCGTGATCGAGCTCATCGCCGTACGGCACGGTCAGAGCACGGCCAACGTGGCGTTCCCGCGGGCCGACGCCGCCGGCAGCGAGGAGTCCGGCCTGACGATGCCGGACGCGGAGGTACCGCTCACGCCGCTCGGTCGTGACGAGTCCGCGTGGCTCGCCCGCCGGCTGGCCACCCGAGAGCTCGACGCCATCGTCACGTCGCCGTACGCCCGCGCCATCCAAACGAGCGAGATCATCCTCACGGCACGTTCCATTGAGGACAGACCGCCGCTGCGCGTGGACGAACGGTTGCGTGACCGCGAGTGGGGCGCATTGGAGATGATGACGCGGGCCGCCACCAAACGCCGTTACCCGCAGGAGTTGGAGCGCCGGGGGTGGATGGGCGACTTCCGGTACCGGCCGCCCGGCGGCGAATCGATGGCCGATGTCGCCTTAAGGATCCGCGGCTTTCTCGCTGACGCCCAGGGGCGCTACCCGGTCGGCCAACTCGTCATTGTCGGGCACGACGCCACGGTAGCCGTGCTGCGCTATGTTCTCGAGGAGCTCACCGAAGACCAGATGTACGGGCTGGGACCGATCCGCAACGCTTCGGTCACCCGATGGGTCGACCGCGACGGCCGACTCGAACTGGCGGAGTTCAACGCGACCGGCCACCTGCAGAAGTCGGCTCACGCGGAAAGATGACGTTCGACGGACTCCACCTTGGCCGCCATCGCGTCCGTCACGCCGGGCCGGACGTCGGCCTTGAGCACCAGGCTCGCCCGGGGCGCCACCGCCAAGACAGCGTCCACGGCCCGTTTCACCACCTCCATGACCTCGTCCCATTCACCTTCGACGAGGGTGAACATGGCGTCGGTCCGGTTCGGTAGCCCACTGGCGCGGACCACGCGGACCGCCTCGGTGACCGCGCCGCCGACGCTCTCGCCGACGCCGATCGGCGTGACGGAGAAGGCGATGATCATTGTGGCAGTCTACTAACGTCGGGGCCAGGACACTGAGGAGAACGCCGAAGATGGCCAGGCTGCTCGTCGTGCACCACACCACGTCGCCGTCGCTGGAAGAGCTGCTCGAGGCGGTGCTGGCGGGGGCCCGTACCGACGAGATCGAGGGGGTCGAGGTAGAGGTCCGCCCGGCGCTGGCCGCGACCGCGAGCGATGTCCTCGGCGCGGACGGGTTCGTCCTCGGTACGTCGGCGAACCTGGGTTACATGTCGGGCGCGCTGAAACACTTCTTCGACACGATCTACTACCCGTGCCGACTGGCGAAGGCGGGGTCACCGTACGGGTTGTACGTCCACGGCAACAGTGACACCTCGGGAGCGGTCCGGGGCGTCGAGTCGATCGTGACCGGGCTCGGCTGGCAGCGGGTGCACGCTCCGGTGGTCGTCCTCGGCCGACCCGCCAAAGAGGACCGCGACGCCTGCTGGGACCTCGGCGCCACCATCGCCGCCGGCTTGTCCCAAGCGTAGGCCGAGGCCCAGAGTCAGCCCCGCTCGTCCACGATCCGCCTCATCTTGCCGACCGAGCGCTCCACCGAGTCCGGGGCCAGGACGGTCACCGCGACGGTGACGCCGATCGCCTGCTTCGCCCGCTCGGCCAGCGATGCCGCCAGGGCGGTGGCGTCCACATCGGAGAGTGGCGAGCGGGACTCGACCCGTACCTCGAGCTCATCCAGGCGAGCAGGGCGGGTGAGGATGCACTGGAAGTGGGGCGCCAGGGTCGGGATGCCCAGAATCAGTTCCTCGATCTGGGTCGGGAACACGTTGACCCCGCGGATGATCATCATGTCGTCGCTGCGCCCGGTGACCTTCTCCATCCGGCGGAAACCCGGACGGGCCGTGCCCGGCAGGAGGCGGGTCAGGTCGCGGGTGCGGTAGCGGACAATCGGTAACGCCTGCTTGGTGAGCGAGGTGAAGACCAGTTCGCCCCGCTCGCCGTCCGACAGCACCTCCCCGGTGGTCGGATCGACGACCTCGGGCAGGAAGTGGTCCTCCCAGATGTGCAGCCCGTCCTTGGTCTCCACGCACTCGTTCGCCACGCCCGGACCCATCACCTCCGAGATGCCGTAGATGTCGACCGCGTGCATTCCCGTCCGGCGCTCGATCTCGGCCCGCATGTCGTCGGTCCACGGCTCGGCACCCAAGATGCCGACCTTGAGCGACGTGCTGGCCGGGTCGACTCCCTGCTTGCTCATCTCGTCCACAATGGTCAGCAGGTACGACGGCGTGCACATGATGACATCGGGCCGGAAGTCGAGGATCAGCTGAACCTGGCGCTCGGTCATTCCGCCCGACATGGGCACGACCGTGCAACCGAGCCGCTCGGCGCCGTAATGCGCCCCGAGGCCACCAGTGAACAGACCGTAGCCGTACGCGACGTGCACCATCATGCCCGGCCGCCCGCCCGCGGCCCGGATCGATCGGGCCATCAGCTCGGACCAGGTGTCGATGTCGTTGCGGGTGTAGCCGACGACGGTCGGC
>JBKPDY010000077.1:0-36758 GCA_046728155.1 Actinomycetota bacterium
CGCGCTCACCCGCTCTGGGTTCGGCTTCGCAGCACTCGACGCCGAGACGACGGTCTCCAGGCTCTTCGGGACGGTGTGGGCGGCTCAACCGGTGCCCCGGGACGGCAGCTTCGAGGAGGCGTTCGGCCTGGGGCTGGTTGAGTACGCCGGTCGCCGGCCGAGCCCGACCTCGCTGGCGCTGCTGCGAACCATGGCGGCGATCGCGCCGATCCGGGAGGTACGGGAAGCGGCGAGCACGATCGGCGCCGAGCTCACCGCCCGCGGCCTGGTTGACCCACAGTGGACGATGGCGATCGGAACCGGACCGTACTGGGCGTACGAAGACATCTACGGCGACCACACAACCGTGGTAAGTGAGTTCGAGTACGGTGGCGGCGTCGACCACCACGCGGTGGTGCTTCGTATCGGGCATCTGGGGCACGGTGCCGCCATCGACGCATCGGTTGCCACCGATGTGAGCGAGGTGGTCGGCGGACTGCGTCGACAGGCGACCAGCACCCGGACGAACACGCTGCGCCAGGTCGACGAGGGCTGGGCAAAGGCGTTGCAGGCGCAGGCTATCGCCCGCGCGGATCTCGTCGAGCGTGTGCCGCCCCGCGTTACCGATCTGCGTGCGCTCGCGCTCGGTCGCCTCACCCTGCTGGCCGACGGCGGCGACCCGATCGAGGCAACCGGGCCCGACCCCGAAGGCCTTCTTGTCGAGTTCTTGACCAGCCAGGAGGCGCTGGCGCTGCCCGACGCCGTCGTCGCCGCGGAGGTCGTCGAGAAGATTGTCGAGTACGCGACCGTATACGACTCCGGTCGGATCGCCCGGGTGTCACCGACCAAATGGGATGCCTTCCTTTTCGACTGGTGGCCGTCGCGGCAGATCAGCGGCGAGGTGGCGCCGGTGATCCGAGCCTGGTCCGGTTGGGCGGCACGCCGGATCGCGCTACCCGAGCCGGCTCGCGCCGAGCTGGCGGCGGCGCTCGATGACATGCTGGCGGTCGCGCGCGACTCCTCCTCGTGAGCGTCGACGAGCTACCCTGCCGATCGTGACCCCACCCCGAGCCACCCTGCCGATCGTGAGCCAACGCCGAGCTCGGTCGAACTGGATCGCCGCGATCTTCACGACGGCGGCGGTCCTGCTCGCCGGTTCCATGATCGTGCTCTATTTGACCAGGGGGAACTCGGCGGCGGCGCCGGTCAACCAGGGCTCGCCGGAGACCGCCGTGCGCGGCTTCCTCAGCGCCGTATTCCTGGCCGATGACCCGCGTCGGCTCGCCGCGGTCGTCTGCTCATCCTGGCCGTCGGCCGATGCGCTCGCCCGTACGAAGGCGATGGTCGACCCGAAGGCCCGGGTCTCCTGGGACGACCTGCGGGTCGTGTCCGACCGGACGAGCCGGGTGACGATGACGGCCCGGCTCGGCCTGCGGCTGCCCGATGAGGTCCAGCCCAGTGTCTACCAGCAGTGGCACTTCATGGTTGTCAACGAGAACGGGTGGCGGGTCTGCGACGCGAGTCCGGCGATGGGATAGATGTAGTCCTTGTTGTCTATCAGCACATGTAGTGGTGGTCGTCTATCACCGGTAGGCTCCGGACATGTCAGGAGCGCGTACGGCCTCGTCCGTCGATGAGGTTCGCGCTCGGCGCCTGCGCCGCGCCTCACTCTGGTCGGGCCTGGCCATCCTCGCCCTCATGGTGGCCGGAATCGGGGCGGCGTTCGTCGTTCTCGTGAGATCTTCGGAGGCCGACACGTCGACGCCACCGCTGGCGGTCGAGGCCTTTCTCAAGGCCGTCATTCTCGATCGCAGCCAGCCGCGTACCCAGTCGGTGGTGTGTTCGGAATGGGGCGCGGCGCAGGCGTTCGTCGCCGTCAAGGGCCTGGAAGACCCTGTGGCGAGGCAGATCGACTGGGACTCGACGACGCTACGTGGTCAGACGGACGACAATCATGCCGTCGTGACGGCGACCATCCGATTCCTGTATCCCGAGGACGTCGCGGCGCCCAGCGGGCAACGAACGTGGACATTCTCCGTCGTTCGAGAAGGTACGTGGAAGGTCTGCGGGGTGCATGACTAGCAGCCCGCAGGTCTCCGTACAAAGGCGCACTCCGAGAGACTGCTGCAAGTTCTGGTTCCCGTGGGGCCAAGGCACTCTCGGGGAATGCCTCGGCGGCGCGGCAAGCCGGCATCACATCCACATACTGGGAATCGATCCCATGATCGCCGTGAGGGCACCAAAAGCGCCGCCACGCGTCGTTTCCGGTGTTGGAACAGCGATCTTCGACCGCCTATCCGGGATGTGAGACGCAACAAGCCCTTCATCAAGCTCCGGGCGTCGATCTCGCAACAGCCCACGGACACGACACTTCGCGATACGGCAACGGGCTCTCTAAATCTGCCTAACGACTCTCGATCACCGTTGAGCCGGATACCCGTCGGTCCGATCGGCGCAGCACATTTAGCCGAGCGGCACTCCAGCCTGGCTCAAGAACGGAACCGGATCGATCGCTCCGGCGCTGCTAACGTCGCCGTCGACGTGCACCTCGAAATGCAGGTGGGGACCGGACGCATTGCCTGACATGCCGGCCAGGCCGATGACCTCGCCGGCGCCGACCCGATCACCGGCGTGAACGTATGGTCGGACCAGTTGGTGGCAGTACCGGGTGATGATGTCGTTCGCGTGCAGGATGTCGACATACCATCCGCAGCCTTCGATGGAAAGGTCGCCGTCGCGATCGCAGCTAAACGGTCGCCCACCGAGTCGTGCCTCGCAGGTAGCGACCAGCACGATACCCGCCGCCGCAGCGCGGATCGTTGTCCCTTTCGCCGCGCCGATATCGACGCCGTTGTGGAAAGGCCGCTGTATCGTGCGAAATCCGGACGTGATCGGTCCGACAACGGGCGCCGTCCATCCCGAGGCGGCGATCTCCGGACCGGTGCCGCAGGTCATTGCCAACCGGTCGCCAACCGCACGCGCCGCGCCACCGGTCAGGGCATCGACGATCCACGAGGCCGCCGCTTCGTGGTCGGCGTAGGCGTCCGGATAGGCGCTGCGCTGAACCCGCTGTGCCGCCATCGTGAGCGGAAGCTCCTGCCAGTCCGGGACCGTCAGCAGCTTCTCGAAGAACCGTCGTGACTGGTATTCCGCGTCGGCGAGTTGTTCCCGCGTTCCCCATCCCTGACTGGGTCGCTGCTGGAACAGCCCGATCGAGTCGTGGTCGTTGCTCCTACCCAGGTCCGGAAGGTTGGTCAGGTGCGACTCCTGAAGCGCCGTCGCCACTCCGATCACCCAACCGCGGGGCGGCAGGTGAAGATCCTGACCGGCCTTCACGATGATTGCCGCGTTTCGGACCTGCTCGTCGCTGAGCGAGAGGATTCGCGGCAGGACGCCGGCGGGGTCTACCGGTTGACCGCGACCACATCCGGCCGACGCCAGCGCGGTGTTTCGCTGCTGAGGAAAAAGGACGGTCACGAGCGAGAGCGTCACGCCTGCCACGCACGCCAGGCACGGCGCGACCAGCAGGACAATGGCCAGGACGGTTCGCCGGCGGCGTCGCGACGGTGTCGGCTTGGTCATGCCCGCTGCCAGTCGACGCCGTCGACGAGCCAGACGCGCTCCGTTTCCAGCAGTGTCAGGGTGACCGTCCCCGAGTCGACGACGAACGTGGCCTCGGCGACCGTCGCCGATCGGAATGATGTGACCGGACCGCTCACGACGCGGGTCGCCGGAACGCCCAGCGGGTCCACTCCCGCAAGACTGTCGGCGAGCCGGCGCGTGCCCAGCGCCGCGATAGCCTCTCGCCAGCGCTCAGCCGTTTCGTGGCGGCGGAGCCATACCGTCATGAACTCGCTCGCCCGCGCTGCTACCGATGTGCCGTCGGCGCTGGCGCCCGGCGTGACCCGCACTCCGTCGTCGCCGGCAGTCCGATCGGCACCGGACATGACGCCGACACCCGCCTCGGGCGCGGGCAGAGGTGGCGGTGAGGCCGGCCCAGCCAGCCTGCCGAGGGTCAGCGCGGTGGCGATGATCAGCATGAGGGTGACGAGCACTCCCCTGCGCAGCCCGAGTCTCACGAACGGGATCCGCATGTCATGGCACCCGTTGCGCCTCGGCCCGCTCACGTGACCCAGCGGTCGCGGCGAGAACTCGATCAGGCGACGGCCGAGGACGATAGAGCTCGGACGGCGCCTCGACGCCCGTTGACGGCTGGGATGCGCCCACGACCGACGGGACGGGCATCGGTCGAGGACCGGGTGGTGGAATCGGCGGCGATTGCGCGCGTATTCCCGGTGGCATCTCCGGTCTGGCCTCGACCCGTAACGGCGCCGCGGGCCGGGACCCGGCAGGTGGGGCGCCGGCGATCGCATGCGTTACGGCACGGGTCGACTCGCGCTGCCGTGTGGCGAGGGCGGTGGCCGTGACCGACGCTCCGCCGGTCAGTTGTGTGATGCGGCGGTACGGGCGCAAGAGCGTCCAACCCACGACGCCGCACAGCCCGATCAGCACAACCTGGAGCCACCCGGGAATGGAGTTCGTCGACATGATGAGGCCGACAGCGAACAGGTAGACCGCGGCTCCGCTACCGAAGATGACAATGTTGAACACGGATGCCACGACGGCATTGACGAGTCTGCGGAGCCCCGCGCTCGCGGGACGGAGTAGTCCGACGGTCCCGATCAGTGGCGTGGCGACAATGGCCCACCGGAACACGACGAACCCGAGCAACACAAGCACGGAAGCCGTGAAATCGAAGAGTGCGAACATGACGCTGGATACCAGCGCGATGAGGCCAGCCCCGATGCGTTCGAGCCCTCGGACACCCGTCAGGTATTCGTACGCCGCCGGATCCTCGGTCCGGATCTGTTCGGCGACCTTCTCCCACTGGGTCGCCTTCTTGGCGACGACCGCGGATCGTAGCCCCGGATCGCGGTTGAGGTCGGCCGCCTCGGCCCAGGAGAGCGTCCGGGCCCGGTACAGAGCGGGCCCATACTTCGCCGCCGTGGCGCTGTCGGCTGACCCGAGCAGACCTCTGAGCCAGTTACGGTAGAGCATTGCCGGCACCACGGTGTCGCTCGCCCGGATCGCCGGTGGCCGAAGGTCGCGGCACGAGTCGGGAACCTTCCGACGGGCGCACTCGGCGGCCGGGATCGTGGACGGCGGCGGTGCCAACGCGTTGTGAACGGTTGTGAGTGAGCCGACCATCGCCTTGTCGGCCGTGTGAGCGCTGAAGGTCGGCCACGAAGCCACAGCAGTCACGACGACCATCACGAGCAGTGCCCATCCGGCGGTTGTCATCGCGGAGCTCATGTGCGCCTGCCGGGACCGCCACAGTAGATAGAGCCCCACGATCGCCAGGGTGATGGCGCCGAAGGGGGTGAACACCTGGCGGAACACGGCTCTGGTCGCCTGACTCACGAGTGGATCAGCCCAACCCCACATCTTCGCCGGTTCCCACGCCCGCTCGCGCAACGAGTCGGATGCTCCCAGCACGGCGATCGAGACGAGGAACTCTCCATTTGCGACAGTGTTCTCGAACTTGTAATCCGGGTGCATCAGCGTTTGCTGACAACCGATGTCATACGTCGTGTACGCGTACCCGGCGTACCCGAATTCGGTATAGAAGCCCCTCTGACCGGAGACCTTGTCGGCGTCCGGTCGAGACGCGAACCACCCGCCGAGGCCGTCCTCGGGGGAGTCGGGCGGAGGTGCTTCCAGGCAGCTGGCCCGCGCGGCGCTGACATCGGCGAGGCGGGCGGCGCATCCATCCGGGTCTGCTACCCACTCCTTAACGTCGCACCCGTTGTCGCCGGCCACCGCGGCGGCGGCCGGGTTCTGCGGGACGATGATGACGGACATGGCGAGGAACGCCAGGGCGAGGAGTCTCGCGAGACGGCGACCGGGCATGCTCACCTCGCCGGCTGCGGCACCGGCGCTGGATCGGTCCCGCCGCTCGGGGTCGTGTCCAGGTGTTCGAGCAGACCGGGAACCCAGGACATGTCGATACGGACCTTCTGTACCCGGCCATCCACATCGCGCATAACAAACTCCCGGAAGCCGAGTCGAGCGGGCGAGGCTGGGTCGATCTGGGACAGCGAGGCGAGCACCGCTTCATAACCGTCATCCACGGGTACCCGCAGCAGGCGCAACGCCTCACCGGCGATCTCGGCGTCCTCTGCGATCCGCCCGACGAACACGGTCGAGACCAGGTTCTGCACGTCCAGGCCGAGGATGTCACGCGGGTTCTGCGACGCGACTACCGCGGAGAGATTCCACTTGCGTGAGTCGCGTGCGAGACGCACGAGGAACGACCGCCCGGACCGCCAACCCTCCATGAAGTGCGCCTCATCCAGACCGACGAGCTTGCGCGAGGCCATCGAGCCGCCGTAGCTGCGCCGGACGGCCAGCCGGTGTGCCGTGTGCAGCATCGGCAGCGCGAGCTGCTCCTCGGCGGACCAGTACTCACGCTCGACTTTGAGGTCGGGTAGCCGCAGGCCGGCCATCGTGATGACCGTGAGGACCGCGTCGTCCGTCACCGTCCCCGGCGGCGGGGTACCGAAGAAGAGCATCGCCAACGGCATCTCGGCCGTGTCGAGCAGCAGGTTGCCGAGCTCCTGCGCGTCTGCGTCGGCGGCGTCCTGGAGAAAGGAAACGACATCGTCTAGTGTGGACGTTTCCTCCGCCGGCACGGTCCGGACGGCGTGCCGCAGCGCGGTCGGGGTCGAAGCCTCGCGCGCGACCTGTGGCGGGACCAGCATCGAGCAGATGTCCTGCACGAGCATCCGCCGCTCGGCCCGCGCGTTGGAGACCGCGATCCCGTACTCCTGGTCGCCGATCGTACCGGCGACGAAATGGATCCGCTGTGGGGTCGGGATGAGGGCGTACGGCGCGAGCGTGCCCTGCTCGGAGCCGGTGAGGTTGAGGACGCGGGAGAAGGGGCGAAGCTCAGGCATCTGGCACAGCCGGGAAAGCGGACCGGACGGATCGAGCAGGGTGACCTGGACGCCGCGCCGGGCCGCCAGGTAACCGAGGGCCCCGAGCAGCGTGGACTTACCGCCGCCGGGCTCGGCGACGAACACGGCGAGCCCGGAGCGTTCGCGGACCTCCATCGGGAAGTGCAGATCCAGGAAGACCGGACGGCGGGAGGTGCCGGCCGTCCGGCCGATCAGGTCTCCCCGCCGATCGCCCACTGCGGACGCCGCCTGGGGCAGCGCCGCGGCGAGCAGCTTGACCGGCATTCGGCGCAGGTAACCAGTGTTGGCGAGCGGTTCACCGGGGATGAACTCGCGGGCGAGCGCATCCTGACCCCTGGGATGCTGTAGCGAGATCCGAAGCTCCCGAAGGTAGGTCTGCATCGCATGGCGCGTGCGCTCGAGGCATTCCTCCCGGGTACCGCCGGAGATGGCAAGCCGATGCCACCCGTGCACGCGGGAGGTATCGACGGGCAGGCCGGTTGTCATCTCGTCGCCCAGAACCAGGGCCCGTTGGGCCAGCCGCTCCAGTTCCGGGGGAGCGTCCATCCCGTGCTGGGCGTAGTCGAGCTGCTGGGACCGGATCATCCGGAGCCGATGCTCGAGATTGCGAAACGAGTCGCCTGGCCCGAGTACGTCCACTCTGGACGATAGGTCGACCGGCCACGGCAACCGCTCATGGAAGTGCAGCCACGGCTCGTGCCGTTCAGGAATCTCCAACGGCTCCATCCGGCCGACGGTGAGCACCGCCACGTGCCGCTCCTCACCGGTGAGCCGGTTCACTAATCGGGTGGTCGAGCCGTACGGGGACCGGAACCGCTCGATCTGTTCGGTCAGCGCGAGCAGATCGCCTTTGGCCCAGCCGCCGTGAGCGAAGCCGGAGACCGCTTGCGGTGGGCCCATTCCGAGCGCGACGGAGCGATACAGCAACCACTCGAGCTCGGCGGCCGTGACTCGGCGCGCCCGCATGCCGAACGCGCCGAGCACCTCGTCGTACTGCTCCACCGTCCGGGCCCAACGCCTGCGTTCGGCATCGCCCGAGCCGCGTCGGAAGGGGCGACCTAGGCGCCGGACGAGCGCGTCGCCGAGCGTACGGCGGGCAAAGGAGATGCCGAGGAAACTCTGCCCCTCGGCGTGATTGGAGCGCAGCAGATGACGCTGCGCGCCGATCAGGTGCTCGCCCCAGCTCGGCGCACCGACGACATCGGGCAACGGGTGGGCTGTGGTGTGGTCGAGGCCTCGGGCCCATTCGGCTACCGCGAACGGCTTCGTCGTTCGCCGCAGGTGCAGCCGGAACCCGGCCAGACCGGCGAACTGCTCCGATATCGCGGTGATGAGTGCCTCGCGGTCGGGGTCCGGTCGGAACGCCCAGCGCACCTCGGGCAGCCAGTACCAGGCCGTGATCGTCGTACGGGTGAACGTGAGGTGCCCGGCGATCTCGGTCAGGGCCAGCTCGATCACCGGATCCCGGTCTTTGTACCTGGGGCGGTCGCGGGGTCGGACGAGCGCGGCCGCCGCCGGTTGCCCGGGCAGAGGGGGCGGCGACGTGCGGTGTGTGGTTGCCGTCGGGCCAACGGGGGGTCGCCGATGCTGCTCTGAAGGCGAAAACAGTCCGAGGAAGGGTGACTCCAGTTCGGCTGACGGCGGCCGCCGCTGCGGGGGAAGCGGTGCGGATGGCCGGAGGACCGCGGGTGAGGAGCTCACCGGGACCTCGTCGCAGTAGTCGGCGAAGTCGGGATCCAGCTCCGCGAGGTTGGCACCGGCACCGCCGTCGCCGACGTCCTGGCTGGTCCGCATCACAGCACCTGCTCGCGGATCACGACGTGACGGGCGACGAGCCGCGGCGAGCGCACCTGGACGGCGGCGACCGCCCGCCCGCCGCGCCAGTCCGTTAGTGCCGTGCGGATCACCATCCGCGCCGGACGGTCGGGATCCACATAGCGCCACACAAGCGACGTGGTCACCATCGCCAAGGCGATCTCCCAGACCGGAATCACATCGACGCTGAACGTGAACAGGTAATGAATGAGCGCATACGCGGGGACGAGAAGGATGAACAATCCGTACTGCGCATACGAGAGGTGGAACGGGAGTGTGTATCCGGGCGGTCCGAGGTAGACCAGGCGTGCCCGGTAGATGTCGTCATCGGTCCGCAGCCGCATCTGACCTACCCGAAGATCAGCTTGACGAGCTTCTCGCCGAAGAGGAACAGAGCCCCGGCGCCGGCTATGAAGGCGAGGCCGATAATGGCGATGGCCGAGCTGGTCAGGACCTTCGACATCTCGCCCTTGCCGGCCCGGCTGATGAAGACGACTCCCAGCACGGCCAGCAGGATCGGGACGACGAACCTGGTGATGGCGGCGACGATGGCGTCGGTATTGATGATGGGATCATCGGTCGGTACAAGGGCGCCCGTGATCATCGGTGAACCTCCCTGATCGGCGGCCGGGCTTCGACAACCAAGAATATTCCACTACATGCCCGGGGTCACATCCGGGCCCCGTCCGGGCGAACCGCCCGGGGGCGCCTGAGTAACGTCACCTCGGTGAACGTCTCGCTGGAGCAGCTGCGTTCCGACCCGGGGACGCCGGTGGTCATGGGCGTGCTGAACGTGACCCCGGACAGCTTCTCCGACGGTGGGCTCTACGCCGACCTCGACGCCGCGGTGGCTCATGGGCTCGCGATGACTGCCGATGGTGCCAACCTGGTCGATGTCGGGGGCGAGTCCACGCGTCCCGGCGCCGATCGCGTGGACGCCGAGACGGAGATCGCGCGAGTGGTACCCGTGATCCGCGAGCTGGCCAGGTCAGGCGTGGTGGTGAGCATCGACACAACCCGGGCCCGGGTCGCCGAAGCGGCGTTGGCCGCGGGCGCGTCGGTCGTCAACGACGTCTCGGGCGGACTCGCCGATCCCCGGATGGGATCCGTCGTCGCCGCCGCCGGAGTGCCGTGGGTCCTCATGCATTGGCGTGGCCATGCGCGGGAGATGCAGCAGCTGGCTACGTACACCGATGTCGTCCGCGACGTCTGCGACGAGTTGCGCCAGCGGGTGGTGGCCGCTCAGGAGGCCGGCGTCGACCCGGCCAAACTCGTCCTCGACCCCGGACTCGGTTTCGCCAAACGCCCGGAGCACAACTGGCGGCTCTCCGCTCACTTGGGCGAGCTGGTGGCGCTGGGTTTCCCGGTGCTCGTCGGTACCAGTCGTAAGTCATATCTCGGGGCCCTGCTCGCCGGTCCCGATGGGACACCGCGTCCGACCGGCGAGCGGGAGGCGGCGACCGTGGCGGCCAACCTTCTCGCCGTCCAGTCCGGGGCCTGGGGCGTGCGGGTGCACGACGTACGAGCCACAGTGGATGCTTTCGCCGTCCTACGGGCCACGTTGGCGGCCTTATGAGCGGGCCGACAGCGAGCGAGCCTCGCAGAGCCGCTAGGCCTTTCCTGGGGTGCAGCAGCGGAACGATTACGGAGGCGAGCAGGCATGACCGACACGATCAGCCTCACCGGGCTGCGTGCCCGGGGTTACCACGGGGTGTACCCGTCCGAGCGCGCCCGGGGCCAGGATTTCGTCGTGGATGTCGCGCTCTCGGTCGATTTGACCGGGGCGGCGGCGTCAGACGACGTCGCCGACACTGTCCACTATGGTGAGTTGGCCGATCGGCTGGTCGGGATCGTCACCGGCCCACCGGTCGCACTGATCGAGACGCTCGCCGATCGGCTGGCGCGGGCCTGCCTGGACGACCGACGGGTCACCGCTGTCATATTGACCGTCCATAAGCCAGGCGCTCCGATCGCGCACGAGTTCGCCGACGTCAGCGTGACCGTCACCCGGTCCGGGACCGCCGCGTGACCACGGCAGTACTCGCCCTGGGGAGCAACGAGGGTGATCGGTTCGATCACCTCCGGCAGGCGGTCGAGGCGCTGGCCGAGACGCTGCTGGTCGTCTCCGGGGTGTACGAGTCGCCGCCCTGGGGCGACACAGACCAGCCGGATTACCTCAACGCGGTGGCCTTGGTCGCAGATGGCGTGGCACCACAGGTGTGGCTTGGCCGCGCCAGCGAGCTCGAACGGCGGGCCGGCCGGGTACGCGACCCGCAGCGACGGTTCGGTCCGCGCACCCTCGATGTCGATGTCATCGCCGTATGGACCGATGCCGGCCTACCCATCACATCGGACGATCCGGCTTACACGCTGCCGCACCCGCGGGCCCATCTGCGCGCCTTCGTGCTCCGGCCGTGGCTGGACATCGCCCCCTACGCGAAACTGCCCGGGTACGGTCCGGTCCAGGATCTGCTGCGGGCCGATCCGGTCGCCGCCGACCTCGCCCTCCTGCGTCCGCGTCTCGACCTCGATCTCGTCGGGTAACGCCTGCTCGCCTCCGCGCTCGTTCCGCTCCTCGGGCCTGGCGGCCCTGCGATGCTCGCTCGTTGTCGGCTCGGTCACTTCGGCTCGCCTCCGCGCTCGTTCCGCTCCTCGGGCCTGGCGGCCCTGGGATGCTCGCTCGCTGTCGGCTCGGTCATTTCGGCTCGCCTCCGCGCTCGTTCCGCTCCTCAGGCCTGGCGGCCCTGCGATGCTCGCTCGCTGCCGGCTCGGTCACTTCGGCTCGCCTCCGCAATCGTTCCGCTCCTCGGGCCTGGCGGCCCTGCGATGCTCGCTCGCTGTCGGCTCGGTAACCTGTTGATCCGATGAAAGCCGAGGGTTCGCCGCCGCGCGGTGACCGAGGTCCGGTACGCCCCGGCCTCGTGCCAACCAAGGCCGCCACGCTCGTGATCGCGGCCTTGGCGGCGGGTGCCGCGGCGTGGTTCGCCGTCAGCCGGTTCTACGGCCAGATGCCGGATCTGAACTGGCTACCCGGGCTCACCCTCGCCGGCCTCGCGATAGTCGAGTTCGTCGCCGCTCACAACACCCGGCAGCGGATCGAGCATCGCCCCCGCCGAGGGCCGATCAACCCGCTGCTGGTGGCTCGGTACGCGGTGCTCGCCAAGGCGTCTTCGCTGGCCGGAGCGATCTTCGGCGGCGGGTACACCGGGATCGCAATCTGGGCCTTCGCCGAGCACGGACAGTTACGGGTCGCGGACCAGAACCTGCCGCCGGCGGTGGCGGGGCTGATCGGCGCGGTTGCGCTCGTGGCGGCAGCCATTGTGCTCGAGCGCGCTTGCCGGGTACCGCCGTCCAAGGACGACGAGGAGAAAGGTCCGGGCGACGGCGCCGCTCCGCCTGTGCACGGGTGACCCTGGGGTGCCGATCATGTGCCCTGGCGGGTACGGTGCGACCCGGACCGGTTGACAGGGGAAATGATGGCGTTCGAGGACGGCCCGCAGGCGGGCAGCTCCGGCTCGCGGTACCTCGGCGAGGGATTCCGGCAGGAGCCGGACTTCCGCGACACCACCGCACCCACGGTGCCGGTGGTCACCGGGCAGGCCCTGGCGTCGTCCGATTCGACCATCGCGATCCCAAAGCGTGGGACGTCCCCGGGCCTCGAGTTCGTTTTCGATGACCCGGAGGACGGCGAGCCGGGCCGGGACCGGATGCTCGTCCACGGCCTGTGGGAGGTCGTGCTCGCGCTCGCCCTCGCCGGGCTCGGCTTCCTGCTCTACCAAACCGAGCCGGAGGCGTTCTCGGCGGCCGGGCTTCGTACACTGTCCCTCTCCACGACCGCGCTCGGGATCGCCGCCGTAGCGGCCGCCGTCTCGCTGCGTACGGCGGCCCCCAATCTGGCCATCGGCGCGGTCGCCGTCGCGGCCGCACTCTACTTCGGGCAGCATGCCGGATCCGGCTTCGCGCAACCGCTGCTCGCCGTGATCGGCATCGCCGCGGGCATTGGCGCGGTCCAGGGGTTGGTGGTCGTCGGGCTCCACGTACCCGGATGGGCGGCCGGACTGGGCGTCGCGGCCGCGCTGGTCGCCTGGTCCGTATCGCAGGGCTCGGTCACTTACCGCGACGGATACGACCCGACCCCGCACGCCTACTGGTGGTTCGGCGGGTTCTGCGCGGTGAGCGTGATCGCCGCCCTGACCACACTCGTGCCGCAGGTCCGTCGAGCGGTGGGTCGTTTCCGGCCGGTCGCCGACCCGGCCCACCGCCGGCGGATCCTCGCTGCGGCGGTCACGTTCTGCGCCACGGTCGTGTCGTCGGTCCTGGCCGCGGTCGCCGGGGTCTTGACGGTGAGCATCAACCAGGGCGTAGCGGCGACGGACGCGCTGGCCAGCATCCAGATCACCACCCTGGCCCTGGGTGTAGCCCTGCTCGGCGGAACCAGCGCCTTTGGTCGCCGCGGCGGGATCTTCGGGACGGTGCTCGCCGCCGGTGTCGTCGCGGTTGCGCTTGCCTACGCTGCTCAGACCCATCCCACCTGGTCGGTAGCCGCCTTCGCCGCCGCCGCCATCGGCCTCGGCCTTGCCGTGACGCGGCTGGTCGAACGCTTCGGCCGGCCGGTGCCGCAACAGCCCGGCCAGTCCGACGACGAGTGGTCGCCGCGGGTCCATTCGGCTACCACCGCGGCCAACGGGTGGACGACCAACAAGCCACCCGCGCAGACGACGATCGGTGGTATCTGGGCCTCGGACGACTCATGGGGCAGCACCGATCGTTAGCGGCGGCGCTAGTCTTGCGGGCATGAACGGGACCGCCGCGACCTCAAATCTCGACGCGCTGAGCACCGAGGAGCTGCGGCATCGAGCATTCATGCTGGCCGCGCACCGCCATGATGTCGCCTTCTTCTGGTCGGTCTTCAAGCACCTTCCGCATGCCGAGGAGTCGGAGGAGCTCGACGGTTCGCTCGGCAACATCGGTGCGTCGGTGAGCGACGCGGTCGCCCTGTGGCGGGAGTTCACCGGGCACGGTTACGGTGACGCGGAGCCGTTGCTACGGGCGGCATTCATCGACTACATCATCCGGCACGGCGACAGCGGCCGCCGCGGGTCCGCCTGACGTTTCCGAACCGTATCGACCGGGTATACCGGCGCCATGTCCCCCGTTATCACCCGTGCCCGGACCGCCGTCGGCGCCGGCATCGTCGCTTTGCTGATCCTTGTCCTGGCGTTTGGGAACCAGGCCTATTCCGAATGGGCCTCCAAACACGCCACGGGTAAGACCGCCTGGGATCTGTTCCTGTCGACCCTGGCGTGGCCGAAGTGGTTCGTCACGTCGGGGGGCAACCCCAGCCGTGACGTGATTGCCTTCGATCTTCGTGCGCTGCTTCTCGTCGTACTCGCGGCGGCGATCCTCGGGCTGGCCGGCGGCAGCGTGGTTGGGGGTGGCGGCGCGTTCGTCCTCGGCTGGTTCGCCGTCATATTGGGCGCGGCGGTAGCGGCGATCATCACCGCGTTCATCACCACGAACGCTTCGCTGTACAACGCGTTGTTCAGCGCAGCGCAGGCGTCCGTGTACGGGCTGTTCGTCGGCTGGATCGTCGGCTTCGCCGCCGCGGCCACCAGCCGGTCATCGGTGACATCGACGTGAGACGACCCAGGTAGCAGGTACCGGGACCGACGCCGGTTCCTGTCGCTGCGTCGGTCGGAGTCGCGGCGATCCCGGAAACCTCTACCCCGTGGGCGGGGTGAAAGCCTCCAAGATTCGCCGGCGCGCCGCGGCTCCGGCCGCACGTGCGTGCCGTGCGACTTTCGTTGGTAACGGAACGTCGGTAGCCTCGCTGCATGCGGGCCACGCAACAGCATGGCGCCCGGCGCGAGAAGCTGATGCACAGGCTCTTCTGGGGCGGCGTCGGCCTAGCGCCGCTCGCGGTTCTCCTCGTGCTTTTCGGCTCGAGTACCGGCGCGATGCGTCTTGCGGTGACGCTGAGCGTCCTCACGATTGTGCTGCTCGCGGTGTCGATCGCCATGCGACCGAGCGTTGAGATGATCAGGGTCGACATCGAACACCGCTTCCTCGACGAGGTTGAGCGGGTGCGTGCGCACTCCCGCCACGACGTGACCACGGCGGCGCGCAACACGCACCGTGTGCTGAGCGAGAAGATCCGCACGTTGACCGAGACGATCGAGTGGCTGCGCGAGCAGCTCGACGAGGTACACGCGGCCGCCGTCCTCGGCCAGGGAACAGCAGCGGACGGCGGTTCCCACGCGGAGCAGCCGGGAACGGTCCGACGGACGGAGACCGTCCAGGTAACCCGGCGCACCACTACCGTCGGCGGTGAACGCGGCACCGTGTACGGCTCGCCCGCCGGGGTGCCGGCCGAGGGGCGGCACGAGCGCCGGTACGACGACCGGAGCGACGATGGTGACAAAGGCTGGGAGGCATCGGCCGACCGATGGGCGTCCGTTCGCTCCGACGACGGTGGACAGGAGCTCCGGATGGGGGAGCGGCGCTCGTCGGTGCGCAGCGACGAGCGCGGTAGCGAGTACCGGGTCGAGGACAGGTGGGCCGCGCTTCGGCAGGATGACGAGCCGAGCTACCGCGAGTCCGATTGGGAGTCGACGCTCCGATCGCTGAGCAGTGATGGTTCGCGTCCGGGGCCGACCAGGGCACTGCCCACATCGCGGGGGGAGGCGGCGGCTCGCTACCTCGACGGCGACTACGACGACGTGGGCGCGCCGATGTCGCGTGGACGCCTTCGCGACGGCACCGTTCCGCGCCAGCGCGGCGGGTACGACAGCTACCGATGAGCCGGCGACTCATCTGCCACGAACCGTTCGCAAGCTCCGGTGGCTCGCTGAACGCTCGCCTCCTCGCGCTCGCGTCATCTGCCACGAACCGTTCGCAAGCTCCGGTGGCTCGCTGAACGCTCGCCTCCTCGCGCTCGCGTCATTTGTCGATGTCGCCGACAACGAAGAAGAGCGATCCCAGCACCGGGACCAGGTCGGCGACCCGGCACCCAGGCAGCAACACCGACAGGGTCTGGACGTTCGCGTACGACGCGGTGCGCAGCTTGAGCCGCCACGGGGTCTTCTCGCCGCGGGAGACGAGGTAGTAGCCGTTGATGCCGATCGGGCTCTCGGTCCAGGCGTAGGTGTGGCCCTCCGGCGCACGGACCACCTTCGGCAGCCGTATGTTCACCGGACCGCTCAGATGGTCGACCCGGTTCAGGCACCGCTCGGCGAGGTCGAGCGAGACCAAGATCTGATCGAGTAGGCACTCGAACCGTGCGTGGCAGTCGCCCGCCGTGCGCATCACCACTGGTACGGAGAGGTCCCCGTAGGCGAGGTAGGGCTCATCCCGGCGCAGGTCGAGGTCGAGACCGCTGGCCCGTGCCACCGGCCCCGAAGCGCCGTACGACGTCGCCTGCGAGGCGGTCAGTACACCCACTCCGACCGTACGAGTGAGGAAGGCCTCGTTGGTCCGGATGAGCCGGTCCAGTTCGGGAAGGCGGCGTCGGACCCCGTCGATGGCCGACCGGGCCCGGCCCGTCCAGCCTGCGGGAACCTCCTCCTTGAGTCCGCCGACCCGGTTGAACATGAAATGCATCCGTCCGCCGCATGCCTCCTCCATCACCGCCTGCAGCGTCTCCCGTTCGGCCAGGGCGGAAACCAGCGGCGACACAGCGGCGAACTCCACCGGGTACGAGCCGAGGAACATGAGGTGGCTGAGTACCCGGTTCAGCTCGGCCAGAGCCGTCCGTAGCCAGGTCGCCCGCTCGGGTACCTCCATCCCCATCAGACGTTCCACGGCCAGGGCCACGCCGAGTTCGTTGGCGAACGCCGAGAGCCAGTCGTGCCGGTTCGCCAGAACCATGATCTGGCGGTAGTCGCGGACCTCGAAGAGCTTCTCGGCACCGCGGTGCAGATACCCGACGATCGGCTCGGCAGCGACGATGCGGTCACCAGCGAGCTCCAGCCGCAACCGCAGGGCGCCATGGGTCGACGGATGCTGCGCTCCCAGCGGGATGACCACGTCGGTCGGCTCGAGACCCGCCCCCGTCCCGACCGTGATCGCCCGCGCACGGGTCATGGTCAGAATCGTAGGCCCGCATCAGTCGGTCAGTCCGGGCGGCAGCGCCTCGAGCGGTAGTCCGACCGGCTGGACGATCCAGTAGTGTGCGCCGAGGCCGGCGGGGTCGGTCAGCTCGACTGCCTGGGCCGCGCCGGATAGTCCGCGGATGTACGCCCCCGGATCGCGGTGGGCGAGGTCCAGCGAAGGGCGCGCGCCGTTGACGCCCAGCCGCGCCAGCGCCTCCCGTTGGGTCAACAGGAGACCAGGCTGGCCCGCGGCGACCTCACCCGCCGCACGGGCCGCGTCGATCGCTACGTGGGCCGTGACGTCCCTCGAGCCGTCGGGTATGGCGGGCGCGCTCCGTCCGGCGTAGAAGCCGGTCAGAGTGCCGCCATCCGGGCGAGTCGTCGACGTGTGTCCATAGTCGACGGCAATGGCGACGCCGGCGTGGAGCGTGGTGACCGCCTGGGCCCAGGCGTCGTCCCGGGTGACCCCGATCTCGATCCGGCAGCCCGGCGACCAACCGTTCGCCGAATCGGGCAGCCACCACGTGCTGGCCCAGCCGAGGTCGCGCTCGGAGAGGGGTTCGCCCCTGCTCTCGACGCCGTCGACCGGATCGACCAGCGCGTAGTACAACGCTCCGTCGTCGCCCGCGACCGCCAGGTCGAGTGGGACGTTGTCGAGCCATTCGGTGGCGAGAACCAGGCCTGCCACAGTACCGGGCGGTGGCATCGAGTCGGTCCAGGCGATGTGGTCGGGCAGCCCTCGCGGCGAGGGTGCGAGCTCGACGGCGGTCAGGTCCATCCGGCTGGCGAGGTAGGTCGGTGCGAGTTCGGCGATGCGTCGCAGCAGGTGGCCGCCGCCCGCGCCGATGTCCACGATGTCCAGTGGATCGGGCCGCCCCATCGCCTCGTCGACCGCCGCGACGACCCGGAGCATGGCGTTGGCGAACAGCGGCGAGGCGTGGGCGCTGGTCCGGAAGTGACCCGCGCCACCGCGAGCCGACCCCGGCCGTGTGTAGAAGCCGTCCGGGCCGTAGAGGGCGGTCGCCATCGCGGCGCGCCACGGCAGGCTCGGGCGAGCGGCTGGATCCATCGACCACATCCCTCCCCGGACCGTTATTCGTCCTCGCCTCCGCGCTCGGTGTGCCCCTTCCACCCCACGAAGACGCTCCGCTTCGCTCCACGTCTCCGCGGGGGCCCCGGCTCGGGCCTGGCGGCCCTGCGATGCTCGCTCGCTGTCGGCTCGGCCACGTGAAAGATCCCACATCGTGGCTACCGGCGGCGCCGATCGATTCATACTTGCAATCGACCGGTACCCCACGACCGAGGACTGGATCATTGATGAGCGCACACCCGCGCCGCGGCAACGGCGCCGCCAGCCATCGGGTGCCTGCCCCGCAACCTAGGGAGACGGCAGGCTTGTCGGTAGGTGTGATCGGCGCGGGCCGGGTTGGTGCGGTTCTCGGTGCCGCCCTCACCGCCGCCGGCCACCGGGTCATCGCGGCCTCGGCCGTATCCGCCGCGAGCCTGGCCCGCCGGGCGGATCTGCTACCGGATGCGGCCTTACGCCGGTCGGACCGGGTGGGCGCGGGAGTGGATCTGCTGCTCCTCGCCGTACCGGACGACACGCTGGCCGGGCTGGTGCATGGACTGGCCGAGGCGGGGACCATCGAGCCTGGTCAGATCGTGGTGCATACCTCGGGAGCACACGGCCTCGCCGTCCTGGCTCCGGTGGTGGTCGCCGGAGCCCGTCCGCTGGCGCTGCACCCGGCCATGACGTTCACCGGCAGCCGGCCCGACCTGGACCGGCTACGGGCGGGGATCTCCTTCGGCGTAACCGCTCCGGACGACCTTCGACCGCTCGCCACACGGCTCGTGGCCGACCTGGGCGGATTCGTCGAGTGGATCAGGGAAGACTCGCGACCGCTCTACCATGCGGCCCTGGCCCATGGAGCCAACCATCTATCGACCCTGGTCAACGAGGCGGCGGACTGGTTGCGCGAGGCGGGCGTGACACAGCCCGAGCGGGTGCTGGGCCCGCTGCTCCACGCATCCTTGGCGAACACCCTGGTCGGTGGTGACGGGGCGTTGACCGGTCCCGTCGCGCGCGGCGACGCCGGTACCGTGGCCAAACACCTGGCGACAATCCAGACCACGGCGCCGGACTCGCTGCCCGTCTATCTCGCGCTGGCCCGCCGGACCGCCGACCGTGCCATCGCATCCGGCCGGCTGCGGGCGGTCGACGCCGAGCCGCTTCTCGGCGTCCTGGCACAGGCGGTGCCGTCGCCGGTCCACACGCGACTGTCCGTGGACGGAGACGGGAGGACCTGATGGGCCGGGTCGCCCTGACGGATACGTCGCTCACCCTCGCCACCACCCGGGCCGCTCTGGCGACCGCCCGTGGCGCGATGACCGGGCCGGTCGCGGTCGTGATGACCATGGGCGCCCTGCACCGCGGTCATGCCGAACTGCTCCGGCTCGCGCGGGTGCAGGCACGCCACGTCGTCGCCACGATCTTCGTCAATCCCCTGCAGTTCGGTCCGAACGAGGACCTGGAGCGGTATCCGCGAACGCTCGACGCGGACCTCGCAGTGTGTTGCGCGCAGGGGGTGGACGTCGTGTTCGCCCCGACGCCCGATGAGCTGTACCCGACTGGCGAGCCCGGGGTACGGGTCGATCCAGGTCCGCTGGGGGTGATCCTCGAAGGCGCTCACCGCCCCGGACACTTCGACGGGGTGCTCACCGTGGTGCTCAAGCTCCTCCACCTCATTCGGCCCGATCTCGCGTACTTCGGTGAGAAGGATTACCAGCAGCTGACCCTTATCCGGGCGATGGTGGCCGACCTCGACGTACCGGTGCGGATCGTCGGCGCACCGACGGTACGCGAGCCGGACGGGTTGGCACTGTCCAGCCGTAACCGGTATCTCACGCCGGAGCAGCGCGCGAGCGCGAGTGCGCTGTCCCGCGCCCTGCGGGCCGCGGCCAACGCCGGACCCGCCGAATCGATCCTGAGCGTCGCCCGGGCCGAACTCGCCCATACGGTGGGGCTGGAGGTCGATTACCTCGAGCTCACCGACCCATGGCTCGGTCCGCCTCCGGAGCGAGGGCCTGGCCGGCTGCTCGTAGCCGGCCGTCTCGGCACCACCCGGCTCATCGACAACATCGCAGTTGAGGTTCATCCGTGATGCTCGTCCGTACGATGCTCAAGTCCAAGATTCACCGGGCCACCGTGACCCGGGCCGATCTACACTACGTCGGGTCGATCACGCTCGACGCGGACCTGATGGAGGCGGCTGATCTCCTCCCGGGGGAACAGGTCGCCATCGTCGACGTCACCAACGGCGCCCGCCTCGAGACGTATGTGATCGAAGGTGAGCGGGGCACCGGCGTCGTCGATATCAACGGTGCCGCCGCGCGGTTGATCCACGCGGGCGATCTGGTCATCGTCATCTCGTACGCGCAGATGAACGACGAGCTGGCCCGGAGCTACCGGCCTCGAGTGGTACACGTGGACGCCGACAACCGGATCGTGGGGCTCGGGTCGAACCCCGGTGAAAGCAGCGGCACCCTATTGACCTCTCCGAGCAAGTAGGGTGCCCTTGTTGACCGCGCGTCTGCCGTACCTTCCGCGGCGTCTCGCCGCCGCGTCGCCGGGCTGGTCGGAGACGACCGATGTGGTCGTCGTGGGGACCGGAGTCGCCGGCCTGACCTGCGCGTTACACCTCCGCGAGGCCGGGCTGCACGTGACCGTGGTGACGAAGGTGAATATCGACGACGGCTCCACCCGGTGGGCTCAAGGCGGCATAGCCGCCGTCCTCGATCCGCTCGACACGCCAGCGGCTCACGCCCGCGACACGCTGATCGCTGGTGTCGGTCTGTGCGACCCCGCGGCGGTAGATGTGCTCGTCGGCGAGGGCCCGGCCCGGGTCCGGGAGCTCATCCGCTGGGGCACCGAGTTCGATCGCCACCCCGACGGATCCCTCATGCTCACCCGCGAGGGCGGCCATCGGGCCAACCGGATCATCCACGCGGGTGGCGACGCCACCGGCGCCGAGGTACAGCGTGCCCTGCACGCCGCGGTACGGCGTGATCCCTGGATCCGTTTGGTGGAGCACGCGCTCGTCCTCGACCTACTGCGCGATTCCGGCGGCCGGGCCCGTGGGATCACCCTGCACGTGCTCGGAGAGGGACGTCCCGACGGGGTGGGCGCCATCATCGGTCGGTCGGTGGTGCTCGCCACCGGCGGTCTCGGCCAGATCTTTGCCTCGACCACGAATCCGATCGTGGCCACCGGGGACGGCGTGGCCCTGGCGTTGCGAGCCGGCGCGGCCGTGACAGATCTCGAGTTCGTCCAGTTCCACCCCACGTCGTTCGTCCCACCGGAGGGAGCCGCGGGATCGCATGCGCAGCAGTTGCTGATCTCCGAGGCGGTCCGCGGCGAGGGCGCGTACCTTGTGGACGGTCATGGTCATCGGTTCATGTCGGGCCGTCACGAACTGGCCGAGCTGGCACCGCGCGACATCGTGGCCAAGGCCATCCACCGCGTCATGCTGGAACAGGGCACCGACCACGTCTACCTCGATGCGCGCCACCTTCCCGATGTGGCCGACCGGTTCCCGACCATCACCGCGGCGTGCCGTTCGGCGGGGGTCGACCCCGTCGTCGACCTGATTCCGGTGGCACCTGCGGCTCACTATTCCGGCGGTGGTGTCCGCACCGACCTGAGTGGACGGACGAGCGTCACCGGCCTCTACGCGTGCGGCGAGGTGGCGTGTACCGGGGTTCACGGAGCGAACCGGCTCGCGTCCAACTCCTTGCTCGAAGGGCTCGTCTTCGCTCGGCGGATAGCCGAGAGCATTGCATCTACTGTGGACGGCGAGGGGTCCATGACCCCCCCGATGGACTCGACGGTACCCACCTGGGTGGTAGACCCGTCGACCCGGCAGCTCCTGCAGCAGGCGATGACACAGGGAGCCGGTGTCCTGCGCAGCGACGAGTCGCTTTCCCGGACCGCGAGCCAGCTGGTCCGACTCGGTATGACCCGAAGCGACCCCGAGGTCGGGGCCTGGGAGGCGACGAACCTGTTGACCGTCGCAAGCGCTCTTGTGGCGGCGGCGGTCCGGCGCAAGGAGACCCGCGGGTGTCATTGGCGGGAGGACTTTCCCGACGTCCGCGACGAGTGGCACGGCCACCTGCTGCCGGCGTTCGCGAGCGGCGGCGAGCTGATCGAGTCGTGGGAGCCGCTGTGAATCGCTCCATCGTGGATGAGCTGACCAAGGGCGGTCTCGACCCGGATGCGGTCGAGCGCACGGTCCGGTCGGCGCTCGGCGAGGATCTCGGCGGTCCGTCCGGAGTGGACGTGACCTCGGTGGCCACCATCGCCGCGGATCAGATCGGTACCGGTGAACTGATCGCCCGCGCCGACGGTGTCGTCGCCGGCCTTCCCGCGGCGGCGGCCGTCTTCGATGTCGCGGGAGATGGAGGCATTTCGTTCGAGGCGCTCGCGCACGACGGTGACCGCGTGCGGCGCGGCGACGTACTGGCCACGGTGACCGGACCACTTCGGGCATTGCTCACCGCCGAACGGACCGCGTTGAACCTGCTCGGCCGGCTCTCCGGGGTCGCTACGCATACCCGGGCCTGGACCGATGCCCTCGCCGGGACGAAGACGACGGTCCTGGACACCCGCAAGACCACACCCGGCCTGCGCGCGTTGGAGAAGTACGCGGTACGAATGGGCGGCGGCACGAACAAGCGGATGGGCCTCTACGACGTGGCCATGGTCAAGGACAACCACACGATCGCGGCCGGCGGGGTCGGGGCGGCGTACCGGCGGGTCCGGGCGGCGTTTCCGGACGTGCCGGTGCAGGTCGAGGTAAGCACCGTGGCCGAGGCGCTGGAGGCGGTGTCGGCCGGGGCGACGTTCCTGCTCTGCGACAACATGTCCGCGTCTGTGCTGCGCGAGGTCGTGGTCGCCGTCGGCGGTCGCGCTGAGCTGGAGGCCACCGGCGGCCTGACGCTGGAGGCGGCCGCCGAGTACGCCGCGACCGGGGTCGACTACCTGTCGGTCGGCGCGCTGACCCACTCCTCGCCGGTGCTCGACGTCGCGCTTGACCTGCGCCGGTCCGGATAGGCTCGCGACGTGCTGCTCTGTATCGACATCGGGAACACCAACACGGTCCTGGCCACGTTCGAAGGCGAGAAGCTGGTGCACAACTGGCGGGTGAAAACCGACCCGCAGGCGACCGCGGACGAACTGGGCCTCATGTACCATGGCCTGCTCGCGGCCGACGCGGTCGAGGTCACCGGTGTCTGTGCGTGTTCGACCGTACCCGCGGCCCTGCGAGCCCTGCGAGGCATGCTGACCCGGTCGTTCCCGAGCACGCCTTACCTCATCGTCGAGGCCGGTGTCCGTACCGGCGTGCAACTGGCGATCGACAACCCCAAGGAGGTGGGCGCCGACCGCGTGGTCAACACCCTGGCGGCGTACACCCTCTACGGTGGACCGTCCATTGTGGTCGATATCGGCACGACCAACACGTTCGACGTGATCAGCCATCGTGGCGAGTTTCTCGGTGGCGCCTTCACACCCGGCATCGAGATCTCGTTCGACGCGTTGGCCGCTCGGGCGGCCCAGCTTCGCAAAGTGGAGCCGGCCAAGCCGCGTTCGGTCATCGGTAAGAACACCGTCGAGTGTCTCCAATCCGGGATGTACTTCGGTTACGCGGGCCTGGTTGATCGCATCGTCGACCGGATGACTGAAGAGCTGGGACCGCTTCGCGCGGTTATCGCAACGGGAGGCCTCGCGCCGGTGGTGATCGGCGAGTGCCGGACGATCACCCATCACGAGCCGATGATCACATTGATCGGCTTACGTATGGTGTACGAACGAAACGTGTGACGCCCGCGCGGGCGTTTGCCCTGTGGACGAGTTATCCACAGACAAATTGGACGGTCTGCCGACGGTTCTGTAGCCCCGCTAATGTCTGGCACGTGGAGACAGAGGCGCTCACCGGAGCCGACCAGAGCATCGACGACTACCAAGCTCTCGCCTTGAAACTCGACCGGCTGGGCGACGAGCTGGCCACGATGCGGGTGACGAGCAGGTCGGCCGATGGCTGTGTGACCGCCACCGTTGGGGCCGGCGGCGAGCTCGCCGACGTGCGCATCGACCCGGAGATAGCCGCGGGGCTCGATTTTTCGGCGGTTGCTGGACGGGTGGTGGAGGCGGCCACACTCGCGGCCGCTGAGGCCCGCGGCCGGCGAAGGCGGGCCGTCAGCGGCCTGCTCCCTGACCATCTGAGGGCGCTGGCCGCCTCTTCCCTCAGGGACGGTCTGTGATGGTTGACCCCATCCGTGTCAACAGCCACGGGTTACGCGCGGCGCAGCCGATGGTGGCGCAATCAGCCGGTGCCATCCGGGCAACGCTGGGCCAGCTCGTCCGCGCACTCGACGCCGAGGGCGCCTGCTGGGGCGCCGACGCGACCGGGCAGACGTTCGCGGCCTCCTACGTGCCCGCGATGCAGACCACGCGCCAGGCCTTTGCCGATCTGCACGCCGCCGTCGACTCGATCGCCGGCTCTCTGCTGATCGCCGCTGACAACGCCGATGCCACCGACAGCCGGGCCGGGAGACGACTCGGGTGAGCGGTCCGATGTTGGCGGCGCCGGATGACGAGGACCGGGGTGATCCGTCTGTCCCGCGTGTGGCCGACCCTGAGCTGCGAAGCCGCCTGGTCGGGTACCTCGGCCGCGGCTGGCTCGCCCGGCCCGGCTACCGCACCGACGGCGTTTGGGTATGGCCCGAGTCGCTGGCCGAACGGGTACGCGTCGACGGTGTCGGTCCGCGGCTGGAGTTATTCCGCCACATTCTCGCCCGCGGTGCACTCCTGCCTCCGGCACTCTCGGCCGAAGCCATGGATGCCGCGGCGTCGGCGACCGTGATTCCCAGGCATCGCGATGCTCCTCGCGCCGTCTACCGGGCCGCGACGGCCATCGGCGCTGATGCGCCGACCGATCTGCTCCAGATGCGGCCGGCGCCGATCGTAGTGAAGACCGGGGTGGCGGAGAGTTCCTGGCTGACACCGACAGGCTGGCACGACGCCGATGACATACCGGCCGGCCTCGTCCGACGTTCAGTCCCGGCCCATGATGTCTCGCCAGGGGTGGCAGGGGCGCTGGCCGATGAGCTGAGCCGTGGGTGGCACTACGAGCTGTTGGCGCACGGACGGGAGTCGATCACGCCAGGCGACGGGCCACGTCCGGCACGCGTATTCGATTCCATAGGACCTTCAGGAGGGCCCCTGTTCTCGCCCGTCCGTGCCCGCATCGTGGAGCCCGAACGGCGTATGCGGCTCGTCGGTTATCTTTCGCAGGCTCCGATGGTGCTCCGAGCGACGGGGCGCATGCCCGATCCGCTCGCCGCTGATGCGGTGCCAAGAGTGCCGCTCAGCTTTCGGACCGATGGAGTCTGGGTGTGGTGCGAGGCGTCCGCCTACTACCTGGACACCCGCGGCGTCGCCCCGGAGCTGGAGTTGCTCTGCCACATCGAGGAACAGGCGTGCATCCTGCCCGGCGCGGTGGCCGAGGATGTGGTGCGGCAGGCCGGCGTTCGTGCACAGCAGGCCGGCATTCTCGCCCAGCGACCGGCCGTCCCCCTTCGGCCCACGGTTGCCAGGTATTTCACCCATGTCTCGGGTGCGCTGTTCCGCCGATGGGACTCGCTTTCCAGGCCCGATGTACTCGACACCGATCTTCGGTGGCGCCGGTGCGCCGGCGACTGGACGCTGCCGTGGCACGAACTCGTCGAGATCAGCGAGGCGGACGCCGCTCGTGCGGTCGACGCCCGCTGGGCCCTGGTCGCGAACTGAGACCGGGACTACCCAGCCGTGACCCTCACCCTGCCGTCATATCTCGACGAAGCTAAGTACATCGTTGGATTTGAGTTCCCGCAAGCCGACGAGGACGCGCTGCGCCGTTGTGCCCAGGCGTGGCGAACGGCTGCCGGTGGTGCCCGGGCGGTGCAGGGCGAAAGCGCACCGGTCGGAGGACGAGTCGACAGAGCTCTCGGCGGAGAATCGGGAGCGGCATTCCAATCCGTATGGCAGCAAGTGGCCCGGCCCGACTCCGGGTTCCTCGACCAACTCGCGCGGGCCTGCGATCAGATGGCCAACGCCTGTGAGCATGCGGCCGTCGAAGTCGAGTACGCCAAGTACGAGTTCATCGGTGCGTTGGCGCTCCTCGCCGGTACCCTCGCCGTCCTGGTTGCGCTGCTCTTCGCCGGCGGGCTCTCCGCCGGCGGGATCCCGATAGCCGTCGCGACCGCTCAGACGACGATCCGCGCTGTCCTCACCCGACTGATCGCCTCGGTAGTTGTGGCCGAGATGTACTCCCTCGGCCTGGACGCTCTCGGCCAGGGGATTCAGCTGCTCGCCGGCCACCGGAGACGCTGGGACTGGGCCAAGACCGGACGCGCCGCCGAGGACGGAGCAATCTACGGTGTCGTCAACGCCGGGACGTTCGGCCTCGCCGGGAAAGCCGCACCGAGGCTCCTCCGGACGCTCACCGGACGGACGATCGTCGCCGGTGTCGCCGGCGCCTCGGGCACCGGGACCAGCGCGGCCATCCATGGCGACGTTCCCACCGGGAAGGACTTCCTGTTATCCCTCTCGTCCGGCCTGGCGCAAGGCGTTCCGGACGGCGTCCACGGTCGGCTCGAGGCCGCCGATTCACATGTCCGGGTGTCCGTCACGGGACTCGACCGGTTCGAGGAGTCCACTGTGGACGGCCTGGCTGGTCTCAGTGAGCGGCGCGAGCTGAGCGCTCCGGACGGTACGGTTCTGGCCCGGTCGACCATCCCCGATGACCAGGACATGACGCGGCGGCCGACGGACGCGTCGGCGGCGATCGCGCTCGACAGAGCGCACGCCGACACAACGCCACGTGCCGGGGCGCGGGTCGTCGAGCCCGTGGCCGTCCTAGGGCCATCTGACCGCACGGCTGGTCCGGACAACACAACGGGATTCGCGCACCTGGCCACTCTTGCCGGGTCAGACCCGCCGAGGGAGGTCGTCGCCACGCCAGAGGGTGCCGCGCCACCGGCGACCGCCGGTGGTCCGGCATCGGCAAGCCCGTCCGGCTTCGGGCACGCCGGCAGCACCGAAAGCCATGCGACATTGACATCCGAGGCATCGCCGGACGAGCAGTCGCCGCCTCGACCGGCGGCGGTGGAACATCCCGACGCGGGTCGGACCGGCGAGGCGGCGGCGCTAGCACCTCCCGACAGGGGTCCGACCGGCGAGATGCCGGCGTCCCCGGCCGCTTCAAGTTCGGTTATCCCCTGGCGCCACGGCGACGGTCCTGCGCCGGTGTCGGCAGCCGACGCCGTTCGAGTCTCCACATCGGATACCCGTGTCGCCGGGGAGGTCGCGTCCGCGCCAGGGCCGGGACCGTTCCCGCAGCTCGCCGACGAGGAGGTGCACGATCTCGTCTATGGCAACGTCTTCGCGACAGACGCCGGCCTGGCGTTCTACGCCGACGGTGACTCGACGCGGGACTTCGCCCGCGCCGTGGAACCGACGCCCGGCTACGTCACGCTCGACCTCCATGGTGCTACGGACGGCTTTTACATTGACGGGCACCGGCTCACACCGGAGCAGTTCGCCCGGTCGCTGCGTGAACTGTACGCCGACGGCGTCCTCGATCTGCCGGAAGGAGCCGGCGTCAAGCTCCTCTCCTGCGACACGGCCTTCGGGGGCGACGGCTCGCCCGCGGCGAAACTGGCCCGGGCGCTGGGTGTAGAGGTCATAGCACCCGACCGCGTGGTGTGGACGTCCATGGCGGGCCTGGAGATCGTCTCGTCACCGATGCTGCTCGGCGGCTACATCATCCCGACCTACCCGCCCGACGGCGGGTGGCACCGGTTCGCTCCGAACGGCGACGAGCTCGGGCTCTCCTTCGATCCGGGTTACCACGGTCCACCGGTCAACGGGAACCAGCCGCTGAGCCAGTTCGAGGCGGCGTCGTCCGACCGGCTCGGCCATGCCGACGTGACCCGATGATGACCGCCACGATGGCCTCAACGGCGTACCGCGCGGAACACGCGGGTCAGGTACGGGAGGAGGAACCCTGCCCGCCCGGCCAGATCCGGATGGCTTCTGGCCAACTCCCGAACCGCTCCCTCGAGCTCGCCCTGCCGTTCCGGGGTCGCGGTGAGGTAGTACGACCGGGTGTGTAGCAGCGCTACCAGGCCGTCAAGGCTGGTCGGCACGGCGTGGTGGTAGACACCCAACTCGACCCGCGTGAATCGGTCCCCGAAGTCAATTCCGCGGCCGCCCTCGGCTCCCATGTCCGAAGGCCCACGATCCCCCTCGACGATCCGGGAATACGCTGAAACCCAATTCCGGGACTCGTCGCGTTCGTTCCAGATCGCCGCGAAGGTCCCGCCCGACCGGATGACCCGGGCCAGCTCAGCGTTCGCCCGCTCCGGGTCGAACCAGTGGTACGCCTGTCCAGCTACGGCCGCATCGAGATCTCGATCATCGAACGGCAGCTCCTCGGCGGTACCGGGCACCACCTCCACTCCTGGCGTGGTCGCCTTCAGCCGCTCCCGCATCAGCATGTCGGGCTCGACCGCAACGACATCCTGGCCCAGACCGAGGATCACCCGCGTCAGGATCCCGGTTCCGGCGCCGATATCGGCCACTTGCCACCGACCGGGCCCGAGAGGGGCGATTGCCCAGGCAACAGCTTCACTGGGGTAGGTGGGACGGATGCGGTCGTAGAGATCGGCTGCCGGGCCGAATGAGGAAGCCCGTTGGTGTCGCCGCTGCGGGCTCATTGATTCCATCGGGCCACCGTATGCCCGCAACTCGCGGCCGACTGCAGCTACGCGTACTGACCAAAGACCCGATGCCCGCCGGCATCAAGACTCGCCCTGCCGGCCATTCCCGCAGCCCGCAATCGGGGCGTGAAGTCATGCGGCCCGAATTGTGACCAATGCCACCCATTCAGGACAGCATCCGTCACCGCGTCGAGGGCGCCAAATGGCGCGCCGGTGGCCACTGTGGTCGCATTGTTCAAGGGGTCGATCAGGTCGGCTGGCCAGGGCGCTGCCGGCCGCCGTCGCGGTCAGGGTTCGCCATTCAAAGGGGCTGGTGGCGAGAATGCGCCGCCCCGCCTGAATTGAAGCCCGGCCGAGACCCATGTGGCATCCTCCGCGGATTCAGTCGCAGAGTCCAATTTCGCGTTATCGGTAGGGCAAGCGTCACTCTGCGCGACCTCTCTCAGAAATATGCCCGTCGGGGCGCTCGTCGGCCCGATATGCGTTAAAGTTTGCGCACCCCTGAAAGGCGAGCTTGCGCGAAGAAGGGAATCTGTCGGGTGGCCAAGGAAGTTTTCACCAAGCTCATCGACGACCTCGACGGCGGAGAGGCGCACGAGACCGTGAAGTTCGAGCTCGACGGTCTTTCATACGAGATCGACCTGTCGACAAAGAACGCCACGAAGCTGCGCTCCGTTCTCGCGCCCTATCTGGAAGTCGGCACGCGAGTGACCGGCCGCAGCTCGACCCCGGCCCGCGGCGGGCGCGCCCGTGGAGCCGTGGCCGGCGAGCGCGACCAGAACAAGGCGATCCGCGCATGGGCTCGGCGCAAGGGCCTGCCGGTCGCCCCGCGTGGGCGGATCAAGCAGGAGATCGTCGACCAGTACCACCGGGAGGCCGGCCGCTGATCCTTTCCCAGGGGAACCAGGCGGCCTCCGATCAACGCGAACCCTCATTTCGCTCTGCGCGTACTGCTCTGCCCGATCAACTGTGGGCGCGTCTCGACCGACCTCCTCGACGGCCTTTGTAGGCTTGTGGGCGATTTTTTGTCGCGCTCGGCGATCCGATTCCGACCGTGATGAGCAACGCGTACCCAACGGAGCTCGCGGCCGGGTCGGGCGTCGGCGATAGAGTTGGAGGCATCCAAGGCCCGCAAGGCGCGGCCGACGCGACCGCGGTGCAGTGAGGAGCACGAGGGAATGTTCGAGAGGTTCACCGACCGAGCTCGGCGCGTGGTGGTCCTGGCGCAGGAAGAGGCCAGGATGCTCAACCACAACTACATCGGGACGGAGCACATCCTGCTCGGCCTGATCCACGAGGGTGAGGGCGTGGCCGCGAAGGCTCTGGAGAGCCTGGGAATCTCCCTCGAGGGCGTTCGCCAGCAGGTCGAGGAGATCATCGGCCAGGGTCAGCAGGCGCCGAGCGGGCACATCCCGTTTACGCCGCGGGCCAAGAAGGTGCTCGAGTTGTCCCTGCGTGAGGCGTTGCAACTGGGGCACAACTACATCGGGACCGAGCACATCCTCTTGGGCTTGATCCGGGAGGGTGAGGGTGTAGCCGCTCAGGTCCTGGTCAAGCTGGGCGCCGATCTGAACCGGGTACGCCAGCAGGTGATCCAGCTCCTCTCCGGTTACCAGGGCGGCAAGGAGCCGGCCGCTGCCGGGGCGGGCGCCTCGGGCGAGGCCGCGCCATCGACCAGCCTCGTGCTGGACCAGTTCGGGCGCAACCTCACGCAGTCGGCGCGCGAGGGCAAGCTGGACCCGGTGATCGGGAGGGAGAAGGAGATCGAGCGGGTGATGCAGGTGCTCTCCCGACGGACCAAGAACAACCCGGTCCTGATCGGCGAGCCCGGTGTCGGAAAGACGACTGTCGTCGAGGGTCTGGCCCAGATGATCGTCAAGGGCGAGGTGCCCGAGACGCTCAAGGACAAGCAGCTCTACACGCTCGACCTCGGCGCTCTCGTCGCCGGCTCCCGGTACCGCGGTGACTTCGAGGAGCGGCTGAAGAAGGTCCTCAAGGAGATCCGGACCCGCGGCGACATCATCCTGTTCATCGACGAGATCCACACGCTCGTCGGTGCGGGCGCGGCCGAGGGCGCGATCGACGCGGCGAGCATTCTCAAGCCGATGCTGGCCCGCGGTGAGCTGCAGACCATCGGCGCGACAACGCTGGACGAGTACCGCAAGCACCTGGAGAAGGATGCCGCGCTCGAGCGGCGCTTCCAGCCGATCCAGGTCGGCGAGCCGTCCGTCGCCCACACGATTGAGATGCTCAAGGGCCTGCGCGACCGGTACGAGGCGCACCACCGTATCTCGATCACCGACGGTGCCCTCGTCGCCGCAGCGAACCTGGCCGACAGGTACATCTCCGACCGCTACCTGCCCGACAAGGCGATCGACCTGATCGACGAGGCCGGCGCCCGGATGCGGATCCGCCGGATGACGGCCCCGCCCGACCTACGCGACTTCGACGAGAAGATCGCCCAGGTACGCCGGGACAAGGAGTCCGCTATCGACGCACAGGACTTCGAGCGGGCCGCGCAGCTGCGCGACAAGGAGAAGCAGCTGCTGACCCAGAAGGCACAGCGCGAGAAGGAGTGGAAGGCCGGCGACCTCGATGTCGTGAGCGAGGTCGACGAGGAGCAGATCGCCGAGGTGCTCGCGAACTGGACCGGCATCCCGGTGTACAAGCTCACCGAGGAGGAGACCGCGCGCCTGCTCCGGATGGAAGACGAGCTGCACAAGCGGATCATCGGCCAGGAGGACGCGGTCAGGGCCGTATCGATGGCCATCCGGCGCACCCGTGCCGGGTTGAAGGACCCGAAGCGCCCATCCGGCTCGTTCATCTTCGCCGGCCCGTCCGGTGTCGGAAAGAGCGAGCTGTCCAAGGCGCTGGCCGAGTTCCTGTTCGGCAGCGAGGACGCGTTGATCCAACTGGACATGTCCGAGTTCCACGACCGGTACACGGTGTCCCGGCTCGTCGGAGCCCCGCCCGGCTACGTCGGCTACGACGAGGGCGGCCAGCTCACCGAGAAGGTGCGCCGTCGGCCGTTCTCGGTGGTCCTCTTCGACGAGATCGAGAAGGCCCACCCGGACGTGTTCAACACGTTGCTCCAGATCCTGGAGGACGGACGCCTCACCGATGGTCAGGGGCGCATCGTGGACTTCAAGAACACGGTGATCATCCTGACCACCAACCTGGGCACCAAGGACGTGGCCAAGGCCGTGTCGCTGGGCTTCCAGGGCTCCAACGATGAGGAGTCCAACTACGACCGGATGAAGAACAAGGTCAACGATGAGCTCAAGCAGCACTTCCGGCCCGAATTCCTCAACCGGATCGACGACACGATCGTGTTCCACCAGCTTCGCGAGGACCAGATCCTCAAGATCGTGGACCTGATGACGGCCCGGATCGAGACCCAGCTTCGCAACAAGGACATGAGCCTGGAACTGACCGACAATGCCAAGCTCTGGCTGGCGAAGAAGGGCTGGGACCCGGTCATGGGCGCCCGGCCGCTGCGCCGGACGATCCAGCGGGAGATCGAGGACGCGCTCTCCGAGCGGATCCTGTTCAACGAGGTCCACTCCGGCCAGATCGTCCTGGTGGATACCGACGGCGACCCCGCGGAGGATGTCAACCTCGAGCACACCAAGCTCGTATTCCGGGGCGCCGACAAGCCGGCCATCGTGGTGCCGGACGCGGTCCCGGCCGAGCTGGGTGGAGCCACCGACTCAGCGGCGGCGCCGAGCGACTGAATCGCCGGGCGACTGAACCAGGGGGCGGCTGCGCAAGCACCCGCCCCCTGTGTGTGGCCTGGGGAGTCCCAGGCCCGCTATGGGGGACTCCACTTGACCCAGCCGCCCGGGCAATGCACCGAACAGGGCGGCGCCTTGTCACGGGAGGGCGTAGCGACCCTTTCGGCGTACGACCAGACCGTCGGCCAGCAGGCTCTCCAGCGTCCGTTCGCGTTGAGCGGCGTCGGGCCACGTCTGGTCGAGCCGGACCCTGGAAACGCCGGTACTGGCGTCACGCAGCACGGCCAACATCAAGCCGCGCACGTACCGGTCGGTTCCGACGTACCCCGGTGCGGGTTTGACCGCGCCGCCACCAGCGCGTCTGACGCCGTCGACGCGGACACCCGTTGAGCTCCCGTCGCCAGCCTCGCCACCCGTGGCGTGCCACGCGCAGACCGGCCGGAGTGGACACTCGCGACACCTCGGCAATCGGGCGCTACACACCAACGCCCCGAGTTCCATCAGGGCGACGCTCGCTCGGGCCGCCGCGGCGGGCGCGGCGGGCAGGAGGGCGGTGACGCGGGCGAGGTCGCCGGCGGTCGTGGAGACGCCGCCCTGGGCGAGACCGGATACGGCTCGCGCGACCAGGCGCCGGACGTTGGTATCGACGACCGGGTGCCGTTGGCCGTACGCGAAAACGGCGACCGCCCGCGCGGTGTAGGGGCCGACGCCGGGCAGGCCGGCGAGATCAACGATCTCGGCCGGGACACGACCGCTGAATGAGCACGTGATCGCGACCGCGGTGCGATGCAGGCGAAGGGCCCGGCGTGGATAACCAAGTCGTCCCCAGGCCCGGATCGCGTCCCCAGGCGTCGCCGTCGCCAGATCGCTCGGGCGTGGCCAGCGCTTCATCCACTGCCCCCAAACCGGCTCGACCCGCGCCACCGGCGTCTGCTGGAGCATCACCTCGCTCACCAGCACGCCCCATGCGCTGGTGCCTGGGCGGCGCCAGGGCAGGTCACGAGCGTTACCCTCGTACCAGCCAATGGCGCGTTCCGCGAGCGTGACCATCGACCCGATCCTGCCACGACCCGCGCCGGCGACCGAATAGTCCACTGTGGAAGTTCCAGCCTGACGCGGTCGGCGCGTCGCGGAGACCGGCCTCGCCGTGCCTACTACCGTGAGGGTCCATGCGGCTGACCGTTGGCCCACTTCCCCCCGCCGTCTACTGGCGGCGGCGGGCCGTCGTCCTCGTCGGGCTCGCGGTCGTTACCCTCATCGTCGCGTACGCATGCGGCGGCTCGTCGTCGGATGCGAACCCCGGCGCCGCGGGCGGCCACCAGAGTCCAACCCAGACGAGTACCTTGCTGCATCCGACGATCGGACGGAGCCCGACCCCGACACGCACGCCGACTCCGACGGCGTTCACGCTTCCGCAGACCCAGGAGACCGGTTCCTGCGCCGACGACGAGATCGGCCTGACCGCGTCGGCGAACCCGGCGAGCGTGATCCGCGGTGGCTCCGTCGCGTTCACGATCACCATCAAGAACATCTCGAACCGCCGCTGCTCGCGCGATATCGGCGCTGCACCACAGGAGCTGATCCTGTACGACGCCAGCGGCACGACGGTCATCTGGTCGTCGGATGACTGCAGTACGGATCACAGCCAGGATGTGCAGACGCTCGCACCCGGCCAGACCCGCGCCTTCACCCTGACCTGGGACGGCCGTCGAAGCCGTTCGGGAGCCGGCACGACGACCTGCGGCGACGCCACCGTGGCCGATCCGGCCGATTACCAGCTCGTAGCGCGGTTGGGCCAGAAGAAGAGCGAGCCGTTCATTCTGCACATCACGGCTTGACGGTCAGACGTAACGCTCCAAAATGGACGCTTCCGCGAGTCGGGACAGGCCCTCTCGTACGCCGCGAGCACGTGCATCGCCCACGCCCTCGACGGTTTGCAGATCCTCGACTGTGGCGCCCAACAGCTTCTGCAGGCTCCCGAAGTGTTCGACCAGTCGCTCGACCACCGTCCCCGGGAGGCGGGGCACCTTGGTGAGCAACCGGAAGCCACGCGGTGACACCGGCACGTCGAGGGTGTCACCGGCCCCGGGGTACCCCATCGCCCTCGCGACCGCGCCGAGGTCGATCAGCTCGGCGGCGGACAGCCGGTCGAGCTCCTCGACGGCGTCGTCGAGGACCCGAACCTTGCGGGCCGACGGTAGGTAGTCCCTGATGACCAGCGTGCGGTCGCTCTCGACGCCCGCCATCAACTCATCGAGCTGGAGTGCGAGGAGGCGCCCGTCGGTGCCGAGCTCGATGACGTACCCCTCGATCTCGTCGGCGATGCGGCGGACCATTTCGAGCCGTTGCACGACGGCCACGGCGTCACGCGCGGTGACGAGATCCTCGATCTCCAGCGCCGACAGGTTACCGCTGACCTCGTCCAACCGCGCCTTGTACCGTTCAAGCGTGGCCAACGCCTGGTTCGCCCGGGAGAGGATGGCCGCCGAGTCGTCGATAACGTGCCGGTGTCCACTGAGGTAGAGCCCGATGATGCGCATCGACTGACTCACCGAAATGACCGGGTGGCCGGTCTGTTTGGCCACCCGTTCGGCGGTGCGATGCCTCGTGCCCGACTCCTCAGTCGGGATCGACGGGTCGGGCATGAGATGCACTGCTGCCCGTACGATTCGAGAGCCGTCACTGGAGAGAACGACGGCACCGTCCATTTTGCACAGTTCCCGCAGCCGAGTCGCGGAGAACTCGACATCGAGCGGAAATCCGCCGGTACACAACGCCTCGACGGCTCGATCGTGGCCGAGCACGATCAACGCGCCCGTGCGGCCACGCAGGATCCGCTCAAGTCCGTCGCGCAGTGCCGTCCCGGGCGCGACGAGCGCCAGCGTCGCCCGCAACGGGGTCTCCCGGTCGATCTGCACGCCGCACAGTCTACGATTCGCCCACGCGTACGCCGGTTCGGGCCACGTCACCCGGCTGGCTGGCTCATCCGCCAAGGACCGTTCGCAAGCTGCGGGCCTCGCTGGCGCTCGATCCTCGCGCTCACGTCATCCGCCAAGGACCGTTCGCAAGCTGCGGGCCTCGCTGGCGCTCGATCCTCGCGCTCACGTCACAGCGGCTCTCAGCGCCGCCTGTACCGTGTCGACCTCCGTGACGGTCATGCCCGCGGTTGCGGAAGAACCGCAGCCGGGTGGTACCAACGCTTGCCGGAAGCCGAGGCGGGCGGCCTCGGTAAGACGCCGGGCAACGGCACCGACTCGGCGGACCTCACCGGTGAGTCCAACCTCGCCGATCGCCACCAGATCGGGCGCGACCGGCAGATCGAGGGCGGACGAGGCTATCGCGAGCGCCAGCCCCAGATCGGCGGCGGGCTCCACGACCCGGATGCCGCCGATGCTCGCCGCGTAGACCTCCCGGTCGACGAGTTTGAATCCGGCCCGACTCTGCAGCACCGCCAGCACCAGGCCGAGCCGGGCATGGTCGAGGCCGCTGACGGTCCGCCGCGGGGTGGTCGGCGCCGCGGCTCCGACCAACGCCTGCACCTCGGTGACCAGTGCTCGCCGGCCCTCCATCGTCGCAGTGACACAGGTGCCCGCGACGGCCGTGGTGTATCGGGTCAGGAAGAGCCCCGATGGGTCGGACAGGCTGCTCAACCCGGCCTCGTGCATCTCGAAACAGCCAACCTCGTCGGCTGCGCCGAAGCGGTTCTTCAACCCGCGCAGCAGACGTAGCGAGGAGAACTTGTCGCCCTCGAACTGGAGGACGACGTCGACGAGGTGCTCCAGCACGCGAGGCCCCGCGACCTGGCCGTCCTTCGTGACGTGCCCGACCAGGACCACAACGATGCCACGCTGCTTCGCGACCGAGGCCAGCGCCGTAGCGACCGCCCGCACATGGGTGACACCGCCGGCGACCCCGTCGACTCCGGCGGCCGAGACGGTCTGAACCGAGTCCACGACGAGCAGGCCCGGCTTGACATCGTCCACGTGCCCGAGAATCGCGCCGAGGTCGGTCTCCGCGGCGAGGAAGAGCTGCTCGTGGAGGGCGCCGATCCGCTCAGCCCGGAGCCGGACCTGGCTCGCCGACTCCTCGCCGCTCACCACGAGCGCCGGCCCGGCGTCGGCGGCCGGCCCGCTGGCCCAGTGCTGGGCCACGTCGAGCAGCAAGGTTGATTTGCCGACGCCTGGCTCACCGGCGAGCAGCACCAACCCCCCGGGGACCAGTCCACCGCCCAGGACCCGATCCAGCTCCACCACGCCCGTACGGCGGGCGCGCGCGGGCTCGACACTGACGGTGGCGATCGGCCGGGCCGGCTCGGCCGGGCGGCGGGAGGCGACGCCGCGCAGCGC